>JBGTLE010000450.1:0-3513 GCA_041744295.1 Pyrinomonadaceae bacterium | reverse complement strand
GTTCTCGACCAGCCGACCCTGAATCAAATCGTGAGAGAGGTCATCGAACCGACTCTCCGCGGCGCTCAGGAAGAAGGCTTTCCTTTCCGTGGCATCTTGTTCATCGGGATCATGTTGACGAGGAATGGTCCCAGGGTTCTTGAGTACAACGTCCGGTTCGGCGATCCGGAAACGCAAGCGATCCTGGTAAGACTGCAGAGCAGTTTGTTTGAAATCCTAAAGGCAATAAGCGAAGGAACACTGGGACAGCAGACCGTGACTTGGAGCTCTGAGTCATCCGCCTGCGTTGTGTTGGCAAGCGAGGGCTATCCCGGGAGTTATCAATCAGGACGCCAAATAAACGGTCTCGATGAATCAGGCGCCATCCGCGATGTGCAGGTTTTCCACGCCGGCACCGCGAAGTCCAAAACTGGCGAGTGGCAAACTGCGGGCGGACGGGTGCTGGGTGTGACCGCGACGGGGGAAAATCTTACCGACACTCTGACGAAGTGCTACTCCGCAGTTTCGCAAATAAGCTGGCTTGGCATGCAATACCGGCGAGATATCGGCAGGTTTAAGCCGCTGGCAGATCTTGAGTCCGGCGTTTAGCCCAGACCTTCTGGAAGCCCCGAACTAAGTACTGTTATACTCCGATTCGTTTTTGTGGCGGTAATTTGAACCCACACAAGATGCCTTACGTACAAACATATGCGGCCTCGCAGAAGTCTTAAGGCAGGCAAAAGCAGAACACGATCGCACATCTGATCAGTGGAGGATGAGTGACAAATGGGACTCTGGACAAGACTTAAGCGCACAGGACGCGCGCTGTTTGGCGGGATAATCGAGAAAACTGAGGATCCCGAACTCATTCTTCAGCAAACGATTCGCGACATGCGCGACCGCGTGCCGGAGTTGAACAACTCCGTCGCACAGGTAATGGCAACCGAAAAACTGTTGGCGAAGAGTAAGGAACGGCTCGACTCTCAAGTGGTCGATCTGGATTCCAAGATTCGTGCTTCGGTAAAGATGGGTCGCGATGACATCGCCACCGCATACATTGGACAGTTACAGCAGGCGCAGCTCGATGCACTAAAGACTGGACAGCAACTCGAACATGCGACCCTGGCATCGAAGCAGGCGCTGAAGGCTCGCGATAATTATGTTTTGCAGATGCAGCGGCGGACAGCCGAGGCAATGCAACTGATCAGTCAATCCAAGCAGGCGAAATTGCAGGAGCAGCTCGCCCAAACGATGGAGTCGTTTCAGATTGGCGACGACGCATCGACTTTCAACGAGATGCGCGACAAGATTGATCGCCGCGCGGCCGCTGCCGAGGCCAAGATGCAACTTGGAGCAGCGTCAGTTGATAACCAGATGCAGGATATCGAACGCGAAGCGATGGACATGCAGTTGCAAGACAAACTGCTTTCATACAAGCGCGACATGGGTTTATTGCCTGCGGCGCCTGCGAGTGAGCCACAGGCTCTGCCCGCTGAAGGTGAAACCGGTGTTGGTGGCGCGGGCGGCTCGGCTCTTAACAATGGCGGCCGCAACAACTAGCTCTCGGTTCGCGTAACAGTAGCGGTCAAGTTCTAAAGTATATGCCCGAGCTGCCGAAGATTGATCTCAAGTATCTGAAAGAAGCCTTCAAGGAGCCTGTCAACTTTTGGGGGATGGCAGGCTTTGCAGTCGCGGCTGCGTACGTTCAGGATGTGACCCCTTTGGTCGCGGCATTGGCCGCCGAAACCGTCTATTTAGTAACCGTGCCAGCAACTTCACTCTACCGCCGCCTGGTTGATCGCCGCGAGAAGCAGCGTCTCCTAAAACTCCGCGACCAGCAACGCGAAGTAATTATTAAAGGTTTCGATCCGCGCGAAAGGGAGGCTGTTGAGTACCTGCGTTGGATGAAGAATCAGATCTATTCCAACTACAGGAAGTTTACCGGCACGAAACAAGTCCCCATCAATATCCAGAGTCTCGATCAGCGCTGGGAAGATTTTGTCGATCTTCTCGACGTCTACCGGCGACGCAAGCACCACCTTCGTTCTATCAATCGCCAGGCGGTTCAGAATCAACTGGTCCAGGCGGAACGTTCGGTCAACGGCTCCAAAGACGATCGCGAACGAAGGATTCAGCAAGCTAACGTAGAGATTCTCAAGCGCCGCGTCGCTGCCTTCCATGATATCGAGCGATCGGTGAAGCTGGTTGAAGGCCAACTGCAATCGATCGAGAACTTTTTCGGGCTTGTTAACGATCAGGTAGTGACGCTGCCGACTCCGGAACGCGTGTCCTCGCTCGACTTCGAACAACTCAGCGATTCCATAGCGATGACGAAGCAGATGCTGGAAGAGACCTCCGACACTTTCGCCGCACTCGATAGCCACAATCGCGACCTCGGCAACTACGAATTGCTGCTCTCCAACAGCTCCTCCTCGAAATAACTCCCCGTCGAAATATCCCGTAAGCCGCGGCGTAAATATCTTCCAGCATGGTTTGTAGGCTTCAACGCTTTGAGAGCAATGAGCCAGTTGGTTGATCTCACTGTCAGGAAGGCGGACCCTGTCCCCGCTCTTTTCTTCCAATGTGATCCCCCCACCAATCAGACAGTCTCGATTGAGTTGAATTTTCTTCTTATATCCTGAAACCCTGCCTGCTTGAAGCGGGGACGGGGTCCACCTCCCGACAGTGAGATTCCCCATCTTGCAAGTTCTTCCCCAACTAACGAGACTCATCAACGCTTTTCATACTCCACTTGCATACTGCACTTGGAAGCAACGGGCTATCGGATTGTTTGTCATACTTATTAGAGACCGCTGTGACGGCAAAACGAGTTGAGAATCAGTCACTTAAAACTTAAAGCATACCCTTAGAAAATGCTCTATATCGTGTTGCAGAAAAAGATAGGCACAAGATATTGACACGGCAAGGTCAAAGGAGTATATTCCGCTCCGCTTGAGAACACAGCGGTTGAGTTGGTGCAGCGGCAGGCCCCTTTGCCCGACTGCCAGGACAGAGATTTAAAGCTTCGAAAGAGCCACCCCGGGTATCCGCAACACATCTGAATAACCAGCACGCGAGAGTTTACGCGCTGCCAAACCGTCTTTGAATCTCGATTAACCCTCGCATTCGTCCCCCGCGAGAGAAGGCACAGAACATGAGCGCTGTCATCGGCAAAAAAGCAGGAACCGTGAGCCCTTCTTCCCCCGCCACACCGTCCACCCGTCGCAAGAGTCAGCCACTCGGACTCAATGCCAAACGCGTGATCAGCAAGCGGTACTCACTGAAAGATGCCAAAGGCCGAGCGCTCGAGGAATGGTCCGATATCGTGGCGCGCGTCGTCACTCATGTTTCAAAGGCCGAGAAAGATTCCGCAAAACGCGATGAGTTCTTCGCCGCGATGAGCGACGTGATGCTCGCGCGCGAGTTCGTTCCCAACACACCGTGCCTCGTGAACGCGGGCAAACAAAACGGTCAGCTGGCCGCCTGCTTTGTGTTGGAAGTGCCGGACTCGATCACCGGCATTATGGATCACGC
>JBGTLE010000449.1:0-5410 GCA_041744295.1 Pyrinomonadaceae bacterium | reverse complement strand
CACGTTGTTCTATTGCGACCCACCGTACCTGCACAGCACACGCGGAGATCGCAAAGCCTACGGCTTTGAGATGGATGAAAACGATCACCAGCAACTTTCCTCGTCTCTCAGATCCGCCAAAGGAAAAGTTGCCGTGTCAGGTTACCGCAACGATCTCATGGATCAATTCTACAAGGGTTGGCGGCGTTATGATGCCACTCCTAAAAATTGCCACTCGATCAAACAAATCCGACAGGAATGCCTCTGGATGAACTATTAGGCTTTTGCTTTGCCAAATTCTCCTCCGTGTTTTCCGTCAGACTCTCCGAGCCACTACTTCGAGCGGTGGCGGCCAAATGAAACCTGCAGGTTCAGACCCTTTCGTTGACACTAAAAACCACCGCCACGTATCATCCGGTTTGTTCCCGAAGCAATAAATACTTTTTCGCGCTTCTCTCCTGAATCGGATCTACCCGCTGGCAATTTAGGATTGCGAGCGTTTTCCCCGGAAACGCCACGACGTGACTGTGTCCTCAATCAAACGCATTGGGATCGTCCTTAAGCCGCATCAACCGGACGCGTTGAAGACCGTTTGCGGAGTCGTGGAGTGGCTTGCGGAACGCTCGATCGAGTTGGTTGGCACTGCCGAACTCGACCGCGACCGAATCGAGCACGAAACCGGTTGTACGGTTCCCGTCGTGGCCGCCGATCAACTTGCTACCAGTGCCGACTTGATTATGGTGCTCGGTGGTGACGGCACCATGATCGCGACCGCACGAATGATTGGCGATTCGGAAGTGCCGGTGTTGGGAATCAACTATGGGGGTTTGGGATACCTTGCTGAGTTTCGCATTGAAGAACTCTACACAGCTCTCGAATCGATTCTTTCCAACAATTATCGTCTCGATAAACGAGTCATGTTGGACGTCGAACTGAGGCGCGGAGACGAGCTTATCAATCGCAACCGCGTGCTCAATGACGCCGTCATAAACAAGTCGGCGCTCGCTCGCATCATCGAGATCGAAGCCTATCTGAACGATCAATTCGTGAATGCATTTCGCGCCGACGGTCTCATCGTCTCAACGCCGACCGGATCAACCGCCTACAACTTGTCAGCCGGCGGGCCGGTGATCTTTCCATCAATGAATGCGGTCGTAGTCACTCCCATTTGCCCGTTCACGCTATCGAACCGACCGATTGTGGTTCCGGACGACGCGGTGATTGAGTTGCGTTTGAAGACGGACCAGGAAGACGTCGCGCTGACTCTGGACGGGCAAGTTGGTTTTCCACTGAAGGTTGATGACAAGGCGATCATTCGCAAGAGCCAAAACACCTTCAATCTAATTCAGCCGACGAATAGGAACTACTTTGAAGTACTACGCACCAAGCTGCGCTGGGGAAGGTGAAAACGGAGTGCTGAGTGCTGAGTACTGAGTTCCGGTTTCTTCGCAGAGGGATTCCGTTCTTCCGTACGCGCATTTGCTCAACTAATTCGAAACTTAAAACTGACCAAACGAGGATCTTAGAATTTGGTACTCAGTACTCAGCACTCAGTACTTTTTTACTCAGCACTCAGTACTTCTTAGCCAACCATGCCTGACAAAAACAACCCAAACGATCGCAGACTACCGTCTGACGCCTTTGAACGCGAAGTCACCACTGATCTTGATGACGAGACTGGCGACAAGCCAAAGGGCATGGCGCTCCATTCGCGCATCCTGATCGGTCTCGCCGTTGGTGTGATTGCCGGAGTTGGTGTGAATTGGATGTTTGGCGGTTCACATCCGCGCGTGGTTTGGGTGATCGACAATTTCACGCAACCGCTCGGCGACCTATTTCTGCGGCTGCTGCTGATGATTGTCGTACCACTAGTCTTCTCATCACTGGTGGTCGGTGTGGCAGGCATAGGCGACATTCGCAAACTCGGCCGAGTGGGCCTCAAGTCATTTGGCTATTGCCTGGTTCTCTCTGCAATCTCCGTGATCATTGGGCTGACGCTGGCAAACACGATCAGACCGGGCGAGAAGATCGATCCAGCCACCGCCGAAGCCTTGAAGGTCCGCTATGCAACCGACGCTACCAAGACCGTCGAAGATGCCACGAAGGCAAGCGCCGCGGCGCCTAAGCCTCTAATGGCCGTCGTCCAGACCATTGTTCCGAAGAACCCATTTGCCGCCGTCTCTGGTGAAAACCCGAACATGCTGCATCTCATGTTCTTTGCGCTGATCGTCGGTATCGCGATCACGTTGCTGCCTTTGAGGACCACGGCGCCGCTGTTAAGCGTGCTCGACGCGGTGTTTCAGATAACTGCCAAGATTATCGAGATGATTATGAAGGTCGCGCCCTACGCCGTAGCGTGCCTGCTCTTCAACAACACGGCGCGGTTCGGTCTTGACCTGCTGCAGGCGCTGGGCTGGTTTGTCCTCACGGTGCTGCTGGGCCTTTCACTGCACATGTTTGGTGTTTACTCGCTCTCGATCTACTTTCTGTCCAAACTTTCTCCGCTCGAGTTTTTCCGCCGCATTAAGACGGTGTTGCTGACGGCTTTTTCGACCTCATCGTCTAACGCCACGCTGCCGACGGCTTTGAAAGTTTCGGAAGAGAACCTGGGCGTGCCGCAAGAGATCAACAGCTTCGTTCTGACCGTTGGAGCGACCGCGAATCAGAACGGCACCGCGTTGTATGAAGGTGTAACGGTCTTATTTCTGGCACAGCTCGCCGGAGTCGACCTGACGATGGGCCAGCAGTTGCTGGTCGTCTATCTGGCCATCCTTGGCGGCATCGGCACTGCGGGGGTCCCTTCCGGATCTATTCCCTTCATCATCGGCGTGTTGGTTACGATTGGAGTGAATCCTGCCTTGATCGCGATCATTCTCGGCGTGGATCGCATCCTCGATATGTGCCGGACAACGTTGAATGTAGCCGGAGACATTACGGCCGCTACCTACGTGGCGCGTTCCGAAGGTTATGAACTCCTGAGGCCGCATGAACCCGCGATTGTTCAAGCGGGAGTGCGTGCGCGTGCCGCAGATTAGCGGCGCTGCTTGCGTGTCGAAGTGATTTATCAACAGCCCCGCGATACTCTAAGAACAGCTTAATTGTTTAGTGCTGCCCCAGTCGCAGGTCTAGCGCAGGAGTGAATGCCGAATGGTTTTCCCGATATCCGATGACAACACCGGCCGCACCGTCACCCCGGTGGTGAATTACATTCTGATTGCCATCAACATCCTGGTGTTTGTCTTTCTGCAAGGACTGGGCACGAACGACAAATTCACCTACGCCTTTTCGACAGTGCCCGAAGAGATTCGGTCAGGCGACGACATTGTCACCCCGGACCGGAGAGTCGTTAACCGCGAGACCGGAGAGGTGCAACAGATTCTCGGCCTGCAAACCACGCCCTTTTCTGTCTACATCACTCTGCTTACTTCGCTGTTCATGCATGGCGGCATCGCACACATCTTCGGAAACATGCTGTTCCTCTGGATCTTCGGTGACAACATTGAGGATCGCATGGGCCACATCAGGTATCTCATCTTCTATCTGGTTTGCGGAATTCTGGCATCGCTGGCGCACGTCGTCACGACGATCATGTTCTCGACGGATGCTCGAAGTTTGCTGGTGCCGAGCCTGGGCGCGTCAGGCGCGATCTCAGCAGTGCTCGGCGCCTATCTCCTGCTTCATCCCTCGCGTCGTGTGACCGTGCTCTTGTTCCGATTCCTAACCGACGTTCCCGCCTGGGTGGCGATTGGGATCTGGTTCGCGTTCCAGTTGATTAGCGGACTTGGAATGTTGGGTGGCGGCTCGCAGTTGGGTGGTGTGGCTTATGCAGCACACATCGGCGGGTTCGTCGCGGGTGTTGTGCTCGTCAAGTTTTTTACGATCGGTCGGCACTCAACGGCGTAGGCTGTCAGTTGTCAGTTGTCAGTTGTCAGTTGTCAGTTGTCAGCACTAGCGGTTCACATGATCCTCACGACAGAATAACAACGGACAACTGACAAATTCTCCTCGTTTGTCGTGACGCTAACTCTCAGGCTAAGATCCCATGCCGAAGAAGGAACTACTTATGCCTACCGAAATAACGCTGCCTCCAGTCAACCAACAAGCCCTCGATGTCTGCTCAACGCCGCGCGAAGAGATGAATCTTTATCCGCTGGATACTTTTGCTTACGAGTTTCCCGGGCGCGAGATAACAATCAATTTTGAAATTCCGGAGTTCACTGCTATCTGTCCGTTCTCGGATTTCCCGGACTTCGCTGTGATTCGTCTGGAGTACGTCCCGAATGAGCGCTGCATCGAACTGAAGAGCTTGAAGATGTACATAAACTCGTTTCGCAATATCAAGATCTTCCACGAGCACGTGATCAATATCATGCTGGAAGACTTCGTACGCGCCTGCGATCCACTCAGCGTCGAGATCGAAGGCGATTTTCACATTCGCGGAAACATAAAGACAATTGTGCGGGGGAACTATCGAAGACGTTAGATGTTAGATGTCAGATGTCAGTGAGAGCGTCTACTAGCATCTAACCTCCAGCATCTAATCTCTACTCGAATGGATTTCACCACTATCTTCATCATCGCTGGCGTAGTCCTGCTGGCGATTTTCTTTCTTATCGCCCGTCTGGCGGTGCGTTGGATGGTTCGCCTGGCCATCATCGGAGTCATTCTCATCGCCCTGATTGGCGGGGGCGGGGTTTGGTATTGGACCACCAGCCTGGCGCCGACACCCAAGCCCAGATCCCGTCCCACCCCTCGTACGACGCCCACGCAGCGATCGGCACCTCAAGTGATCGGCACCCATCATGGTTGAGAATGAATCGGATGCCGCCGATCAGTTTGTAACGCCGGCGCCTCCCGAAATGCGGGAAGGACTCCGCGGCTTGTGGCGTCGCTACCGTCGCTTGCCGCAAAACGTTTTCGCCATCAGCGTAGTCAGCCTGCTCAACGACGCCTCCAGCGAGATCATCTACCCGCTCTTACCGGTTTTCCTTTCACTAACACTCGGCGCTTCGCCCGCAGTTGTCGGCCTAATCGAAGGCGCTGCCGAATCTGTTTCGAGCCTGCTAAAACTCTTTGCCGGCTATTTCAGCGATCGGCGCGGCAAGCGCAAGGTGTTTGTCGTCATGGGCTATGCGCTGGCGAATTTTGTTCGTCCGCTACTGGCCTTCGCGTCGAGCTGGTATCAGGTGCTTGGGATCAGACTGGTTGACCGTATCGGGAAAGGCATTCGCAGCGCCCCGCGGGATGCGATGATCGCCGATGCGGTGGCGCCGAAAGATCGCGGTCTGGCTTTCGGTTTCCATCGCGCGATGGATCACACGGGCGCCGTGATCGGCCCCATCGTCGGCTATTTGCTGGTGCTGCTATTTGCCTCGAATCCTGATTCCCTGATCGCGAGCGACTTCACGAAAATATTCCTGGTGGCCTCAGT
>JBGTLE010000448.1:0-10267 GCA_041744295.1 Pyrinomonadaceae bacterium | reverse complement strand
AATAAATTCTTTGCGACTCAGGAGCTGTTCTCGCTTGCAGCGGCTCATGAGTTGTTATGTCAACCCTCTCGAAGGTGAACCACCAACCGGAGAGCCGGATGCGGGAGACCCGCACGTCCGGTTCGGAGGGAGGGGGAGCGCGCGCTCTCCCTACCCCTATCAAAGGCTCCGCATGGTTACGGTTGAATCCAAGATTTAAAAAAGTCGCCTACCGGTACCAGCGCCGTGGGTAAGTGTAGTAGTTGCGATAACGGTATCTGGGGTAGGCGTAGCTACGTCGCTGGTAACTGTAGTTGTGGTAACCGCGACGCTGGTAACCGTAGCTGCTATAGCCGCGACGTCCGTAGCCATAGTTGCGGCGACGTTGGTAATAGCGGTTTCCGACATTACCCAAATAGCCGAAAGAGAGGCTTTGGTTTCGCCGGTTGCGGCCCTGGCTTCTGCTTCGACGCTGGTAGTCGTCAACCCGGCCTTGATAGCCGTAGTAAAGCGAAGTGTCGCGGTCGCGGCGGCGATTCGATCGATCCCTGCCCTGCGCGAGAGCGGGCGCAACTGCTCCCGCGAACAACGTCAGACTCAGGAACACTCCGAAGATTTTTTTCACGGCTTAATTCTCTCCTTAAACTAATGACGGAAGAGCAGAGGCGATTTTGCGCGGGTATTGTAACCAGTATGAAGCGAGGCTTTGCACAAATAGTCGGATCAATGTCCGACATGCTTCAGCTTGTCGTCTGGATTGGGAACTCTCAATGTGCGTTACCAGTTGAATGTTGTGAAACTCGACGACAAGCTGAAGCATGTCGGACATTGATGAGCCGAAACTATCTCAACGCTGTAGGTCGGCCCGAACGCAGGGGTATGCGGAGCCTTGGCGAGGGTTGAATTCGCGCCTTGCGTTGCGAGTCGAGGGATGCGCGACTAGAATGCGCGCGGGAAATCGGTCCCAGAGATTTCTTTCACTGGAGGATGAGATGAAAACAAGATCGATCACATTCACGCTGGCGCTGTGTATTGCTGCATCAATATGTTTTGCTGCAGCAGTAGTCAGCTTTGCCAGTCAGTCACACATGGGTACCTGGAAGCTGAATGAGGCCAAGTCAAAGTTTGCCCCAGGTGGCGCCAGGAACAATACGGTTGTCTATGAGGCGGCCGGTGAGAACATCAAGGTCATAGTGGATGGCACAAACGCCGCCGGCCAACCCGCGCACAACGAGTGGACGGGAAAGTTTGACGGAACAGACTACGCCGTCACCGGCGACCCAGCTTCCGACATGCGGGCCTACAAGATCGTTGATCCCAACACGTTGGAACTTACCATCAAAAAGGACGGCAAGGTTGTCATCACCGGGAAGATTGTCGCCTCGGCCGATGGCAATATGCGCACCGTCACGACGATGGGAACCGATGCGGAGGGTAAGAAGTGGGAGAACGTTGCAGTGTATGACAAGCAGTAGCCGTTATGTCTCTCGCGAAGTTGATGCCCTCCCGCTCGGATAATGAGTAGGAGGGCATCTGTATTGAGATAGTGGGTGCTGGTCCATAGCTGTTGCTGCTGTTGCGAAAGAGACTACTAAGGTGGGATCTCGCGAGTCTGAGGAATCTACCCCAACGGGGTTGCCGCTGGCCTAGTCATGTAAAAAAGGTTCGCGTTCTAACGATGCTCGAGGGCTAGTTCACCAATGAGACGCAACCCCGCTGGGGTAGAATTTCGATTCGAACTTGATCCCCAGGGTAGCGCCAAAGCGCGCAACCCTGGGCTGGAGGCCGCAACACCTTCGGTGTAAAGAGCGGGGGGTCAGGGTCCACCTTCCTGACAGTGAGACTACCTATCTTGATTGTCTCCTTAGACCTTGAGTTTTCGCACAGTCTCTACCGCGAGGTCGTACTGACCTCATCACCGCCCGGTTGAAATTCAAGCGGATATCAGCAAGACTGCGAAAGCTCGTTCAGCCACCTAAAACGCCGAGGCCTCCCCAATGAAAGCACCGCACATCGAAAACCGTCTTTCTGCTTTGCTCGCCGTCGCTTTGATTGCTGGCGCGGTGCTCGGCTGCAACTTCGCAAAAAATCTCTTGAACAAGTCGACGATGTTCGAAGGCACGACGGCGAAGGACGCGGCGGAGGCGTTTAAGCAGAAGCTGGGTGGACCAGTCAAGGCACTGAGTCTCCAGCTCGAGGCAGATATGGCCACCCTGCGCGCGCAGGACCCGAAGAACCTCGAGCACGTCGACGAGTACCGATATGCCAAAGGGATCGTGTTGGGACCAAATCCCGTGCAGCTAAATTCTCTCGAGCGAAATTTAAAGGACACGCTGTTCGATCTCGACGAAGTTAATCTCGCGGCGACTCCGACGTTGGCCCAGGCTGCCGTTGAGCGAGTGGCGGTTGAAGGCGGCAAAGTCACCAAGATGACGATCGAACGTGGACTGTCGTTCGCAAACGACATGACGAAGTCGGGGAACATACGTTGGAATGTCGAGATTAAGGGTACTCGCGAGAACGCTTCGGCCAGTGCCGACACGAAGGGCAACATTCTGGGCGTGGACCTGTCGCAGACATCACGGGCTGCGAACTTCACTACTTACTCGGCGGACGTGCTGCGTGACGCGGGAGCGAAAATTAAGGAGGCGTTTGGCGGACGCGTTCGGCTGGTCGAAGTCGTCATCTATGAAAAGTATCTTTGGTTTAAAGTGCTGTCGCCGCGCGATGCCACCCAGGTCAATCAGTACAAGTATGACCTCAACGGTGTGACGACGAGCGAGCTTTCGAATATCGGTGACCAGACTCCAATCCGGCTGCGAATAAATCGCAAGCTAAAGCTGGAAGACCTGGTTTTCGATTTGGAGGAGCTCAAGCTGGAGATGGCGCCTGATCTGGGCCAGAAAGCGCTCGCGCGACTCGGCTTCAACGGCGGGCAGATTTCGCTCTACAAAGTTTCAAGAGACTCAAGAACTTTCGGGGGCCGGGACCTGGTGACGAGTTGGGAAGTTTCGTGCAAGCAAGGTCGCAAGAGTGGAACGGTTACTTATGATTTGGATGGAAACGAATTGAAGGTGAGCAAGCGGTGAGGATCCGCAGATTTCGCAGATGAAATGCGGATGGCCGGACCCGACGCTACAGCGTTACGGTAGTGACTTCGAGCTGCTCCGTCGACCGGGTCGCTGGCGCTCGCCGTTCTGAGGTCCGGATCTAGAGCGGTTGCAAGCGCCGGGTGATCGAGGGCAGGCGAGTGGTTGAATTGGAAGTGGTTGGTGTTGAAACGCGCAGTTGTTCCATCAATAACTCTCTGAACGCGTCGGTCGTCAACGACTTACTGAAGAGAAAACCCTGGATCACATCACAGCCAACTGAGGTTAAAAAGTCGAGCTGCTCGTGCGTCTCAACTCCTTCGGCAATCACAGTAAGATCAAGCGCGTGGCCCAAGGTGACGATAGCGCGAACAATAGCTGCGTCATGGGGATCGCTGCAGACATCGTCGATGAATGATTTATCGATCTTCAAGGTGTCTACCGGAAACCGTTTGAGATAATTGAGTGATGAATAGCCGGTACCGAAATCATCAATGGCGATTCGGAGCCCCATTCGCCTGAGCTCCTGCATCTTCTCAATCGCACGTTCCGGCTCCTTCACGATCGCGCTTTCGGTCAACTCCAGCTCCAACCACCTGGGATCGAGATTCGACTCCTTCAGAATCTCAGCGACGGTAGCAATGAAGCCTGGCTGCTGAAATTGACGAGCCGAAAAATTTACCGACAGCCGCAGCGGTTCAAAGCCGGCATCCTGCCAGGACTTGTTTTGGGCACAGGCGGTCTGCATCACCCAGTCGCCAATCGGAATTATGAGTCCGTTGTCCTCAGCCAGTGACATGAACTCCCCCGGATAGAGCAGCCCAAGTTGCGGATGCTCCCAACGCGTCAGCGCCTCCATACCCACGAGCCGATAGTTCTTCACATCGACCTGCGGCTGGTATTCAACCGTGAATTCCCGCCGCTCCAGACCCGGCCGCATATTGCTTTCCAGCAAGAGTTGTTTGAGCGCGTGAGTCGTTCCACCGGAAGTGTAAAACTCAAAGCTGTTTCCGCCCTTTTTCTTCGCTCTGTCCAGCGCCGAGCCGGCATTCTTCAGTAGCTCAGGCGAGTCCTGACCATCTTGCGGGTAAACACTGATGCCTATGCTGCTGGAGATAAAGAGTTCCTGCTCGTTACAAAGGAACGCCTGGGCCAGCACCTCCTTGATCGCGCGTGCTGTATTGGCAGCGTCTTGCGGACGACCAATCTGAGTGAGCAGGATCGCAAACTCATCGCTGCCGAAGCGCGCCACCGTATCGCTACTTCTCACACAACTGGTAAGGCGTTGCGCAACCGACTGCAGTATTCGATCACCGGCGGTGTAGCCCAGTGAGTCGTTTATGGTCTTGAACCGGTCCAGGTTCAGAAGCAGCACTCCCTGCAACTGATCATTTCGTCGAGACAAAGCAATCGCTTGTTTTAATCGGTCTCTGAACAGAACCTGATTGGGTAAGTCTGTGAGGGCGTCATGATTGACGAGGTGATTGAGGCGTTCCTGTGCTTGGCGATCGTGGCTGAGATCAATGAGAAAGCAGACTGCTGCGTCGTTGAGTGAGACGCCACCAAAGAATACCGGCACGCGGCTGCCGTCTTTGCGCAAAAACTCTTTCTCGTAGACGGCACACTTGCCAAAGGCTTTGAGTTTGTCGAAGGCGTCTTCGTCAAGACGATGATGCTCGGGCGGAGTGATCTGGTGCAAACTCAACTGTTCCTGCGCCAAGTCGGCGAGCGTGTAACCAATAGTCTGGAGGAAGCCATCATTCGCAGTGATGATTACTCCGTTGAATTCAATGAAGGCAACGCCTATTAGCTGGGATTCGAGAATGCGCCGCAGGCCTGACTCGAGATTCCCACGGAATAGCTCGACCAACGCTCCTGTGTCCGTAATAGGTTCCATAGTTTGTGAACAGAAAAAAGCTTTGAATGTCAGGTTTGACGTGAGCTGGGGTAAGTATTGCGGCAGCAGTGAGTGCCGACTGCAGTTAACAACCTAGCAGAATTGATGTGAGGTTTTCAACGAAAATTGTCATTTTCGGGTGGTGCTGCAGTTTGCTTGATTTCTGAACACGTGTATCTCAACGTTTACGGTTCACTCTCGCCCAGCAGATCAATGTGACTGGCAAGTGCGAGCGCACGCTGCCGAACTAGCTGCATCCGTTGATCGAGCCGCATGTGAATGTACATCGTCCCCTGGAGTTTGCTGTAGATCGTGTCGAGCAATTTGAACTCCGCGTCGCGATATTTCAGCCATTCCAGTTGAGCAGCTTTCAGCGCGGCCTTTTCTGCCGGCTTCAGTTTACTCATCGCGGTCTGGTAGTTCTTGTTCAACTCCTTGTCCCAGTTGATATAGGCGATATCGATGCAGCGCACCATGCCGGCGGTAGATGGATCTTTCTCGATGCAGACGCCCAACGCCTTATCGATAGCGTGATCGTTTGCCTCCTGCGCCGAGAGCGGTAGCGGAACGATAAGTAGAAGCAGCAGCGCTAGTTTGCGCATCGATATCACTCCTTAAAAATAAGTTGTAGAGGTCTCATTCACCCGAGATTCCGCTTTGGCAGGCCTTTAACGAAAAGAGGGGCGGCCCACGGCGTGCCGCCCATACAATCCTCAGTGCTGAATCCAAGTGGTGGTTCTGCGCCCGGTGCTAATGTTAATTGAACGGTTGGCATTCGCATTGTTGCTTTGTAGGACTGACACCACCAGCATCAACTGCGCGTGCAGTCGAACTTCGGGTCGCTCCAACTGTTCAGCCAAACTGTTCGCACTCGCGAAACGCTTTATGGAAGCTTCCGCGAGCTCGGCTTCGCCCAAAGGGTTAAAGCGACCGCCATATTGGCCCAGCGTCTGCTGCAACCCCTGCACAATATTGCCCAGTCCGCTGTAGTTCCGCGGCTGCCACTCCCCTTCGTTAAGATACCGGGCATCAAACCCATCCAGCACCACGGCCGCGGCGATCAGCGGATTGACCTGCACGATCACAGCTTGCAGTAAAGCCGCTCCCTGGTCGGGATCCAGATCGCTGTAACTGCGCGCCAATTGCAGTTGGGCATTCAACTTCATTGTGCTTCCCGGCAAATCGGTAAGCGAGACGCGGGCCTCGTCAAGTAAAGAAACCGCACCCTTCTTGTCGCCCTTCGCGACGAGCGACCCAGCGAACTGGGCAATCATCTGTATCCGCTGATCGATCCGCTTCACCTTCGCAAGTAGCCTGCGAGCATCGTCAAGCTTGTTGTCACTGATTGCTTTCCACAGTTGATGAGCTTCGATCTGATCGATCATTTGCTTCTGCTGGGCCGGATCCGAAATCAGCTCTGCTACCAACTGCCGCGCGCGTTCGGGATCTCCAGTGTTCAGCGCCTTCCAAACAGCTTGTTGATAGATCTGTGGACGGATTTCCGCCGGAAAGCGAGGCGCAGCCGCAATTAATTCGTCGAGTGTCCCACGTTGCACCAGCTCGTTCATCTCATTGTATCGCTGTGAATTCGCATCGTATGTCCGCTCAACTGCACGACTCCACTGCTGCAGACTGGGCGCGCGGGCCGGCAAATATTTCTCGATTTGCGGCATCACGTTACGAGTCTGATGAAAGATATTCTGCGCTTGCTGAACGCGACTGGGATCTGCCGGCGAGAGCGCCAACACTCTCTCCAGGAACAATTCAGCTAACTTGCGATAAGTTTCTTCGTTTGCCTTGGGAGGCTGAAAGCTGGCAAGCAGATTTGCCACGACATTCACCGCCTCAGAGTTCTGGGCCAGGTCTTCCGCTCCAACGCGATCCACTAACTCGCGGTAGAAACTCTGCGCGGTGGCGGCATCTTTCTGCTGTAGCCGCGTCAGCAAATTGATCGCGTTATAAGAAAGACTGTGGGCCATACTCGAACGCGCCAGTTTTAGCGCTAACTCGGGATCGCGCGCTGCGATTAAGCCAGCCAGGTGCATTTCGAGATTTCGCTCGCTCTCAGAATTAATACCCAACCGGGGATCATGAGCGAGCCGGGAGGAGCGGAGGAACGAAAGCGCGAGCTTCGGATCGCGACTGGCAATTCGCTCCACGATTATTTGACGCTGTTGATACAAGAGGTTGAGTTCATTCACTGCGTCCGGATCGGTGAGGTCATAATCAGCGACGACCTCGGTAAACTCTTTTATCGCGGCCTCAAAGAGACTGCGCGCGCGCTTTTCGTCCTTGTCCCAAATCAAATCTGCGACCTCACAACTCACCTGCATGCGGTTGTTGCGCGAGCGGAGCGAAGGAATTCGTGAAGCGATATCTTCGAGCAGTTTGTATGCCTCGGGCTCAGCGGGGTTAGGCTTCGCGGGCGGAGGCTGAGGTGTTTGGGCGATTACAAGACTTGATACGAGCAATATCGGAAGTGTGAGTATTAAACAAGCACGCCTTCGGGACATGGCGGTTTCCTTCCTGGGCTATTAGGTTTTTTCTCGCTCTTCTTGGAGGCAGGAATCGTGAACAGGGTTGCTGCCCTGCTTTGTAGGGTGTCCCTCCGTGGGCACCCCTCGCTTGGCTACGAAACGCTCGACACAAAAGCGGGCATGTTCATTTCGAGGGTGTCCACGGAGGGACACCCCTACAAAGTTATCGCGGGCCCGCGGGTAACTTTTCAGTGATGAACTGTGTGAACAATCCGTAAAGATGTTTCGTCGTCCCACGACCTTCGTTGATTCCGTGGGAACGATTTGGATAAGGCACCACTGAAAACTGTTTGTTAGCGGCAATCAGCGCGTCGGTCAAGGCCTCGGTTCCCTGATAGTGAACGTTATCGTCGCCGGTGCCATGCACAACCATCAGTTGTCCTTTCAACTGACTCGCAAACGTGATCGGTGAGCTTTGCTTCCACTCTTCCGGATGTTCTTGCGGCAAACCACCGTAGCGCTCCTGATAGATCGTGTCGTAGTAACGAAGGTTTGGAACTGGGGCAACGGATAAGCCCACGTGGTAAACATCCGGGTACCGAAACATCGCGTTCAATGTAGACGAGCCGCCACCGCTCCAACCCCAGATTCCGATTCGATTCGCGTCAACGTATGGCCACTTTGCAATCGCCCGGGCGGCGGCGGCCTGATCGCCGGAGTTCACTATTCCCATCTTTCGATAGATGATTTTGCGCCAGGCACGTCCACGCGGCGCCGGAGTTCCGCGGTTGTCCACACTAGCCACTACGTAACCCTTTTGCGCCAGCATCGTATGCCACATACGATTGAGGCCACCCCAACTATCAAGTACGGTCTGGCCCCATGGCTCGCCATAGACATAAAACAGAACCGGATATTTCTTTTGCGGATCGAAGTCAGGCGGCTTGATCATCCAGCCGTCAAGTTGCACACCATCGCCGATATCAACTTTGAAGAACTCGGTCGTCGTCGGTTTCAACTTCCCAAGGCGTTCCTGCACCGGAGTGTTATCGATCATCGTACGCACAACTGTATGTTGGGGCAGTCGAACCATCTCGGTAGACGAGACTTTATTGAAGGTTGAATAGGTGTGAATCGCAACGTCGCCACGCGGCGAGATGTTGTAACCGTGGGTTCCCGGCGCGGAAGTTGGTGTCAGTCGCTCGGGTTGCCCACTGACGTTGAGTGGGGCGCGGAACAAATACCGCTGCGCGGCGTTGTCGGGCGACGCGCGAAAATAAATCCAGCCGTTGACACTATCAACGCGTTCGACGCTCACCACGTCAAAATTTCCCGACGTGATCAATTTGGCATCGCTGCCATCACGTGCGATCGACCAGATATGACGCCAGCCGTCACGCTCGCTAGCCCACAGAAATCTTTTGCCGCCATCGATCCATTCGACGTCGCCACGCGCGAGACCCGTCTTGTCCCAATCGATATCGCCCCAGGCGATGTCCACCCAGGTGTCGTCTTTCTCTGTCAGAATAGGGCGAACCTTCCCCGTGCGGACATCGCCAAGCATCACGATGTTTGTGTTCTGCAAGCGGTTGAGTTGCTGGATGATCACTTCGTCAGAACTCGCCGCCCATTCCATTCGGGGTAGATAATTGTTACGCGAATCGCCCGGCACTTCTAACCAGCGCGTAGTCCCACCGGTCGCGCTCACCACGCCGACCCGTGCGGCCGAATTCGTCTCGCCTGCTTTCGGATACGGAAAGCTGATGATGATTGGATAGAGAGCAGCGGTGTTGTTGATCAGGTGCATCTCTTTTACACCTTCCGAGTTTAGTTGCCAGTAAGCGATGTGCTTACCATCCGGGCTCCAACGCCAGCCGTCACGGCAAAACAGTTCTTCTTCGTAAACCCAGTCGAAGGTTCCATTCACGAGATAGCGCGAACCGTCAGTCGTGATTTTGCTGACTGCCGCATCGCTCAGATTTTCGACGTAGATATTGTTTTCGCGCACGTAACCCACCCGCGTCCCGTCTGGCGAGAACTTCGCGAACATCAGCGTCGCAGGCTTAGCTTCGGCGCCCCCGAGCTTCTGCAGTTTTCCGCTGTTGAAATCCAGCACCCAGTAATCACCGCGAGTATTACTTCGCCAAACCTTCTCCGTTTTAGTAAAGAGCAATAGCTTCCGTCCGTCCTGGCTGAGCTCAAAATCTTCAACCAGAATCGTATCTGTGCCCGCGGGCGTCAGCTGTTCGGCTGACAGCCAGACCTTCCGTTCACCGCTGGTGGCGTCGTAACGAACGATATCGAGAAACTCGTTCTTGGTAGGCGATGGTTCGAGCGCCACGTAACCGGCGCCGTCACGCTGCCAGCGAACGGGACCTATGGATTTGGTTCCATAAGTGAAAATCGTGTCGACGGTTAGTAAAGCCGGATCGGCCTGAGACGCGGTCTGCTGGGCCAGGACCGGGCTGATCAGAAGGATTAGAAATAGGGCGCGGCTAAACAGAAGTGATCTTTTCATTGGTTTCGGTTGACCTGATGTGGAAATTGGGAGCGAGGAAATGATACGCGAGAATGGAAGCGGGGCGGTAGCCCGACCGTCAGGGAGGGCTTTCGCGGACCACTTAAGCCCTCCTTTTGAGCCCTCCTTGACAGTCGGGCTACCGCACCGGCGCTACTGCCCCGGAGTCAGTCTCATCAGCGACGTCGCATCGCGCACGAGCAGATCCGATCCCAGCAACACCGGCATCGCCCACGTTTCGGCGTCGGCTACGTGATAACGCTTCGCAACCGAAAACGCTGGCGTCGCGCGATCTGCGACGATCAAG
>JBGTLE010000447.1:0-12963 GCA_041744295.1 Pyrinomonadaceae bacterium | reverse complement strand
CGGCGACTACCGCAGCACGGATTGCCGGCGGAACTCCGAAGCGTATTGCCGAAGCAGGCAGTGTGAGGGTGGCGTTCTTTGAGGACCAGGAATTCAACTCGCGCGGTAACGTCGCCGAGTTTCAACGCTCGCTGACCGCATTGCTGACCGCAGCATGGACCCCGTTCATGCAAACGATCTCAGCGAAGGATGAGGAGCAAACTTACATATTTCTGAGAGCTGCCGGCGAGAAATGGAATGTGCTGGTGGTGACAATCGGAAAGCGTGAAGGAACGGTCGTGCAGGTCAATTTGTCGCCGCCAGTGCTGGCGCAGTTACTGAAAGATCCGGACGAACTCGGGAAAGCAATTACCGACGACGCTACAACGGTGGATGACCAGGAGTAAAACAGGATGCAAATACAACTTTCAGTCTGCGCAAAAACGCAAAGGCGCAAAGAGATGGGCCTCCAACAAATGCCGGCAATGGCGCACGTCCGCTCTCTCAAGCCAGCGCCACAACGGATTTGCTTTGCGCCTTTGCGTCTTTGCGGAGAACTACTGCTAATCCTGTTCACGCTCGCGCTCGTGCTGGGCAGCGGGACCGACACAACAGCGCAAGAAATCGACGACACTATTCGCGTCAATACGCGAGTAGTGTTCATGGACGCACTCGTAAAAGAGAAACGCACTGGGATACCAATCGCGGATTTAAAGTTGGAGAACTTCGAATTGCTCGATGACGGTCAGCCGCGGACGATTTCGTACTTTACGCGCGAAGGTCAGGCGCGAAAGCCGCTCGCCCTCGTGATCATTCTGGATTGTCGCGCGGACGGAGCTGGAAGGTTTTTGCAGCGTCCCGAAGTTATCAAAGCGATGGCTGACGAACTGGCGAAGCTGCCGCCCGGCGACGAGGTCGGCTTAATGGCAATGAACATCGGTGAAGATGAAAAGCGCGTCTGGTTGACCAGCTTCACGAACGACCGCGCACAACTCGCTTCGGCTCTGGCGCGCGTGCCGGACTTTGTCGAAACCGACTCAGATACTTCGGCGGACGATCATCCAGGGGAAACCGAAAGCAACAAGGGCAACAGCATTTCGATAACCAGGAATTCAAAGCAGTCGGGTGCTAAAGATCCCGCAGCGACCGCGGCGGGCACTACAGATCCCGCAAGAGATGTTGTCGAAACGGAAACAATCAAAGGGCAGAACGGCGCGGTGGTTACGCGAACGACGAAAACCGACGGTTCAGTGAGACTCAGGCGCACGAGCGGCTCTGGTAACGTCACGGTCGAGCTCGACGATGTTTACGACATGGCCGCCGCAATAAGAGAGGCCACGCGCTCGGCCAACAAAGAACGGCCCAACTCGCAACCGGCAATTGTCTGGGTGTCGGATGGGATCGCTCCAATCTTTTTTGAAGACCGCGATGCGACGGAGCAGATCCTGATTCGCAACAACGTGATCTTCAATTCGCTGACAGTCGAACTCAGAACACTGTTTAAGTTCCTGCTGCCTATCGGTAAGCCGGTCGCGGGTTGGGCGGGCGTGAGTTTATATGGCAGCGCAAAAAGATTAGCGCAACAATCCGGCGGCGAGGCAGTGCGAGTAAGCAGAGTGAAAGACTACGGCACGGGCTTGAGCAAGGTCATCGGCAATCTCACGGCGCGTTACAGCCTCGGGTTCGCGCTCGCTGAAAACGAGACCGATGATGGGCGGCTACACAATCTCGAGCTGCGGGTAAAGGCGCCGGACGCGAAAGGTAAGCTGCGCAAGTTGGAAGTGAGCTCGCGACGTGGTTACTACATGTCAACGGTCCAGCCGAAGGAAACTACCGCCGCAAAGTCGAACTGAAACTATCCACAGATTACACAGATTAGAAGAAGAGTCAGAACCGTAAGCGGTAGCGCCCGGGCCCATGCCGAAGAAGCACACGACCCGACCCTGACTAATAAGAAGCCTTTTCAAACCCAGTTGAATCTGTCGTATCGGCCCGGGCGCTACCGCTTACGGTTCTGACTCTTCTTATCTGTGTAATCTGTGGATAATTTCTCCTGCTTCGTGGATTGGATCCGATTCACGTTAGAATGTCGTCCAAACGGAAAACGAATAGGACGACTTTCAAGTCATGAAGCTAATCATTCTCGCGGCAGGCTATGCCACGCGCCTTTATCCGCTAACGCTCAATCAACCCAAACCGCTACTAGCAGTCGCCGGCAAACCGATGATCGAACATGTGCTGGCAAGCCTTGCCGGGATCAAAGCCATCGACCGCGTCTACGTGGTAACCAACGAAAAATTCGCCGAGCACTTCCAACGTTGGGCCGACACTTATCAATCCAAAAATTCCGGCGCCGCAATTACGGTAGTTAACGACCATTCAACCGACGACACCAACAAGCTTGGTGCGATCGGCGATATCCATCTCGTGCTAACTAAACAGCAAGTCAAAGACGACGTCATCATTGTGGCTGGTGACAATCTCTTCAGTGAAGACTTGTCAGCGTTCGGGGCCTTTTGTCGCAGCAAGAAAGCACCGGTGCTGGGTGTTTATGATGTTGGTGATCTTGAAGAGATTAAGAAGTTCAATGCGATCGAGACCGATAAAGAGGGACGAATCGTTTACTTTGAAGAGAAGCCCGAAAACCCGAAGAGCACGCTCACCGGCATCGCGCTCTACTACTACCCCGAATCCGCGTTGCCGCTAATTCACCAGTACGTAACCGAGGGAAACAATCCCGATCAGCCGGGGCGTCTGGTGCAGTGGATGTACAAGAAGGCGCCGATCTACGTCTGGAAGGTGCCGGGCATTTGGTATGACATCGGTTCAAAGGAAACGCTGGAGGAAGCGAACCGGATCTTCGCAAAGGAATAGTGCTGAGTGCCGAGTTTCGGGGTCGGGCGAAGCTGGTACTCAGAACTCAGCACTCAGCACTCAGTACTTGTCTTCTACCGCTCATTGATTGGAATGTATTTGAGATCGCGCTGCCCGATATATTCCGCACGCGTCCGAATGAGTTTATTGTCGGCGTACTGCTCAAGCACGTGCCCGGTCCAACCAGCGATGCGACTGACGGCAAAGATCGGCGTGTAAAGATCGAGTGGGATTCCCATCATGTAATAGGTCGAGGCCGAAAAGAAATCTACGTTTGGAAAGAGACCCTTCTCACGCATGATGACCTCTTCTACCTTGCGTGACATCTCATACCACTTGGTATCGCCCGCTCGCTTGCCCACCTGCTCGGAAAACTTTCGCAAATGAGTCGCCCGCGGATCCTCGGTCTTGTAAACCGCATGGCCAAAACCCATTATTTTCCGCTTCTCGGTAAGCGCTCGCTCGATATATGTCTCCACGTTCTCGAGGGCTGCAATCTCCAGAAGCATCTTCATCACATTGGTGTTCGCGCCGCCATGCAACGGGCCGGAAAGAGCACCAATTGCTGCGGTCACTGCCGCGTACATGTCTGCCAGTGTTCCGGCGACGACGCGTGCGGTGAAAGTCGAAGCATTCAGTTCGTGATCGGCGTGCAGAACCAGCGAGGCATCAAAAACGCGCGCGTCTTCCGAAGACGGAACTTCACCTCGGAGCATGTAGAGGAAATTCTGAGCGATGTTGGACTCGGGATTCGGCTCGATCGGTTCCCAGCCATTGCGAATTCGATCACTCGCGGCGACGACTGTCGGAAATTGCGCCGTCAGCCGGATAGCTGTCTGCAAGCTGTTCTCGCGTGATACGTCGCGGGCGTGCGGATCGTAAAACTCGAGTGCCGAGATCGTCGTGCGCAAAATGTCGACCGGATCCGCTTCACGCGGAAACAGCTTCATCAGCTCAATGATCTCTTTTGGCAACGCGTAATTTGCGCGCAGCGACTTCCGGAGATCTGCGAGTTCCGTAATGGTTGGAAGACGTTTGTTCCAGAGCAGAAAGATCACTTCCTCGAAGTTCGATTCAGTTGCTAGATCGTGAATGTTGTAACCCTGGTAGATCAACTCGCCTTTTTCGCCGTTGACATCAGAGATTGAAGAACTCGCTACCGAAACACCTCTGAGGCCGGCGGCGGAACTAGCGGTAGATGCGTTTGCTTTGTCAGCCATATGTTTGTTTTTGAAGTGAAGCGAAGATAACAAAGTGACGATTGAGTGACAAGTTAGGGGAAATTCCGATCTTCGACTTTAGTCTTGGTCTTTGGTCTTTGGTCTTTGGTCTTTGGTTCTAACTCTTGTACCTCACCACCACCTTCTGGCCCGTCCGCGCTTTGAGCATCTTCGCTGCTGATGCCTCTCTGGCGACAATCTCAACGAACCCGGCACTGCCAACGATCGCAAACAACTTCGATCTGCTCGCACTCTCTGCAGCGAAGAATTTCCGAATTGAGGTAATGCGCCGGCCATTCACTTCAAGCAAAACCTTGGACTGATGCAAATGGCTCTCCTCCAGGTTCGTGACACAGTTTCCAAAACGATCGATGTGAATAATTCGAGCTTTCAGTTTCCCGTTCCTGAGTTGCTCAGGCTCTAAAGACTTGAGCCTAACCAGACCTCTGACTTCCGGCCCAAACGCCTCCGGACCCTGGCCCTTCGACAGTGCCGCCGCAACCGGAGCGAAAACGTCGCGGCCGTGGAAAGTGCTGCTCACTGGCTGACGAAAGAACTTCTCATTCGTTATCTGAAAACCGCGCCAGCCCAATTCCCTTTCGCAAACGTAACTGAAAATTCCATTGTCGGGTCCAACGAAGAAAAACCCGCCGGCAGTCAGGACGATCGGCAAACGATTGGAGCCAACGCCGGGATCGACAACCGCGACATGAATTGTTCCCAACGGAAAAGACTGGTAAGCAGCAAGCAGAGTGAACGCCCCGGCTTGAATGTCCTGCGGCGGAACTTCATGGGTAATGTCGACGATCCGCGCGTCGGGTCTGTCCGAAAGAATCACACCTTTCATGGCGCCGACGAAAAAATCAGAAGTGCCGAAGTCGGTGGTGAGTGTGATGACGGGATTGACTGAGTGCGCAGAAGCAGAAACGCGAGGGCGGGGTTCCTTTGAATCCTGCCCTCGCGTTTTACTCTCACGCAGTTTCGTGGTCACGTTAGCTGCGTCCTGTTGAAGGAAAGCGTTCTGGCCGCGGATTAACGCGGATAACACCGATCTGAACTATAGGAACGTTAGCGACAACTACGACTCTACCCTCGCCACTCATCAGGTAGTTTCCTCGGCGGCTACTGATTCTGGGCGATGTGGGTGTCGGTGGCCGTCCGGATTCTCAACTGCTGACCCTGGTCCAGACGAATGTCCTTTCCGCGATCGGTGAGTACGGCGCCCGATCCAACGCCGCCGCCAATTACGGCTCCGATGGCCGCGCCTTTACCCCCGCCGGCAATCGCGCCGATGATTGCGCCGATGCCCGTGGCCGCGCCAACCTTCGAGACATCGTCTTTCGTTGAACTCTTTCCGCGTACGCCGCCTTCAGGATCCACAGTCGCAACGCCATCGCCGCTGCCTTGAATGACTTCGATCACAGTTGCACTAAAGCTCGTCACTCGGCCATCAGGCAGCCGCATGGTTTCGAAAGCCAGTTGCAACTCCGCAACGCCTTTCACCTTACCAGGCCGTTTCACCGCCGTGACTCTTCCCTCGATAGTCGCGCCCTCTAACTCGCGCGGGTCGATCACGCGTGCCTGAAAACGATCGCCACGCTGGGTAGCTTCGGTAGAGAGACTCGTCAGCAATTCGACGAGCAACACTGAGTTTCGCGGCAACGAGTCGGGCACATTTGCATTGGTGACGACCGGAGCCGGCTTGTCTTGATTGGTGTCCTGATTAGCGGGCAGTTCCGTTACCGGAATCTGACTGGTGGTTTGGCTGTCACTCGCCGCCCGACGTTTCAAGGAAGTGGGAATACTCGAGTTGAATGACTGTCCATCGTATCCCGCGCCGTACCCGGTCTCAAATCCCTGTTTATATCCGTCGCGGTAGTCTTCCACCGGTCCCCAGACTTCGTTATAAGATCGTTCCGCGCGCTGAAAATCCTCTTTGCCTTGAAAGTCGCGCGGGGCCTTGTTGGTGACATCGTTGAAGCCGGCGTTGTAGCCATCGGAGTAACCGGTGCGATAACCGCGTTCGAGTGCGGTCGACTGGTTCTGCACATTTACATGTGCCCTTGATTGCACGACGCCAACCCAGGGGATGACTGCCAGGGTAAGCAGAGTAACCAGTAAAAGCTTTATTTGTTTCATTTTTTCCTTCCAGAGTTCTGCGGCTCAGGGGGCAGCCGTAAAGTCTTGGGAGAGCCAACCTCGTGCGCGTCAGATGCTACCACTCATTATTGAGTAGCAACAATCAAAAGTATTGGCAATATCGTGAAAATGCCTTGCGGCTCAGCCGCTTCCCTTTCGGTATGCCCATGGCTTACCGAGGTAGGTGCAATTTGTTTTGAGGCTCCGCCTCTGATTCAAGACGCAGCCACTGGTTAAGTGGAGCTGATCGGTTAGCCCCAGGCTTATCGCAACGAATGCGGCGAGCCACCGGTTTTGACTTTCCACCTTGCTTGACCATGATGACACCGAACCCTAGACTCGACCGAAGGAACCGTTTCAACGAATCACCGCCATTCAGATGACACTAAGCGGCCATCGGTTGGCAGAGGGTAGCAGCAACTTTGGCTTCGCAAGCTCGCCACGTTTATCTGGATCACAGCGCGACAACGCCCGTCGATGCACGTGTAATCGACGCGATGCTCCCTTATCTCAAGAGTAAATTCGGTAATCCGTCGAGCGTTCACCGCTACGGTCAGGAAGCGCGCGCCGCCGTCGACCGCGCCCGGAGAGACGTAGCCGGCTTAATAGGCGCCCGGCCCAATGATGTCGTCTTCGTCTCTGGCGGCACCGAGGCCAACAACCTGGCCGTCCGTGGTCTCGCAGAGAGTGCCGCGAATCACGGTCGCCATCTCATCACCTCCGCAATCGAACACTCTTCTGTTGGAGGCATCTGCGAAGCTCTGGAGAAACGCGGCTGGGAAGTTAGACGCCTGCCCGTTTACGAAGACGGCATCGTGCGGCTCGATGATCTGCGCGCGGCAATACGACCGGACACGGTGCTGATAACGGTGATGCTGGCAAACAACGAAATCGGCACTGTCCAGCCGATTAAGGAGATTGGAAAACTGGTGGACGAGGAACGCGAGCGCGGTCACCGTCATCTCTGGTTGCATACGGATGCGGTGCAGGCAGCAGGTCGAATGGAACTAAACGTCGACGATCTGGGCTGCGATCTTTTATCGCTGTCAGCTCACAAGCTTTATGCGCCGAAGGGTACTGGCGCACTGTACGTCAGACGTGGAGTACGCTTGACGCCGCAGAACGCGGGTGGACATCAGGAGCGAGAGCGACGTGCCGGAACCGAAGACGTTCCCGGCATCGTAGCTTTCGGCGCAGCCGCACGCATCGCGCGCGACGAACTCGCGGAAAGGACAACTCAAGTGCGCCGGCTGCGTGATCGTTTTGAGCAGGAAGTGGCCACGCGCATCGACGACATTGTTTTCAACGGCCGGGGGGACAACCGGCTGGCCCATCTTTCAAACATTTCGTTTCGCTTTATTGAAGGCGAAGGACTTTTGATCAGTTTGGACCTGCAGGGCGTGGCCGTCTCGACCGGCTCGGCTTGTTCGTCCGGAACGCTCGAGCCTTCGCCGGTGATCCAGGCGTTGGGAAGAAGCGATGAACTCGCGCGCGGATCGATTCGCTTCAGTTTTGGCAAAGACAACACGGAGGAGGACGTCGACTACGTCCTGGAAACATTGGTTAACTCGGTAACGCGGCTGCGCCAGTTATCACCGCTGAATAAAGCCCTGGCCTAAGGAAAGTGCCCTACTCAACCGTCTTCAACAATCACCTCAGCAATCCCCGCAACGCTGGTGAACTCCCCGATGCAACTGTGGTCGCAGAGGAGACAAACCCAGTTTGTGGCGACCGCCTCCGTCTCGCATTGCGGATCAACAATGGCCAAATTGAGAATGTGCGTTTTCTTGCGTACGGGTGTCCGCCAACGATCGCATGCGGATCGGCGTTGACCGAGTTGATTCAGGGAGTAAGTGTCGAAGCAGCAGCGAAGTTGACGCGCGCTGAGATTGCGGCTGCGGTGGGCGGTTTGCCCTCGCGAAAACAACATGCAGCAGCGCTGGCGTTGGAAACGCTGCGAGCCGCGTTGGCGGCCTTGCACAAAAAGTCTGAGTTCGTCAGGGACGCGGCTTTGCCGCCTTCCATGCGGTAAGCCTCCGGCTTAGCGGCAAACTCTCTATCTTTGATGAGGCTACCCCCCTGAAGTCGTCCAGGCGCAGCCTATTAATGGCTAAGACCTGATCGGTAAGCCGCAGGCTTACCGCAACGAATGCGGCGGAGCCGTCGATCCTCTTGGTCCTACACGTAGCTTTTTGTGCAAAGCACCGCGTTGGGTTGATCTTCGTGGGGATACTTCTTAAGGAATGAAGCTCGGTCGGACTGAGACTTTGAGTCTTTGTTCCGGAGTTTGGTCCAGTACTTCCACTCTCAGTTTCCGCAACTTTCTATTACGAGCAGAACTAGTTGACTCGTAACCAATCACATACTGGGATCGCAACTCGATCATTATGGTGCGCGTTGCTAGTTCAAATTCCGCGGCAGACTCCGGATCGTAAATATCGCCACCCGTTACCAGCGCCAACTGTCTGAGAAGGTTTTCCGCGCGGTCGCGCGAGCGCCCCAGATCCTTCGTCAGAGCAATCACGAACACCTGCAAGCCACTCTCCCGCAGTTCTGCAAATAGCTGTTCAGGTTTGTAGAAACTGTTGCGGTCCTCGCCGTCCGTAATCAGCACAAGCCCACGGCGCGCACCCCGCTCCACCTTTGTCTCTTCTGTCAGGTATTTGTTGGCCTCGAAAATAGCGTCGATGATTGCCGATAAGCCCCCTTCCACATAGACACTATCGAGCGCTCGCTCAAGCGAGCGTTTGTTGGATGTCAGCTCCTGTATCAGCTCGATCTGTTTGTTGCCGATGAAACGCATTACGAACGCCGACTCCTCAGGTTTAAGTTCTGAAATGAGCCGCTTTCCTGCGCCGACGACCAGTTTCAACTGACTGCGCATTGAGCCGGAGGCGTCCACGGCAATACCAAAGACGAGCGGCCGGGCCTTCTGTTCAAAAATGGAGATTGTTTGGGGTGCGTCATCTTCGAATACTCGGAAACGATCCTTCGTCAGATCAGCGACAGGTTTTCCGGCTGCGTCAGTAACTGTGACATTCAGCTGCACAGTTAGCGGCGCGCTCTTCGTCTCATTCGATTGTGCTTGCGCGATTGAGCCTGAGCACAGGAGTAAGATCAAAACCGTGAGTCTGAGAAGATTCATAAGCGTTCACAGATCCCGAAATTGATGAGTGCAAAACCTGGGACCGGCGGCGGCCTCGCCCGCCAACGTTGAATGCCACTCAGCTACCTTCTTGAATAGTCTTTTCGAAGTATGCGGAGGCGGAACGTTGGCGGGCGAGGCCGCCCGCACTCCCAGCAGAGGACGCCTAGTTCGATCTCACGGCCGAGGACTGGCTACGGTTCGCGGACGGCTCGAGGATGGATCGGTCGTGCGTCCCTGGTGATGCTCCGGCCCACAATACTTCCGTGGTTCCGCACCCAGCGCATACGTTCGCGTACGGACCACCGGGCAAGTCTCAACCGCAATCAGGCCAGTGCTAGGATCAATGTCCAGCGTGATAGTTCCCTCCAGTCGCGAAGCGTCCGGGGGGCTGACGGTTCGGCTATCCGTGCGCGAGCGAGGTGTCGGCGAGGGAATCGGTGGCACTTCTGTTTCCTCTGCTTCAGTTTCAGCCGGCGTCGCATCGGCTTCCGCTTCCGGACTAGCAGTCTCTTCCGCAGTCTCTGCGTCATTACCACCGGGGCCAGTCCCGTTGATGAAGAGCTCAACTCGTCTATCTGTATCTTCCGGCGTCGCCGCCTCGCCCGTCTTGGGATTTATCTCGAGCTGCTGTACTCCCTCCGGCATCTGCCAATCGCCTTGCCACTCCGGATGCTCCGACAACGCCACTTGCATAAAGTCTGTCCAAATCGGCAACGCCGAATTTGCCCCGGTCAGCCCAAGTTGCGAGCCATCATCAAAGCCGACATAGGCGACGCAAACCAGGTTAGGCGTATAGCCGGCGAACCAGCCATCGCGCGAAGTGCCGGTCTTGCCGGCGACGTTGGCCTTCAATCCGCGCGCTCGAACTTTGGCGGCCGTGCCACGATTGACGACGTCCTTCATGAAAGTGTTCATCACATAAGCGACTTCTGGACGCAACACTTCGTTCTTCTGCGCAGTCGGAGCCGCGACGGTCATGCCGTCTCCGGTGGTAATTCGATTGATAGCAATCGGAGTGGCTCGCGTGCCGAGCGTAGCAAAGGCGGTGTAAGCCGAGGCAATCTGCAGCGGCGTGGCCTCGCTCGTTCCCAGCGCCATCGCCGGATAAGCTCGCGGCGGCTTTGGCAAACCTGCTTTCCCCGCCAGATTCATCACCCGCCCAACGGTCACTTCCATTGCCACGTCTACCGTGATCACATTCAAGCTGTTAACGAGCGCATCACGCAGAGTCACCGGCGCATTTGTATAGCTGTCGCCGAAGTTTCCCGGCTCATATTCCTGATTATCAAAGGTAAAGGTGCGCGGTTCGTCGACGTAAGTTGTCGCCGGCGTGATTACTCGCGGAACAGGATCGTAAGCGGTGTTCAATGCCGTCGCGTATACGAACGGCTTGAACACGGAACCCGGCTGCCTGTAGGCATCGGTAACGCGATTCAGTTGGCTCTTTGAATAGTCTCGGCCGCCGACCATCGCCACGATCTCGCCGGTCTTCGCATTCATCGCGACCAGGGCCGCTTGCAGAGTGCCTGGCTCAAATCTCTTTGCCTGTACCTTGTCGAGAGCAGCGAGTTGTTTTGACAGCGCCGCGTAGGCAGCCCGCTGCAAGTCCATATCGATCGTCGTATAGATCCGGAGATGCTCAGTCGCACTGGCCCCCGCGATGATGTCTCCTAATTGGCTTTGCACGTAATCGGCGAAATAAGGCGCGTCAGACACGTCAATTCGGCCTTTGACCGGAGCCACTTTCAACGGCTCAGCCTTGGCAGCCTCAGATTCCGGTTTCAAAAGCGCGCCGGTCTCCGCCATATTGTCGAGCACCTGATTGCGGCGCTTCGTTGCGGTGTCGAGATTGTGATACGGGTTGTAGCGGTTAGGGCTTCGAATCAGGCCGGACAGCAGCGCTGATTCAGAAACGGTGAGGTTGGTGACATCCTTATTAAAATACGCATCGGCGGCTTCGCCAAAACCGTTGATCGAAAAACCGGACTGCTGACCGAGGTAAACCTGGTTTGCGTACAACTCAAAGATCTCGTTCTTCGAAAGCCGCGTCTCGAGAATTATCGACATGTAAGCTTCTGAGACTTTCCGCGTTAATGTCTTGTCCGGGGACAGCAACAGGTTCTTGACCAACTGCTGCGTAATGCTGGAACCTCCCTGACGCGCAATCGGAGAATTCGGATCCGTGTCGTAGCGTCGAACCAGCGCGCGGATAATTCCCCGGAGGTTCACTCCATAGTGTTCAAAGAACGATCGGTCCTCCGTCACGGTGATGGCCTTCACCAGGTGCGGCGGCAGATCATTGAAGCCCACAACCTTTCGTTTCGCGCGTTCGCGACCAGTAACCGAGCTAATTAGCTCTGGCTCGAGCAACACACGGTCGAGGCGACCTTTGCCGTTTAGCTCCGAGATGGAGTTGATGGACTTACCGGTTTGGCTAAACTCGATGCGGAGATTCTCAAAGACCCGCTGACCATCAACCTGAGAACTTTCGCTCGGCTCCACCGTCATTGTTTGGCCGTTCAATGAATAGCGGCCGCGCGATGCGTCGCCTTGCTGCCCCTTCTCAACATATCCTGCCCTTTTTAAGAAGGCGATCAACTCATCTGTTGAAATTCCTTCTCGTACTCGCAGTTGTTTTGGGGCAGCGTAAATTCCGGCTGAGCGCGTATAGACCTCACCTTGCAGCAGGTTATCAATGCGCCCAGAGAACACTGTCCAGTAATAAACCAGCACCGCCAGGACAATCGTGGATACTATTACAATGGGAATAATTACGGGCGCACTAAGCGCGCGACGACTGAAACGTCTCCAGAAACTAGGTTGGGGTTCCGCGTAAGAGACAACTCGGCCAAGTCGGCGAGTGTCTTGCGCCGTGGAACGGGAGATTGGTCTTTCGGGAGGATAGCGTACTGGCATCTAAACTATCGGCTCGGATTTCCTCAGCAACTCGCTTGTTTCCTGCTCATTGAACTCAATTGACACCTCGCATGGTGCGCGATACCGTGACACCCTCCAAAGCAAAGTCTTTGATGCGCTTAGCGCGATATGAGTCTAACATCATCCCGACCAACCGTGGTGAGTCGCTTGCGAATCGGGTCAACTGTGGTCGCGGTTGCTGTCGCCGACACAACAGGAACTGTCGGGTTTGCGCCCATTAACCACAGCGTCAAGCGCCCTATCACAGTGAAGTCTGCAAACTGAATGGCTGGGAAAGTTCGAACTTCAGATTAACGAAACATGAAAATTCTGGTTACCGGCGGCAGCGGATATTTGGGAATACATGTGCGCCGGTTTTTTAGTGCCGACGATTTTTCCCGGCGCTCAAATCGCAACCTGCTCGACGAAAGCGATCTTGCATCAGTCAGCGACTATGATGTCGTAATCCACCTCGCGGCCCATCTCGACAAAGATCCGAACGCCGCCCCGCTTTGTTTCGCCACCAATGCCGAAGCCACTGCAAACCTGGTGCGGCACATGAAACCGTCTGCGGTATTGATCTATGCGTCGACCAAAGACGTCTATGGCAATCATGCCGGCAGTTACGACGAAGTGCCGGAAACCTGTCCCACGGATTACCAGAGTCAGACCGCCCTCGAGTGGTCG
>JBGTLE010000446.1:0-9630 GCA_041744295.1 Pyrinomonadaceae bacterium | reverse complement strand
GTCAGCATGGTTATCGGCAATTCGTCGTACCGTTTTATCGCCGAACATTACAAAAAGCCGTTAGTTATCGCGGGCTTCGAGCCGCTCGACATCCTGCACGGCATTTGGATGGTGCTCAAACAGATCGCCGAAGGTCGCTCTGAGATCGAGAACCAATACAACCGCGTGGTTCCTGACGGTGGCAATACCGTGGCCCTGGATGCGATCGGTAAGGTCTTCGAATTGAGGGAGTTCTTTGAATGGCGTGGTCTCGGTTCGATCGACCACTCCGGGGTTCGCATCCGCGAGGACTACGCGGAGTTCGACGCGGAGCGCAGATTCTCAGTGCCGGCGCTCAAGATTGCCGACCCTAAATCATGCCAATGCGGCGAAGTGCTCAAGGGGGTCATCAAGCCATGGGACTGCAAGGTCTTCGGTAGAGATTGTACTCCCGAGACGCCATTGGGCGCCCTGATGGTTTCGTCGGAAGGTGCCTGTGCTGCCTATTATCAATATGGCGACATCGAGAAGATTCACGATACCAGGGCCCTGATCGAGGACACGGCATGAGTACCGTTTTGGAGTCGACCACAAAGAACGACAAGCCCAGGCGCCGCGGCAAGGTGCGTGTTTCAACCATCACGCTCGCCCACGGCGGCGGTGGCAAGGCGATGCACGATTTGATAGACGATATCTTCCTCGAGGCGTTTGATAACGAAGGTCAGGCGCCGCTGGAGGACCAGGCGCGGCTCAGTCTAGCGGCCTTGTCGGCATTTGGCGATCGACTTGCTTTTACCACCGATTCCTACGTGGTCAAGCCACTCGAATTTCCCGGTGGCAATATTGGCAAACTGGCAATCTGCGGCACGGTTAACGATCTGGCGGTGGGCGGTGCGATACCACTCTACTTGTCGTGTTCGGTAATTATTGAGGAAGGGCTACCGGTCGACACAATGCGCATGGTGGCCAGGACCATGGCGGCGACAGCTCTGGAGGCCGGCGTAAAAGTGGTTACCGGTGATACCAAGGTTGTCGAACGGGGAGCTTGTGACAAGCTGTTTATCAACACTGCCGGCGTGGGTGTTATTCGCGCCGGCCTCGACTTGGGCGTCGACAAAGCCCAACCCGGTGACGCGATCCTGGTCAATGGGGTATTGGGCGACCACGGTGCTGCGATCCTCAATGCCCGCGGCGACATGAAGCTGACTACACTTATCGAGAGTGATTGTGCTTCCCTGCACGGTCTGATCGATGCGTTGTTGTCAGCCGTTCCTGGTACCCGCTTCCTGCGCGATGCCACCCGCGGAGGACTCGCCACTGTCTTGAACGAAATCGCCGATGCGTCGCAGGTTGGTATCGAGATCTGCGAAGACCGCACGCCGCTTCGTAGCGAGGTCAAAGGTTTCTGCGAGATCTTGGGTCTGGATCCTCTGTATCTTGCCAACGAGGGCAAGATCGTCTGCGTCGTCCCCGCGGAAGATGCTGAAACTGCCCTGGCGGCGCTCCAGTCGCATCCTCTCGGCGAAGGAGCCGCGAGGATCGGCGACGTATCCGACCACCGCCCCGGCCGTGTCGTGATGCAGACCGTTTTCGGCGGGCGCCGCATCGTTGACATGCTCGTAGGCGAACAATTGCCGAGGATTTGTTAGCGCGCGCCCGAAAGCCACACGGCCGCTAAACGAATCCGACTTGCCAAGGGAATCCACAACTCGTCAACCGGAGGATGGTCAATGTCAAGAAACGTGAGTGTCAAAGCAGCCGAGGGCGTCACGATTCGTATCAAGGACCGGGGCCAGGTTCTGGAATTGGATTATGACGGCGCCGTCTGTCAACATCCGGGATCGCTGTGGTGGGGAACCGCGGTTGGCTTCCGAGCTATGCAAGTGGCCGCCCAGGCTCTCTCGCAGGACGATCTATGGGACCGCGAACAACTCTACATCGTCAGCGGCCATCCCGGTCCTGGCGTGAAAGATACCATCGACTATGTGACCGGGGCCGCCAGCCGTGATCGCTACAACGTCATCGTCGCCGAGGGCTGCGGAATGCAGTGCAACAGCAAGATGAAGTATGAATGGTGGGTCAGCGACGGTGAAAAAACTGCGAACATCAATCTGCGGCCTGATTTCGTGCCGCGGGAGTTCTACGCTCTTACCGACCGCCTCGAAACTAACGAGACAACCAAGGAAGACATCAAGTCGTTCCGCATTTTCAAGGTGAACCTGTCCACACGGATTTGGAATGCGCCGTTAGAGGAGAGCTTCCGGGTAGAGGTCGTCGATCAGCCATTGCAGCCTGGAGAATTGCCTGAGGCAGCACAGGCAAAGAACTATTTTGACCCTCAATTCTAAGTTCTCAAGGAAAAGATCATGACAAACTGCAAAGTCTCACACGGGATTTTTCTTTTTCTTCTTTGCATCGGCGCGTTTGCCTGCAGCCGGTCCGAAACCACCCAACCAAAACCGGGAGCCTCACCCGCAACTGAGGTAGCCACAAGCGCCACGCCTCCACAGCAACCCTGTCCGGCCGATGCGAGTTGGATCAACGCCCCCAATCCGCCCACAGAAATCGGCGGACCCAACCCGCCGCCCGTCGGCAACGAAACCAACTGCCAGTTCTACCAGTTCGCCTATCAGTGGTTCTTTTCGATGACTCAGCCGGTAGGAACGTCCGGTGAACGCAAGTTCGAGACGCTCAACATCTTTCAGCCGGGCAAGACGAACCAATGTGCCGCCACGCCATTGACCGGCCGCGCAAATATCGCCAAGGCGATTCTCGTCCGCACATCAAAACCGACAACTAACGACTTCATTCCCGTTGTTCCGGAGGACATCGATCAGGCCACCGGCACTCCGCTCTACGACCAGAATCGCAATGTCGTGCTCTACTACGTTCTCTACAGCTCTAATGAATGCCAGGCTACTGCGGCCGGCTTCTTGCCGAACACGATCGAGTTAAAAACGTCGTGGCGGATTCTCGACTCGGCTGACCCCGCCTACTATACGATGACGGCCACTGTTGCCGGACTCTCTAACAACCCCGTGACCCTCGGACTCGTCGGCTTCCATTTGGTCATCAACACGCAACTCCACCCCGAGTTCGTGTGGGCTACGTTCGAGCACGTCAACAACGCCCCCGATTGCACGAATCCCCAGCCTCCGCCCGCCGCTGGTTGGTCGTTCCTCAGCAGCGATTGTGCAATGTGTCTCCAAAAGAACGGCGTGAACGGTTGCCCGCAGTGCAACTTCAACGTTGCCCCAACGGGGCCATTCGGTACCACAGGCCCACCCACCCAGGTCTGTCGCGTCTTTAGCGATGGCACCGACTCGGGGTCCACGACCAACGGCAACAATAACGACACCAACCGCTTCAACATCGATACGTTGAATAGTCAGATCGCAGGGTTCCTGTCGCAGTTGCCGTCCAACAGCCCGATGGCCGTGTGGAAGAACTACACCCTCGTCTCTGGCCTTTGGACTAATGGGGGCGTTTCCTCCGGCGGCACCGATGTGCAGCGCGGTTCGCTCGAAGCAGCCAACACGACTATGGAGACGTTCTCTCAACAACAGAACAAGAACTGCTTCTCGTGCCATGGCTTCGTACAAGCGACACCGCTCACTGTCAGCCATATCGCCTCCGATCTGCTGCCACCCAGCATTGCTCCGAAGCGTGTTAAGCAAACGAAATAATCCAGAAATGCCGCTTGGCTCGGTTCGAGGCTCGACCGCGTAGATCCGAATGCATCGATCCGCAAAGAGCCGTGTCAGTAGACGGGTGCCGCACCGATATCGGCGATGACCTGGACTTGACCGATGTAGCCAAGAAGATCGGTGACGGCTTGAGCGGCGTACGGCAGCTGGTATTTCTCATAAAGCGTGGTTCTCTCAATGCTCATCGCCATCGTTCACGTGCAATTGAACATCTTGTAGTTTCGCTTCATCGAAAGCCTCTAACCGCGAGCAAGCGGCGAACTGAGGAACTGGTTCAGCTTGCGTCGAGACGGGTTCGTAATCCCCAACCGCAGGAAGTTAATCAAAAACAGATCGTGCTTTCTGGTTCCAGCGTAAGGCGTCAGGTTAAGGTCGATGATGTAATGTTTGTCATGACCGTCATGCACGATGTCGATGCAGCCAAACTCCACGGGCGTGTTCTCGACAAATGTGGCGACGTCCCACTTTAATGTCGGGCTGATCGGTAGCTTGTCTGTACCCGCTCTAAGGTTTTCAAGGTCCGTCACAAAGTTCGTGTCACGCGGATCGCTCGACAGTTTCTTGATAACGCCCGGAGCGAAGGCTTGGACGATGACGACTTGTTTGCCGGAGAAGTAAACGCGGTAGAACGAGTTCTCGGGGTTGGTGACGTACTTTTCAACCACGATGGCCGGGTCCGTCCAGACACCCTCCTGAAGACTTCCGCGTTCCACGGTTTTGTAGTAGTAGGCTCCGATGTCAGGGGAGATCAGATGCTGAAGGCCCGCGGTTGCAATGTTCTCTGGCGCTAACCACCTTTCCAAATCGCCACCATAATTCAGGTCAGTCTTAACGAACAGAATCTCGTGAGAGGAACCGGACGGCGCCGCCTTTAGGGAAGAAAGCCCGATGGCTTCAAGGTGTCTGTGGAGGCACGACTTGCGAATGTCCTGGACGAGTCCGTTGACGACATAGACACCTCGTTCTACGAAGCGAGTAGTAAGGTCGCTGATCCGCAGTGGCAGTCGACCACGAACTGACAGGTTAATCTGGAAACAGACTGTCGTGACTGAATCGCAAATGCGATCGAATTGCACGGTTGGAAATTCGCGGAAGGGATCTGTCTCGATCCGCACTGCCTTGTCGCCAAGGACGTGAGCAAGCAGGAAACCCTCCCACGCTTGCCACTCTAGAACTGCGACCGCCTCGCAAACTTTATCTGTGAGTACCATCGGGTAAGAATATCGCGCCGAGCCAACAACGCACAAAATACATCGAAGGACCAACCTGAGAAATGCTATCCAGGTGTTGGGTTGAATGGGTTGCTAGCTGGCGGTTGCATTACTAATGTTGAGGCAGGTCGATTTATGAATCGTCCTATCAGCGCTCAACTTTTTCGACTGCTACGCGCGAGGATGAGTCACTGCGTAACGCTCGTTAGGATTCGGAGGCGCCTGTCGCCAGCCGCTGTTGACCTCGTCAAACGAATATATGGGAATTCCCAATGTGCTTGCGATCCAAGGCACGATCCAGTCAAAACTGGCTAATCCACATCGGTTTGCGCGGTCTGTCATGCGAACGAAATAAGGTGAATCGTTGATGAATTTGGCTGGCTCTCTCAAGCGATTGTCTCGCAACATCTCAGACTGTAAGATCTGCTCTGCCGCATCCCGAGTAAACCCCATGCATCCGCCCTGAATGGAAGGTGTCTCCAGCGCTGTTTGCAGCGTTCCAAACAATCCGTTAAGCACTGGCAGATAGTCGAAGCGCCGATGAATCAGTGTGTCGGGGTCGATCTTCAACAAGTATCGCGTGGGTTTTTCGAGGAAGAGTACGAGCATGCGCTCGATGACCGCGCCACCATTCTCGATGCCGAATAATCGCGACTCTCCGCGAAAGTCGACCTTGTTTCGCTTGGCGAGGATCGGAAAGCGAGGATCCGGATCCCCATCCGAACGTAATATGACGCGGCTCGTCGAATAATGCTTGCGCAGGTCTCTCAGGCACTCTGCCGTGGCCTCATAGTTCTTGTAAGTCAACGCGAAAAACGTGAGATCGTCGTCGCAGTAGTTGGTCAATACTTCAGACGTTCTTGACATGGTGTGACCCGACAAAAAGTTGTTCGAGTTGCCCGCGCACCTAATGCAGCCAGCGCTGACAGGTTGCCATAGTTCAGGCATCCAGGGAACCGCCCCAGATGTCTGGTAGTCCGGCGACGACGCCTTCTACTAGGCTTGATGGGCCTCAGCTCGGGTACTTATATCGGTTTCAAGTTTCCCGAGAAGAAAGATAGCTAGTGTTGGTGCGTCGTAAAGAGTGAAACCGGCGATCGGCATCATTGACGAGGGATGAGTGTGAAATCGGTGACCATGATCTCCTGGGAGTTAGATCCGTTTCACACACGGGGAGGCACCGCATACGCAATTCGACGCCTTGCTGACCAGTTGACGGAGCTGGGGATCGAAACCAGAGTTCTGCTACCGGATTGTCTGGATACTCGCCTCGGGAAGACCGTCACGCCTTTGCTGAAGCCGATGTTCTTGAAAATGGCAGCCGAACTCCATCGTGCTCCGCGTGAGGTGCAATGTAGAGAGTTTTGTCGGGCTGCACTTGCGGCCGTGGAACAGATTAGGACCAGCGCCGGATCAGACGCCGTCATTGCCCACAGCCTAGAAGGCGCGATGTTCATCGTTCTGCAGAACCGCAAGCGATCCTCTGAGCCGTCAGTGTTTTGGCTTCATAGTCTTTACGACCCACCAATCAATGGCTTTTCGAAAGATGAACGCCAGCGGCTGCCCTGCCGAACCTTGCTCGCCTCTGCAGTTATGATGGCCGATATCGTCGTAACGAGCACGGGCATTTTGAAGGACGCGCGCGAGTTCGAATGGCCTGACCAACTCAAGGAATTGCAGCAAGCACTCACGGTTGCGTCAGCCGAACATCGAGTACTGACCGTCGAGTCCATGGGGTGCCTTCCGGGAGTCCCCAGGGATTCGCAGAACAAAATGATTCCCGGTTCGAACCTGGAGGATCTGAAAAACGTTCCCGCACCCTATGTTCTTTTCCCGGGCCGACCGTCGGTCGACAAGGGTCTTGGCATTTTCGCAGCGATTGCGGAACGACTGCGAGCGGACAACATCGCGTGTGTGGCAGTGCGGCGACCCGCGCAGCGAGCAATCGCGGAGAATCCGTCTCGCAACGCGCCTATTTACTGGTTGCCCTGGCTCACGCAGGCTGAGTTGGTCATCGCGATGCGCAATGCAGCATGTACGGTTCTGCCGAGTATTACAGAGGGCTTCGGCTTGGCCGCCGCCGAGTCGATCAGCCAGGGTGTCACCACTTTGTATCAACAGGTTGGCGGTCACCATGGCTTGCAGGCACTTCCTAACGCCCTGGCGGTTCCCCTGACGACAAGCGAGCGGGCGCAGCTTTATGATCTATGGTCAGAATTATTTGGCAGCCACGACTATTGGTCCGTTTGGACCAGGCATGAAATCTCGCTGAGGCCGCTGGTCGATAAATGGGTCGAAGCCATAAGATCGGTTGTGAATCGCACGGATGTTGGGGGAGGATGGATTGAAAACGCCCATTTTCCGGAACGGCCGGTGGAGGAGAGGTGGGGAAATAAACTTCGCCGTCGGATTGAAGTTGGCACAAACGTTTAAGACTGCTTGGGAATGACAAATGGCAGGGTTGGTAGAACATCTCGCAGAACTTTGGCCACGAGACGACCGTCCACGATTGATCCATCTCATGCCGTGGGACCTTACCGTGGGCGGCGCTCAACGCATGCTCGACGTGTGGTGTGCGCACGAAGCCCACCGCTGGGATACGCACATCCTTACGGTCGGCACGCGCGGGCCGTTTGTGTTCGCCGGCGCAACCGTCCATTCCGAATTGGGGCGTTCGCAAATCCTGAATCTGATTGAAACCTTGCAGCCGGATTTGTTGGTCCATCACGAGCCGTCTGATAGGAATGGGGTTAGTTCCCAGTGCCCTCAAGTCTGGATCTTGCATGGCACGAAATCTCTGCGAGAGTTGCCGCCAAAACATGCGACGCCGGCAAGGGTGTTCTCGAATTTTGAGTCACACGAAATTCATTCGGGCTGGCGGCATTTGTCGCTCGAGGTATTGCCGCTGCAAATCGATACTGCTGAGTTTCGCCCAACCAAACGGAAACGTGTAGGCCTCGTCTGTGGCATCGTTGGCCGGCTGCACGAGGATAAGGTTCCGCGCTCCTTCATCGCAGCGGTTCTGAAATGGGAACCAGGTCCGTGGCGGCTCCGCTTCATCGGGCACGGACTCAATACTGGCTATCAGCAATTCGTGAAGAAGAAGCTTGCGAACCTGCCGTGGGTCGACTTTTCCGGCGACGTAAAGCCGAACATGATGCCATCTGCTTTGCGCCGGCTGGACGCGGTGCTGATTCCCACAGACGCTACCTACGGTGAAACCGGTTCCTATAGCGCACTGGAGGCGATGGCGACGGGGTTGCCCGTGATCGCGCGAGACCTGCCTGGGCTTAGGTACAACTGTGGGGATGTGCCCTTGTACGCGAGCGAGGACACGGAACTTCTGGCCCGACTTCGGGTGTTGGATGAGGCGGATACACGTTCCGAAGCAGGGGGCAAAGCGCGCAAGTCGGTTCTAAACAAACATCATGAGCATAAACATGTGGCTGCTCATAGCGCGGGCTTCTCGGCAGCCCTTCGTTGCGAGGTGTCGATTTTGATGCCGGTGTTCGATACGCCCGCGGCGTACCTGGCTGACTGCTGGGAGTCGATCAAGGGGCAAACGTTCCGCGAATGGGAGCTTGTCCTGGTGGATGATGGATCGCGAGCAGCAGAAACAATCGCGGAAATTGATCGTGTCGCCAGTGATCCCAGAGTCGTACTAACACGTTTCGATGAAAACCGTGGTATTGCGAACGCTCTTAATGTGGGATTGAGTCGATGTCGGGGAAAGTTGGTGGCTCGGATGGACGCCGATGACAAGATGATGCCGACGCGGTTAGAGCGACAATTTGCTTACTTGCAGTCTCACTCTGACGTGACCATCGTTGGTACTCAACTGCAGGCGATCGCCTGGAAAACCAATCAGCTACTCTCACCAACCCAGCATCCGGAGCAGGTGACTGACGAGTACATCAAACATCAACGCAACACCTCGGAAATCTGGTTTCTCAACCACCCCACCGTAATGCTACGACGTCGTGAAGTGATGAATCTGGGCGGCTATCCTCCGTATCGCGTCGCACAGGATCTTGGCCTCTGGTTGAAAGTGGTTAAGGCGGGGCTAAAAATTCACAACTTGCCAACCGTAGAATTGCATTATCGGCTGCATCCCAATCAAGTTTCGACGGCCAGCGGCGTGCGGCGCGAGGAATACGCGCAGATCGTCAATGAGTGTTGGCAAGCTCACACGGCACTGCTGGAAGAACAGCATGATTCAGAGCGATCGGTTCAGCAGTGTAGGCCCTCAGGCTATTTACGACCATGACTGGCGCGATCGGATATCTCTCCGATCGGCTGGTCCGATAAGAAGACCCGGACAGGAAATGGGACGACCCCTACGTTAGCTTCGTTACGACTCTACCTGCACATCCTTCTTTCCAATATGCGTGACCAGAGTGGTCCTTTCTGTTCCGTATGTTCTTATCAGTTCCATCTGTTCGTGAAAGCCCTCCAGATCTTGAAAACGATTGAGTATCGCGAGTTCCAGCAATCGAGTTCTCCGTTCCTTATTGAGAGACCGCAAAACCTGGTCCAGTTCCGCGCTGCTCAACTGCATTAGCCTTAGCAGGCATTTGCCAGTGAATTGAATCTCTTCGCGGGACACCATTCGTAACAGATCCTCGAACGGGGCGAAATTGATGTGCCATTCTATCTTCGGCTTCAGCTTGCCGATTTTCGGATCGACGACGATTAGATACAGCCACCTGACGCAGGCCGCTTCGTCACGCTCA
>JBGTLE010000445.1:0-3906 GCA_041744295.1 Pyrinomonadaceae bacterium | reverse complement strand
ATGTTGTCGTGGTGTTTGACTCCGCTCCCGTCGGTCCAGAAACTACGCGTGGGCCCGCGCGAACTATAAGTAGCGATGCCATCGTCGTTACGTGGGTCGGTCCCAAACGTATTCGAGGCGCCTACAGTAATGACGGACGGTTCGTTCCCGGGCGAGTGAATCTGGCCGTAGACTTTCTGACCGGCCGCATTCTTGCCATTGTTTCCCGCTGCGGCCACGACGATGATTCCCGCGTCAACCAATTTCCGTGCGGCGCGGCAGAGCGCATCGTTGTTGTAAGAGTCAATCGCCGGCGCGCCAAGACTCAGATTGACTACTCGGATCCCGAATTTGTCTTTGTTGGAAGGATTGGCGGAACTGACCGGTTTGGCGGGATCGGCAGCTTCCAATATCCAGGCGAGCGCTCGAAGCAGGTCAAACGTCTTACCGATGCCTTCCTTATCGAGGACGCGCAGGTTAATGATGTTTGCGTTCGGAGCGATGCCGGAATAAGAGGTGCCGCTCGAGGAGCTGACTCCCGCGGCGCTCGATGCGACGTGAGTGCCATGACCGAAGAAGTCCTTGTCAGACTGGTTCTCCTTAGTAAAGTCTTTGCGATACTTCACGCGGATCCCAAAAGCTCTATGCGATATATCGATTCCAGAATCGATTACCGCGATGCCGATTCCAGAACCATCCAGATTGGTTGCGCCGAGCAGTCCGCCAACCAATGTCAGCAGACCTGAACTGCGGATCATGTCCACTCCGGTCGTGGTGGTGACGTGACCGAGGGTTTGAATTTGACGATCAGGCGAGAGGTGGTTGACGAGACCGCTCGCGGCCAGATCGTCGATTGCATGCACTGGAACGCTGAGCTTAAAGGTTCCCAGGTTCGGCATCCGCGAATCGATCGTCACGTTGTGTTTCCGGAGAAACGAGTTGAGCGTTTGAGTATTGTCGCTCGTGCTTTGCAGAATGACGTCAACGCGTTCACGGGCACCGGCTGCGGCAATTAACTCGCGCAGGTCGGTGGAGATTTTTTCTCCAGTGAAGGCGGCCGAGCTGTCACTTTGATTCTGGCTTGTGCTGGCTTCCTCGTTGCTGTCTTGCGCACTCGAAGGAAGCGGGCGAAACAACTCGGCGACTGGAGTACTCGCAATGAACTCGTTGTAATTTTCTAAAGTCGACGTTCCAACGATCTTCAACTTGCCAGTTTCAAGTGCCGCAACAATCATCTCGGAAGCAGCAGGATGCGCGTAGCTTCCGACGTACTGGTGCAACTGCTCGACGAACAGGATTACTTCGCCGTGGGCAACACTCTCGTCAATCACAGTGCGCAAACGAGTAACAAACTCGTGCGGGTTTTTCGCGTTTGCAGAAAGCCCATCGAGGTTTAGCACGTAGAGTTGCTTGCCTTTTAGTGCTTCGGGCACAGCGCCGGCGGCTAGTTGCTGGGCCAGTTCGTTTGCAGACGCCTTACTGTCAAAACCGTTCTCCGCGATCACCACGGGATTCTTCGCAACGCTGGACAGAATATCGATGATGCGCTGCGACTGTTCCGGTTGATGCGACGTTCCCGCAAGGCTTCCCTGGCGGGCCAGCTTTGAGAGGTTTGTCGCGTATGTTGAAGGCAAGAGAGATTTCGAGTTGGTTTCAGTGGTGCGCGGTTGGGGCCGGCGAGCTTTGCTCGTGTTGCCGACTACGCCACCAACGAAGAGTGACGAAACTACAACCAGCGCTGCGGTGAGTTTCATTGGGGAAAATTGTTTTCGCGATCTCATTTTCTTCATGTCCCTAATTCAGATTTAATAACGCGGCTTTTCCGATGAGCACCTGGGGCTTCTGTGGGCCATTGGAATCTCATCTTGGCTTCGGGAACTACCACTGCCCTGTCCTCGATTGGATTTAGGCTGGTAAGTGCCTGCCGGCCGAAAGTTTTCACTCGCGGACGACTCTTATCGGTTTCGATGATTCGTGAAAAGAACATTGCTCGGCAGTTGTCGAGCGCAATCCTCTTAGCGAGGGCCGTGCCAACTTTTCTGGAAGCTGGTTATGAGGCGCAAAACCTGGGAAAAATGGCTTTGGAGGCAGATACGCCAGTTTGCGAGAATAACGATCAGTCGTACGATGACCGAGATCAATCAGAATGAGTAATGGCCCAAGTCGTTCTGAACGGTCGTGGTGGTTACCCACTTCCCAACCTGTTAACTAGCTGACGTATTGGTCATTGCGCTGACCGACCTGCCCAATCTGAAATTGAAATGACAAAAGCAGGTAGCCTTCATGGCTACCTGCTTCCGCTCCGCGGATCGATTCAATAGTCGATCAGTGGTCACGGCTTTCGTGAATCCGGTCGTCGTTATCTATGGGAAGCCGTAGGCATACCGGGCATACCGCAAGGAGCGCGGCAAAGCCGAAGCAGCAGGAGGCAACCGCAATCAGCACCAGCCATAACCCGCAATCATCACAAAGAGTAGTTTTTGAGTTACGTCCAGGACTAAAACCTGGCTTCATTTCGCGCTGTTCGGCTAGAATCTCGTCTCCACAGTTTTTGGCGGTCCTTCTGAAGCTCTCTTAAAACAATGAGGAGACATGAGAACAATGTTTGCGAAGTCTATCTTGATCCTACAGCTGTTAATCCTGCCGGCTCTTTTGATAGGACCAAAGGTTTCTGAACCGGCGGCGCATTGGCCGCAATGGCGGGGCCCATTCTTTAACGGCATGGCCCGCGGCGACGCGCCGCTTACCTGGAGCGACAGCGCAAACGTTAAATGGAAAGTTGAAATTCCCGGTCGCGGTTTCTCGACTCCGGTGATTTGGGGCGACAAAATATTCCTAACCACCGCTGTTCCCACTGGGAAACCCGCGCCGGCGTCCGCCGTCACCGACTCCGCCGCCGCGACTGGCCCACAACGCCGCGCCGGCGGCGATACTTCTCCGCAAGCCGAGCATAAATTCGAGTTGCTTTGCCTGGATCGCAAGACCGGAAAAATAATCTGGCAAAAGACTGCGAAAGTTGCGGCGCCGCATGAGGGCTATCACCGCACGTACGGCAGCTTTGCTTCCAATTCTCCCGCGACCGATGGGAAGTATGTCTATGCCTCGTTCGGCTCGCGCGGAATTTTCGCTTACGACTTCAACGGCAAGCTGATTTGGCAGCGCGACTCGGATGTGCAGATGCGGATGAGACTCGGATTCGGCGAGGGCAGCGCGCCATTGCTGTTTGGCGATCGCCTGTTCCTGGTTTTCGACCATGAAGGCGAGTCGTTTATCCTGGCGCTCAACAAGAACACCGGCAAAGAGGTTTGGCGTGCGGCGAGGGAAGAACGAAGTTCCTGGAGCACGCCGTTCGCAATCGAGTATGGTGGCCGCAAGCAGATCATCGTAACGGGCACGACCAAGGTGCGGAGTTACGATGCGGAGACCGGCAAAGTGATCTGGGAAACCTCGGGCTTGGGATCAAACCCAATTCCAGTACCGGTTTTTCAGGACCCGTTCGTTTACGTGATGAGCGGACATCGCGATCCAAAACTGATGGCGATCAAGCTCGGCAAGGAAGGTGATCTCAGTAATTCTGAATCGATAGTATGGAGCCACACGCGTGGCGTCTCTTATACAGCCTCGCCGGTGCTCTTCGATAACAAGCTCTACGTGTTAACCGACAACGGCATGATCAGTTGTTTTAATGCCACCACCGGCGAAGCGTATTACGCGCAGCAACGTTTGCCCAAGGCTTACAACTTGAAGGCCTCGTTGGTGGGCGCGAATGGAAAGCTTTATCTGGCAACGGAAGATGGCGACGTGGTGGTCTTGAAGATGGGTGAGAAGTTTGAAGTGCTGGCGACGAATACTCTGGAGGACCAGGTGTTTATTGCGACACCAGTGATCGCTGCGGGTGACATCTTTTTACGAAGCCAGCAAGCCCTT
>JBGTLE010000444.1:0-14006 GCA_041744295.1 Pyrinomonadaceae bacterium | reverse complement strand
AGACTATACGGGTCGGGACTGAGATGTCCAAGATATAGTCCAGCCAGCAAACCCGTTCTTGCGGGCGGTCAGGGAAAGCCTGATGCTGGAAGCTAAGCAGAGGGCCGCAGGTTCGAGTCCTGCCGGGGGCATTTCCCTTCAACAGGTTTTTATGGCGGCTATAGTTCAGTAGGTTAGAACGCTTGATTGTGGATCAAGAGGTCGTGGGTTCGAGCCCCACTAGCCGCCCCACTGAATTTTTACTTGAGGATAATCAATGCCAGATGAGCAAAGAGTAGCGAATAACTCCCAAACCTATGTCGTCGATGCTGACTTGTTCGACTTCGAAGCGTTGGAAGAACAAAATGGGGTCGCAACTGTTGTGAAATTTCAACTCGTGGATCCGCGTTATCAGGCTGGGGATGTGCTACTGGTTCTTTCAGGAAGTGAGATCCACTTCCACGGAATGATTGGTAATCTAGCCGAAGGCTGGGCCACCGCAGTTGACCGGCGAGGTTCTCTACTTCCGGCCACTGTTCAATAAGAGTCAGACCTACCTTCTTGAGTAACCCGCCGGATGAGCTATCTCGACTCCAGGCGCTGACGATTTTACTTCCACTCTGTGAAATCCCTTGCCAGTATGAGTTGAAAGATAAGTAAGCGCTACCTGTCTGTCCAACGCCACCTGCAGGTTCTTAATAAAAGGATCAAAGCTCACTGGAGTGCCGGTGCCTTGAAAAAAGGCCTGGCCCCCGGTCTCATCAGAAAGCCTCTTCAACGACCCTTGCGCGTTAGCACTGAGCAAAGAACTCCCCGCGGATGAAACAGTCGGTGCGTAGAAGGCATAGATGGCGACGCTGCGACGCTGCCCTTCACGAATGGCTCGTTGCAAATCGAGGCTTTGACTCGCCGAACTCGAGTCTACGCCGTGCGAAGTATCCAGTCCGTCCGACACGAGCAAGATTGCCCGTCGTCCCGACGGTTGCGAATCGAACCGCCGCAATGCCTCGATTACTTCAACGTAAGGGTTGTACGGAGCGGCACTGGCGGAGCCCAGCGGCGTTCTCAAAGACTGCGCGGCCCTTTCGAGATCGGTTGTAAACCTTTGCCTTACCTGGAGGCTTCCGGCCCTGACATATCCTACTAATACACGCGAGCCGCGTGGCAATCTTCTTATAAACTCCGCGAGCGGCTTTATCTCATTTGCTATAGACGAAACAACATCGTCCTGGATCAATACCGCCAACGTAATCGGTGAGTTGGAGCCGATTGATCGAATATGTAGAATTGTCTGTGGATCGCCGTCTTCTGTGATCGCCAGATCCACCAGCCGTAACTCAGGCTCCGGGGTGGTACCCTTCACGCGAATGGTGATGGGAATCGTAACCGCGCGTGCCGCCCCTTTCGGTACGTCACCCGAGCTCCCGTTTTGTGTTTGACTGAAAGCACCTGGCTGGATTATCAGCGAGCCTATCAGGACAAGGAGTACTGCCACCGCCTTAGTTGACTGTTTCTTCGTCATCCTCTGTTCTCTCCAGTGCCGGCATTATACAGAGATCGAATGAGATTGCTGGGATTCGCGGGTCTAAACTAGCGAAGGCTAGTGTTAAAAGTTACCATCTCGTTCAGCAACCAAGGGAGATCAGCACTTCGTCTAACTCTATTGTGACCAATGGCTACTGAAACCGGAAAGTTGAATAACAAGGATGAGATGACGGCCCGGCTTCTTAAGTGGCTTCCATGGCTATCCTTCTTTTTACTGAGTTTGCCTGCACCGCTTGTTTTCCTCACGTTGTTTCTTACGGCCTCAGCCACCGACACTGCGGCTTTCTATCTGGTGTTCGCAGTCCTTTCGTTGGGGATCGGCGCCTTGTTGGGCCTTTTCGTGGTGCTTGCTTTCTTTCTATATCGGAAGAGGTGGTTAGCTCGTCTACGCGACAGGCTAGCGCAGGACGGAATTACCGCTCGCGAGGTACCGTGGTTCAGATCTGAACTTACGTCAGCTGAACGCAATACCCTCGACGAAGTGCAGAAGCAGAACCCTCTGCTGGCCGATGCATACTGTGAAACGCTAGCAGCACGGCTCACGGCCTCTCGAATACTCGCGCGGGCTCGTGGCGAACGGTTAAAAGTCGAGCGAAGGATGAATCGGGCTCGCGCCATTCATGGGGCCGATACCACGAATCTGCTGAATGACCTGCAAGTAGACCACCAGCAGCTCGAAGCTCTGAGGATTGAAGCCACTTCGCGACTCGCCGAAGCTCGTGCTCGCCTGCAGGTGATCGAGGCTGCGGCCAGCCGCAGTATGAACCAACGTGAAACCGATCTAATGCTCCAGCGACTCACCGCATCTCAGAATCATTTCCCCCTCGCCATCGAGATGGCCCGGCTCGAGCAGCAGATGTTGAAGGAAGCAGAGACCGAGCTGGGAACATCGCCGGTAAAGTCCAGCCCCTCAGACGTAACGCCTTCTTAACATCCCGCGTTCGACTGCGCGCTTATCTGCCGACTTAGCGGATAACCTGAGCGGTGCTCTCAGAATTGTTACCGGATGTGATCCCGTCACAAATCGGTCAAGCAATCAGACTGACAGTGCCCCCTCGTCAGAATGACAAGCTTGTTTCCCTGCCTCTTTCAACGTCCAACCTCCAAAAAGCGAAATTTCCCAGCAAATCAGGCGATTCCGACAGATCGGTCTAGCGGCACGCGCAATGCCCTAAGCAAAGCGGGCCAAGCTCAGTTGCTGGCCTGAGACTTTGTTGATAAGCACGATGGTGAGGACGATTTCAATGAAAATAGCGAGACGCCAGGGACTGACAACGATCGCCTGCCTGACCCTGGGAATTTCCTTGCTTGGCGGGCTTATATTCACGAATCCCGCAGCCGCCAAGAATGATTCAGACCGGTCGCGATCGTTAAAGAATGTCGACAAGGTAGCCAGCAACTTGCGCGAGAACATGCGGAAGGGTAGGTCGGCTGAGGGTCTCGTCAACGTCATTCTGCAACTCGACGGCGAGATGAGTGTGCCTCTTAACGCACTTCTGAAGAGCAACGGTATCAAGATTAAGAAACAGTTCACTCAGTTCAATTCGGTGGCCGTAGAACTGCCTGCCAACGTGGTTGATGCTCTTGCGATGTTTCCCGAGGTTTCCTTCCTTTCGGATGACAGCGAAGTTAGATCGTTCGGTGGCCACGCGGCCCATACGACCGGCGCAGACAACGTTCGCTCGTTGGGTTCAGCAAGCACATCCGGGACGCTGGACGGTGGGGGGATAGGCATCGCCATTATCGATTCAGGTATCTATTCAGCTCACTCTGCATTCAAAGACGTTAAGACTGGCAAGTCGCGAATCATAGTCAATAAGGATTTTACCGGTCAGGGCATCACCGAAGATCCTTATGGCCACGGAACGCATGTCGCCGCCGCGGCAGCAGGTAACGGACTGGTAGCGAACGGCAAATACATCGGCATCGCACCGCGCGCTAATTTGGTGAGCCTCCGCGTTCTGAACTCACAGGGAACCGGCAGCGTTTCAAATCTCCTGGCGGCACTTGATTGGGTAATGGCGAATCGCGCGACGCACAACATTCGCGTCGTGAACATGAGCATCGGATTGCCGGCCGTTAATTCCTACCAAATCGATCCCGTATGTCTCGCCGTTCGCCGCCTGGTTAACGCGGGCGTCGTGGTGGTAGCCGCAGCCGGCAACAATGGAAAAAGCAGCGCCGGCGTAAAACAGTACGGCCAAGTCCATTCGCCCGGCAACGAACCATCGGTGATCACAGTTGGCGCGGTCGATACGAAAGGTTCAGACAATCGTGCGGACGATGTAATCGCCACTTTCAGTTCACGAGGCCCAACGCGCAGTTACCTTACCGATGCGAACGGCGTCAAGCACTACGACAACATCATCAAACCCGAGATAGCAGCTCCCGGCAACAAGACGCTTTTTGCACAATCACCAAACAACCTGCTCGTGAAACAAAATGCCGAGCTGGACGCGAACGTGAGCTCAAATCCAACCCGAGAAATGATGAGGCTCAGTGGCACCTCGATGGCCTCCCCTTTAGTTGCCGGCGCTGCCGCGTTGTTGCTCCAGGCGAATCCGACCCTTACACCAAACATGGTGAAGTCGCTGCTGATGTACACAGCACAGCAGTTGCCAAACTTCAATATGCTTGAGCAAGGCGCAGGGGAACTCAACATCGACGGCGCGGTTCGATTAGCGAAACTGGTCAGGACCGATATCACGGCTGCCACCGCTCTTGGCGCCCCATTGCTTACTGGCCCAACTCCCGTGCAGCAGTCTAGCATCACCTTCGCCGACACGGTTCCCACCGTTAGCAATGGTGTATCGACCTTCTCCTGGTCCAAGGGAATCATTGTCGAAAACACTTATGCCACGGGTTTGGCATTGATCACCAAGTACCAGAAGATCTACGCCACCGGCGTACTGCTAGGCGATGGAGTTCTGGTCGGCGACGGCGTGCTGATCGGCGACTCGACCATGATCTCAAACGGCGTGCTGCTGGGTGACAGTATTCGCGTCAGTAACGGCACCACTCTCGGCGCAGGTGAGCACTTCTGTTCCACGGGCGTGCTGGTGGGTGACGGGGTTCTGATCGGTGACGGCGTCCTGTTGGGCGATGGCGTCCTGATTGGGGATGGCGTTCTCGTCGGCGATGGCGAGCTGCTGGGAGACTCGATCATGCAGGCTTACAACGCGATGACGAGCGGAGACGCCTCGGCTTCGATGACCGCAGACACCGACAATGGTGTTGACTACATCGGCTTCTAAGATTGAAAAAGAGCCTGACTAAACGCGAGGGATAACGACGGTGCTGCAACCAGAAACACAAGCAAGAACGATGGCAAAGATGCCCAGCATCGGGCAGTTCACGCAATCGATTGCTCACCCGCTGACAGCCGACCAGGAAGTCGAGGTGCTGGCGTTTCTTTCACAGCGTCCACTTCACACAGTGACCATGGTTGGCTTCATTCGCGACAACGGACTTGTTAGCGATCTTAATCGCGGTACGTTCTTCGGTTACCGCGATCACAACGGCGAGCTCCAGGGAGTTGCACTGATTGGGCATGCCACATTGATCGAGACCCACAGCGACGAGGCCCTGCGCGCTTTCGCAGCCGTGGCCCAGACCTGCACCACCACTCACATGCTGCTTGGTGAACGAGATCAGATCAGCGCGTTCTGGCGCTACTACTCGGCAACTGGCCAGGAAATGCGGTTGGCGTATCGCGAATCGCTCTTTGAACTCCGCTGGCCTCTTGCTGTCCAACCCGAAGTGGCGGGATTGAGACGCGCCACCGAGGCCGAATTGAGTTTGGTGATGCCGGTTCAAGCGCAAATGGCTTACGAAGAAAGCGGGATCGATCCCCGAAAAGTCGACCCGCAAGGATTTGCTCAGCGCTGTCGGCGGCGGATTCAACAGGGTCGCACTTGGGTGCTGATGCAAAACAAGCAGTTGGTTTTCAAAGCCGAGGTCATCTCCGATGCGCTGGACGTTATGTATCTGGAAGGCATATGGGTTGACGAAGTCGAGCGACGTAACGGACTTGGAGTCCGATGCCTGACACAGCTTTCAAAAGAGCTGCTGCGACGTACCGATTCGATTTGCCTGCTCGTTAATGAAATGAACAAGTCCGCCCATGCAATGTACCGGAAATCAGGTTTTCGTCTGCGGAGTACGTACGACACGATATTCTTGCAACGACTCGCGTCAGCTTCCGGAGGTAACAACTAACACGCGACCCACATCTGCGTGCCTTTCAGTCTCAACTCACCTCACCTCACCTCATTGGCAATCCCCCAAGGAATGGTTCCCTGGATGTTCGATATTCGCACGTTGACGAAGAGGCAGCTCTATAAGCCTTACCTGTGGTCCATCGTGGTCATGGGTGCACTCGTGTTTACGCACTCATGCTTCGCGATCCAGGTAGAAAAACTCGACCTTCGGTTTTTGGTGATAGCGCTCCTGACCTTATTTCTCAGCTCGCGGATCGTCATTCCGATCCCTCGCTTCAGCTCACAAATCTCCGTTTCCGACACCTTTATTTTTCTCACCCTGCTGCTCTACGGCAGTCACGCAGCGATCCTGCTCGCCGCTCTCGAAGCGCTACTTTCGTCGAGACGCTTTTGCAGGAAGTTAAGCACTGTCGCGTTTAACTGGGCTTGTGCCGCATGCTCCACATTCATCACAGCTCAAGGTCTTCAGGCCTGGTTCGGAGACGTCGTTTCAGTGTCGGTAGCTCCCTTATCGGTGAGCCTGGTTGCGGCGACTTGCGCCATGGCATTGTTGCAATACGCTTCAAACTCGGGATTCGTCGCGATGGCCGGCGCGTTGAAAGTAGAAAAATCAATCTGGCGAACCTGGAATGAACATTTCCTATGGACCTCGATTACTTACTTCGCCGGCGCTTCAGCCGCAGCAGTTATTGCAAAACTCATCTCGACGGTAGGGTTTTATGCAGTGCTCATCAGCGCGCCGATCATCGCGATTGTTTTCTTTACTTATCGAAACTATCTGAAAAACATCGAGGCAGCAGCAGCTCAAGCGCAACAAGCTGAGGAACACGTCACCGAACTTTCGCACTACATTGCCGAACAGGAACGCATTCGCGAACAGTTCTCACAACTGGAGAAACTCTCGGCCCTCGGTGAACTCGCTTCCGGTGTTGCCCATGATTTCAACAATACTCTTGCGGGAATACTTGGACGGGCGCAGCTGCTGCTCCGCACGGACAATCCCGAAAAGATCAGGCGCGGACTGAACATCATCATTAAGTCCGCTGAGGACGGCGCGAAGACCGTGAAACGAATTCAGGACTTCGCCCGCCAGCGTAAGGACCATGACTTTGCTCCCATCGCTCTTGATCAATTGCTCTTGGACGTGCGTGAAATCACCAGGCCACGCTGGAAAGATCAGGCTGAGGCTGCAAACGTTCAAATCAACCTGGACTTGCAGATCAGATCACGCGCCCGTGTGATGGGCGACGATTCGGAACTGCGCGAAGTCTTGATCAATATGGTTTTCAATGCCGTTGACGCCATGCCAAATGGTGGCTGTCTAACACTCGCGACAGAAGAACACGAAAGCTCGCTGGTAATCTCCGTCAAAGACACCGGCATTGGAATGGATTCGGACGTTCGTTCCCGCATATTCGATCCGTTCTTTACAACTAAAGGAAAAGCCGGTTTGGGGTTGGGTCTCGCCGTCAGCTTCGGAATCATCCGGCGTCACGAAGGCGAGATTGAAGTCGATTCCGAACCTGGGCGCGGCACTCAATTTCGTATCATTCTTCCCTTAGCGCAGTGCGAAGAGGCCGCGCCCGGCACTGAGGCCGTTGCGGCTTTAGCTGAGCTTCCGTCAATGAGCAATGCAGTCTCTTCGAGATCTGAGGATCAGCCGCGAATTCTGGTAGTCGACGATGAAGCAGATGTGCGCGAGTTGCTCCGCGATATCCTGGAGTTGGAAGGGTGCCGAGTTTATCTGGCCGAGGGCGGACGAGAAGCCCTGGCATTGTTCGACGCGCGCGAGTTTGATGGAGTCTTTACTGACGTAGGCATGCCCGGAATGAGCGGCTGGGAACTGGCCCACGAGATTCGTACGCGTTCCGCGACCATTCCCATTGCCGTGGTCACCGGTTGGGGCGACGCCGTCGGCTCAACCGAACAAAAGAACGCTGGTGTGGAATGGGTGGTTACAAAACCATTCGCCGCTGAACGAATTGCGGAACTCGCTCATGAAATGAGAAAACATCGTGCGCCGAAGCTGGCGCGCGAACAATTCTCGATCGTCGCGGCATAAGTCAATTGACCGCGCCCGTTGTCAAACCGTGCTCCAGTCGTTTGGGCCTTCCCCTTTTTCGGCGCGCTTTGCTTCCGCAAGTAACCGCTTACGATACGTGATTGCGCGCTTCACACTTTTCTCGACAACCTCCAGACTAAAAGGCTTCAAGAGAAAGTCGAATGCGCCGAGCTTGATCAGTCCCTGAGCGTGCGGCTGGTCTCCGATTCCCGACACGATGATCACGGGCAGGTGAGGAAACTGTTGTCGCACGTGCCCCAGCAACTCGATACCACTCAGTCCCGGCATTGAGATATCGGTTAGCACAACATCGTAAGGATCCGATTGAAGTCGAGCCAATGCCTTCTCAGCCGTTTCGGCCGTTTGACAGACATACTCCTCCGACAGTAATTCATGAAGAGTATCGCGAATTGCTTCGTCGTCATCCACTATTAGAATTAAGGTCATACCCGTCCTCCCACGCTTTCATTTCGACACACCTGTGCTTGTGAAAGCTTCCAATTAATGTGTGTGGGCGATGAGGTTGGGCTGGGAGAGGCGACCTCCTGTGAGCTCGGGCAGATATTACCACAGAACTTTTGTGTCTGGACTCAGCAGAAGACAGTCAGCCGCGGATTAACGCCGATGATACGGATCTGAAAAAAATAATAGCTTGGGAATTGGCAGTAGTCAGGCTCATGCGCTAATGCAGGTTCTTCTTATCTGTGTCATGCGCGTAAATCGGCGGCTAGGTTTCCGCTGACGCTCGAATGGGCGCCGCCGCTCGCTGTTCTGATTCAAGCAACGCCTCAAACTCCGTATGTTATTCTGGCACTCGAGGAATTGAGTTATGAGTGATAGGGACAAATCTGCAGTCGTCCATTTTTCAGGTGACGATCTGTTTATCGGTATCACGCCATCGGGTCATGCCGTAGCGCTGGACACCAACCATGAACGCAGTGCTGCTCCGACACCGGTTGAGCTTCTGTTGATCGCGCTCGGATCGTGCACCGGCGTCGATGTGGTCAATATTCTTCAAAAGAAACGAGCGGAGATTCTTGAATACCGAATCGAGATCAGCGGTCAACGACGAGCCGATCACCCGCGCGGCTTCACGCGAATGGAAGTGCGGCATAAGGTAAAAGGCAAAAACGTTTCGGAAAAGTCTTTGGCCCAGGCAATCGAACTTTCCGATCAGAAATACTGCAGTGTTGCTGCCACGTTGAGACCTACTGTAGAGATCGTTTCCAGTTACGAAATCATACCCGTCGATAAAGAGAGTTTTTGAGTTTATGAGATTGTTTGTTCTAAGAGCACTACCGGTCACGGCACTGATTGTCACGTCTTTTAGTTTGATTTTTCCCGCGAGCCTGTTTGCTGCCAGAGTCTCTCCTGCCACCGGGAACCCACAATCCGCGCCCGACAATACACTCGCAGCGATTCGTCGCACGGAGGCTCGTGATGCCGCCGGCAAACTAGCGCGCTCAACTCCCGCTGAGCATCTGCGCCGGGCCAACGTGTACATGACGAATCGCGCGTTTGAGGAAGCGCGTGAGCACTGGCAGGCAATCTTGAAGTTCTATCCGGAGGACGCGACGGTCCCAGAAGCGATGTTGGGAATTGGGAGATCCTATCTGCAGTCGCGCCGGTATGCCGAGGCGGCCGATACCCTCGATAAACTTGCTCAGCGTTACCCCGCCACTAAGTCAGGTCGTGAGGGATTGAACTTTAGTGCCGCCGCGCTGGTGCGTTTGGGCCGGCCCTCGGATGCCGTTAGTCGATACGTCCAGTACGTCCAAAAGTACCCTGATGGCGAGCGGATTGAGAGCGCGCACCTCAACGTCATCGACACGCTCCGAGAAGCAGGCCGTCCTGCGGAAGCCAACGATTGGGTCGGTCGCACCATTCAAAAATTCGCCGGCACGCCGACTGAGACGAATGCGTTATTTGGACGATTGAGATTGGAAGTTGCCGAAGGTAACTGGACGCCAGCAGTAACGACCGCGGAACAGCTCAACCGCAGGAGTTTCTCCCGAGCCGTGCTCACTTCCCAATCCGAAGTTGCCTATTTAAGGGCCTTCAGTTTAGAACGAGGCGGAAACCGAGAAGCCGCTGTAACTGCGTATCAGTCGATCCCGGATGGGGCCAATTCTTACTATGGTTGGTTAGCGACCGAGCGCCTGCTCGCGATGAACAGTGAAAGGGCACGGACGCTCGCCGATCAGAGGTTGGAGCGGGTCAAAGCGCAGATAGCGGCAGTCGAGAACCAATATCCAGCGCCCTACCGGCAGTCGATCGTGAGGGCAGCCAAAGCGAGGAAACTCGATCCGCGGTTTATCCTGGCGATCATAAAACAGGAAAGTGTTTTTAAGCCGCTGGCCAAATCGCCTGCCGGCGCCCGCGGTCTTTTGCAACTCACTATCGATGCAGCCCAGCGTTACGCGCCCGGGGCTGGATTGAATGCGCTAAGAGAGAGCGAACTCTACCGACCGGAAACTTCAATCCTGATTGGGAGTGAGTATTTGGCTCACCTCACCACTATGTTTCCGAAGGTGCTTGAACCTGTGGCAGCTTCATACAACGGCGGCGAAGACAACGTTGCCCGATGGGTGAAACGGGCAAAACACAAAGACGCCGGCGTGTTCACGGCTGAGGTCGGGTTTGAAGAGACGAAAGGCTATGTGCAGAAGGTGATGAGCAACTATCGCGCCTATCGGCAGTTGTATACCGAAGAGCTTGTAAGAAAATAGAGAGCGAACAGCAGACAGCGAACAGCAGACAGCGAACAGCAAACAGCCAGAGCAAATCTCAGATCTGAGATCTCAGATTCGCTCTGGCTGTTCGCTCTGGCTGTTCGCTGTTCGCTGTTCGCTGTTCGCTGTCCGCCATTTTCTGTTCGCTGTTCGCTGTTCGCTGTTTGCTGTTCGCTGTCCGCTGTTCGCTGTTCGCTGTTTGCTGTTCGCTCGCTTACGGTTCCGGGCTATACCTGCGGTCTTCAAACCCACTCGCACTTTCGCGTCTTCGCAACGAATCCGGTCTCGAATAGTGCCTCGGCAAGATTCCCAACCTTACCAGCGCCTGATAGTACTCGTAGCGAATCGTCACCTCACCGGCGGGCCTCGAATCCAAATCCATATTCACCCAAGTCACATCGTTCTGCACGGAACGTCCGATGCCGGTGGCCGCGGACTCGTCATCCGGCTGCGGATAGGTCGACCGTCGCTCGCTGATGGCGCCCTGGCTATCTGTGTTGGCTGATGGTGGCGCTCCGGCACTCTTCTCGCGGGAGCTGCTGTCACGACGCGGAGGCGGCAACAGCGTGATGGGCTTAGGCGACCGCGTTAACTCCCGAAAAAATACCGCGGAAATCACTCCCAGGTTCGCAGTCTGTCCCAGCTTCGCCCCATAGGAATCGCGCTCAGTGGTGAAGTAGAACCGCCGCGCGCGATTTGAGCTCATCTGCCAACCGCTAAGACTGATCGTCTCGTACGGTCCGATCACCCACTTGCTGGCGTTCCAGGCCGTGGTGCGCCGCGCATCGATCGAATTCAACCCATCGACGGAAAGAGCGACCGCAACTCGGTACGGGAATGGATTGCGGATTCGCACTTCATACTCCGCCCCCGCGACTGCTTCAACGTACGACTTCCCACGCGCCTGATACTCTTCCAAAGGTCGTCCGCCAACCAATATCTCGACTTTAAGCGGTTCGTACCTAACCGGAGGCTGCGGACGAATCGTGGTCACTTCAGGCTTCTGTTGCGTTGCCTCTGCAGAGATCGTTAAGAATGTAAGGCCGGCCAGCGTCAGACCCAAAACCGCGCCCACAGCAATCGTGATACTCTTGTTCATCATCCTGCTCCCGTGAAAAAGACTCAGACTTCGTCACCATTGGAAGAACGAAGCTTATTTATGTTTCTTGCATCGGGTTTGAGAATCCGCAGGGGTGAAGCTACAATTGCGCGCCAAATCGAAATCACTATTAAAAACATTAGTCCGCAAGGGTGCGGGATACCCAGGAGAGCCGAATGGAGTATGCACTGACCGCAACGAAGAACGAAGCCAAGGCCGGCTCGTTTTACGACAGAATTGCGGGCGTATACGATCTCACGTTCAAGCTGAATGGCTACGGACGGTCGCTCGATCAGTATCTTGCGAATAACCCTTTACCCGTTACGCGCGGCTCTCGCATTCTGGACGCGGGTTGCGGCACAGGCTTGTTGACTCTCGCTCTCCTGCGTTCCGTACGGTTCCCAGTCAAAATCACGGCACTCGATCTATCGGCAACATCAGTTGTGGCGGCTCGGAAAACCATCGCGCAGAGTCGCGGTCGGAAACAGGACGTTTGTTTTACGCAAGGCAATGTGCTGTCACTTCCCTTTCCCGACGCCTCGTTTGATCTGGTCGTGACGAGTGGCGCGCTTGAATATGTGCCACTCGATGATGGTTTAAATGAACTGGCGCGGGTGATTGCCCCCGAGGGGCACCTGCTTCATTTACCCTGCCGGCCAACTCCTATCAGCACCTTTCTAGAGATTCTCTTCCGCTTTAAATCTCACGAGCCTCACGCCGTGATGCAAAATACTGAACGCCACTTCCGCGTAGTTCATCATTACCGCTTCAAGCCTCACGAAGCTATCGGCTGGAGCAAAAGCGCTCTGCTGGCGCAGAAGTATTAGTAGGTCAGACATTCCTGTCAGTCGGATCCCCACCCAATCAGGACCGCAGCGCGTTAACCCTTATTACAGTGGGACGCAGTCAGTACCGTAGCGCGGTAGCGTCGGGTCCGTCTTACGGCTATGAGCTAACCGTAATAACTACGCGACGTACCGCGTTACGATACTGACTAAGCCCCACTGTACTGATGACTCACTGCAGATCAGACAGGCAGGAATGCCTATCCTACTGCGGCATAATTCGAATGATGCGATCGTCGTCGCTGGTCGGTTTACCACGCCCATCGCGATTTGACGTCGAAAAATAGATCGCACCATCCGGTCCCTCAGCGACGTCGCGAATCCGCCCATACTTCTTTTCGAGCAGATTCTCCTGGCTGATCACCTTTCGGCCATCAAGCACCACTCGAATTATCCTTTCGCCACGCAGGGCTCCGAACAGGAAGTTGTCGCGAAATTGCAGCAGCAGCGACCCGCGATAGAACATGCCGCTCGCCGGAGCAGCCGCCGGTGTGTATTCGAGCAGTGGCGGCTCCAGCCCGGGACGCGTGTCACGGTGATGGACGAGCGGCCAGCCGTAGTTCTTTCCGCGTTCCACGATGTTGACTTCATCGCCGCCGCCTGGCCCATCGAATCCGGAAGGTCCATGCTCAGTTTGAAACATCAGGTTGGTTCCCGGCTGCCAGTCCATCCCCTGCGCATTTCGATGACCGAGCGACCAAATCTCCGGCCGCGCGTTTGGTTGCCCTACAAAGGGATTGTCTGACGGCGCCGTTCCATCATCATTCAACCGCAGCGTCTTACCCGCCAGCGAGTCGAGCCTCTGGGCCAACTGGCGCTCAGTTGCATCACCCGTGGTGAGATAGAGTTTGCCATCAGGCCCAAAACGGATGCGGCAACCGGCGTGATACTGCGCGGCAGGAATGTCCTCGATGATGACTTTGCGATCTTGCAGCGTCGTCCCGTCTTCGCGGAAACGAACCACACGCACTCGATCCCCCGCATAAGCGTAGGATAGATACAAGAAACGATTCGTGGAAAATTGCGGGTGCAGTGCCAGTCCCATCAGGCCACTCTCGCCGCTGGTCTCGACATCGGAAACTGTGTAAAGCGGTTCCGGTCGCAACCGGCCATTTACTACAACTCTCACTCTGCCTGGTCGCTCGTTGATCAGCATGCGCCCGTCGGGTGCCCAAACAATCGACCACGGCACTTCCAATCCGCTGACAACCGTTTCTAGTTTGAAGTTGGTTTGAGTGGCGGCGGAAGATTCGACTTCGCCGGCGCCACGGCCCGGTGGCGCCGACTTGCAAGCCAGGGCAATCACGATTAACAGAACAGCCAACGGCGCGAACATTTTCATTTTGTTTCCCAAACCCTTCATCGGTCCAAGTGCGGAGCCTGTGATAGGGGTAGGGAGAGCGCGCTCCCCCTCCCTCCGAACCGGACGTGCGGGTCTCCCGCATCCGGCTCTCCAGTTGGTGGTTCACCTTCGAGAGGGTTGACATAACAACTCATGAGCCGCTGCAAGCGAGAACAGCTCCT
>JBGTLE010000443.1:0-4722 GCA_041744295.1 Pyrinomonadaceae bacterium | reverse complement strand
TTCGGGCCGGGTTCAACGTGGTGCGAATGAACTTTCGTAACTGCGGCGGCACGGAACACCTCACTCCGACGCTTTACCATGGTGGACTGACTGAAGACCTGCGATCCGTTCTCACCGAATTGATCGAACGCGATGGTTTGTGTCGACTCTTTCTCGTGGGGTTCTCACTGGGCGGCAACATGGTGCTCAAACTCGCGGGGGAATACGGCGACCAACCACCAAAGGAAATAGTTGCAGTCTGCGCGATCTCACCTTCGGTTGATCTGGGGGCCAGCGGCGACTCGATCGCCCAGCGGTCCAACTGGATTTATCATCGAGATTTCGTGCGCCGGCTGAAAAATCGCGTCAAACTGAAGGGGAAACTCTTTCCGGAGGTCTACGATATCAGCAAAGTTCATCTGATCCGCACACTCAGAGAGTTTGACGAACGCTTCACTTCGATAGCCCACGGTTTTGCCGATGCCGCAGACTATTACGATAAGGCCAGCGCTCTTAGAGTAATGGACAAGATCAGACTCCCCACCTTGATCATTCACGCGCAAGATGATCCATTTATTCCCTTCGCGCCGCTACGCGATCCTGCAATTGGGCACAATCCACACATTCTGCTGCTGGGACCCGAGCGTGGTGGCCACGTCGCTTTCGTCGCCGCCGCAACAAACGACGAAGACCGCTTCTGGGCGGAAAACCGAGTATTGGAATTCTGCAAGCTGGCCGATCAAACCTATAGGAGCTTGGAGTGAAACAGGAGAGCAGCTTGACGGAAGCAACAGCAATGGCGTACTGCCGCGAGGGAGACCTCCGCTACGTCGACTGGATGTAAGATTCCTCCATCCTTACAATGCGGGACGCATTCCGGCAGGGTTCGGGTCGGCTGCACGCGAAACGCCAGCCCCTTGGCACTCAAGGTCCAAAGCGCTGAATATACTCACCTGAAGTAATAAAAGCCTTGACCATCTCGGCGTCTACAAAGTTGCCGTTGAACTGATTGAGCTTGCCCAGCCAGAAGTTGTAACCATCGAAGTTAGTATCAGGCATAGCGTTCGGGTTGCGCCGCAAGTAGCCGAAGTACTGCATTAACACAAAGGCCTTGTTGAACTGCCTTTGCGTGAAGACCCCATTCTCTGAAACTGAGCGCAGCACCTGGGCTCGGAGTGTTGGAGACGCCGGGTCAGGCATCAACTCATCGATGAGATGTTGGCGCTCAGTTGGTGTTAACGCTCCAGCCCCCGGACTGAGCGGGTCAAACGTATTGCCATTCAGCTTATCCACGAACTCGGCGGCCGTCAGCGTGGTGGGGTATGCACCCTGAGCGAGAAAGGCCGGACGTTGTACAAAGTCGAGGAAGAAATTCTGCTTGTTGTTCTCCAACTGTTGCTCGGCTCCCGGCTGGCCAATGATTACGCCGCGCCCAATTTCCTGCGTGTCCGAAAGAAAGTCTCTTAGTTCAAGCTGCTCACCGGAATTGGACGCCGCCTGGTTGGCCTTGTTGACCAGGTAGCCCGTCTGCTGAAACTCAATCGAGAGGAAGAAGGCCGCGGAGACGTTGATGCGCCGGATCTCACGGCACTCTTGCGTCGTACACTCGTCGATTTGGTTCTTCCAGAAGGCCAGTCCCGGCGCATCGGCGTCACGATTCAAGAAGTCTACATAGTGCTGGCTGACGAAGAAGTCAGAACTAAAGCTGGCATCTCGGACAGGGTTTGGAGCGTCCACGGCCTCGTCACTGTTCACAGTGACAGTTATAGTCGCCGGGAAACGTAGACTCGAAGCAACGGGATTTGAAAGCTCAACTGTAAAAGTTTCCGGGCCTTCCCCGAATGCATCGTTGACAATGAAAACACTTATGGTCTTGGAAGTTTCCCCCGGTCCAAATCGGAGTGTACCGACAGCGGCGAGATAGTCGGACCGCTCACTGGCCGTGCCGTCCGAAGTTGCATAGTCGACCGCGGAAGCACTCGATGTGTCGCCCGTTCGCGTCACGGTGATTGTTACCATGCCATCGCTCTCGCTGGCGGCAACCGTGTCAGAACTAAATTGAAATTGGGATAGCGTGTAGGCGAAAACGTCAAACTGATTATCGGTGTCGTTTGCCGCCAAATCGCTGGCTGAACTCACGAATAAAATGACGGCGCCATTGCGGCTCACGATAGGCGCCAACGACGAATCATTAGCACTTATGCCGCTAGTGCTAACGCTAACGAGCTTGGTAGTTCCGGTCTGAAGATCGCGGACAAAAACATCCTGCGACGTTCCGTCATGCACAGTATCCGGGTCATTGGCAACAAGATCACTCGCAATACTCTCGAAGGTTACGAATCTGCCGTCAGCACTTATGCCTATCGTGTTGGCACCTGAGGCGAGCTGCCCGCTTGCAGTGCCGGCCATGTTGACGCTGACTAGTGTCGTCACTCCCGCGGTGACATTCCGCACAAATACGTCAGAGACTCCATTCGTGTCGTTCTCGACAATGTCGGGAGCGCTGCTTATGAAAGGGATGAGGTTCCCGTTAGCACTGATCGACCTGTTTGGAATAAGGGAACCGCTCGCACCGGCAGCAGTGCCCTGGCGGTTGACGCTGACCAGGGAGGTAATCCCTGCTTGAAGGTCGCGGACAAAGACGTCCGAGCCTAAGTTGGTGTCGGGCAATGAAACCAGATTGGTCGCCGAGCTTACAAAAACTACGTGGCTGCCTCCCGACGAGACCATAAGAGCAGTAGAATCGGCGTTCCCACTCCCTAAGCCGTCGAGTGTGACACTGATTAGCATCGTCGTCCCCGTCTGCAGGTCGCGCAGGAAAACGTCAGATCTGGAAGTGCCATTCGAGTCGTTGGAGACTAAGTTTCCGGCCCTGCTTGTGAAGACAACGTATCGACCGTCGTCGCTGATCGTGTTTCCTATCGACGCGCCATTGCCGCTGCCGGTCCCTGCAGCATTCACGCTGACAAGAGAAAGTCGAACCCGTATTCAGGCGGCGTACGAAAACGTCCGTGGTGCCGTTGGTATCGTTCGCAACCAGGTCATTCGCATTGCTCCGGAAACTGACCGTGCTTCCGTCAAGCGTAATTGATGAGAATATTGATGCTCCGTTGCCGCTCGCCGTTCCCGCGGCGCTAATGGTAACCAAGCTCGTCGTGCCAGCCTGCAAATCACGCACGAAGATATCTTCAAGACCATTAGTGTCGTTGGCCGCGAGGTCACTCGCTTCACTTGAGAAAGAGACGAAGCGACCATCGCCGCTGATCGCGTATGTCGGAATTGACAAGGATCCAGTTACGCCCGACTGCTCGTTACCGCTGCCTGTGCCGGTAGCATTTACGCTGACTAGAGTGGTTGTGCCTGTCTGAAGGTCGCGGACGAACACGTCCCAGGTTCCGTTAGCATCCACCGGTACGAGATCTGGGGCGTTGCTTGCGAAGGCAACGAAGCGCCCGTCTGCGCTAACGCACACATCCGTGATGTTGGAATCACCATTGCCGCTCCCAGTGCCAGATTGGTTGACACTCACTAAGGTTGGCTGCTGCGCAACGATGGACGGGGCCGCGATAGAGATGAGCACCAGGTAAAGGAAAAAAGGCGCTGTAACCCCTGCATTTTTGAAGGTTGCCCAGCGCGGGACGACTTGTTCGTTAAACATTCCGGAACTGTGAACTTTATGGGCTTCGTCAGATAAGTTGGCTGCCATTGAAACTCCAGGGAGAGTGATTGTGAAGTAAATTGACCATAACACTAACATGCGAATAACAACCAAATGCGACAAAGAGGATCAAGAATGAATGAGGAAGGATAATGAACGCGGCTGACAAGCAGCTACTTCTCAAGCTTCTTCAATAAACGTAGTGCGTGGTTGCGAGCGATAAGTGGTAAGTGGTCGTCAGTGCTGATCTCCTTTAGTAATGGGATCAACTGCTGCGGATCCGCAAGCCAGTTTCTCTTCATCGCCGACTCCAGATACTCCATCAGCTTGGGAGCATTGAGCGGCTGGTTCTCGCGCGCCACGGACATGTCAAATACGAAAATCGCCTGATCCGCGACGCGGCGATACTCAGTCACTAGCTCCGATGCGCTGGCGTTGTTGCTCCAATTAAACTCGGCCGTCCGCTTGCGATTGCCCTGCGTCATCCCTATTCGCATGGTACCGAGGTGAGCAAACTGTCTCTCGGCCTGGTAATTTTCCTGCGACTCCAAAAAATTCAACCTCCGCCACAGTTCCGTCAATCGACCCAAGGTTGACGGCGACAATTCAATAGCTTCCTCCACGGACGTCTCTTCATTTAGACGCTCAAAAGTAATTTTCCCGCGGCCAGTCTCGTCGTGTTCGATGACGATATGACGGACGTAAAATCTCGGCTGTGAGAATTCATAGGAATATGTCACGGGCGCCGCGACTGCCTTTGAATCTCCCAACACGGTGGGAGGAGGCAACTGCCCAGGACGGTTATTCTGTTTCCTGTTCGGCTCGGGCGACTGCCGTGGATTCGTCTGAGCCCAGCAAAATGACGGAGACACACAAGTGAAAATCGCCGCGATGGAAACCAAAAACGCGGCGGGGAGAAAGCGGAGAGTTTTGAAAGTTCGTCTAGCCATCCAATCAATTTGCGATGAGCATTCTAACGAAAGAAGAGGACTAAGGGAATCCAGGAGAGGTTTAAGGGGACTCAGGAGAGGAGAAGTTGGGGTTCACTGTGGCCGCGGGGTCCATTACTCAAACCTCACAGAAAC
>JBGTLE010000442.1:0-8352 GCA_041744295.1 Pyrinomonadaceae bacterium | reverse complement strand
TCGCGTTATCGCGCAGCGCGAATAGGCGTTGACGTGAATCTGCACACAGGTAAGTGGACGTTTGAGCAGGCGGTGAACTATTTCATGGAAGCCGGTGGGCTTGATCGCGAGTCAGCAACCGGCGAAGCAGCGGGAGCGGCGGCAAGTCCAACGCAGAAGATCACTTACATGGTGGGGAAATGGCAGATCATGCGACTGCTCGGCAAGTATCGAGACAAGCAGGGCGCGAACTTTCGTTTGGGCCAGTTTCATGACGACTTGATCAAAAATGGCAGCCTGCCGCTCTCGATCAACGAGTGGATCATGCTGGATGATCGTTCGGCGTTGGATCAGGCGTTGAAGTAAGCGACACCGCACCCAATCATAGAAACGATCATGTCATCAAGATTTCGTAATTTGCAGGTCGGAAACGGGGCAAGCGCAGCGCGCGCCAAGCATCCTGCGGAAGAAAAAGAGCACGCTTCGCTTACTCTGCGAATGTCCATCTCTTGAATGGTTGACTCACGCTGTAATGTCTCTCCAACTTGAATTATGTGTCTGATTCATCGCATCGGCGGAGCGTTCCGCCACCATCCGGAAGAGCTGCGGGATCGAATAAGCTCGAAAGCTTCTGATCTGATCAAACGCGCGTTCGACGATATCGATCCCGATAAACTCGTCGATCATCATACGCATCTCGCCGGCATCGGCAGCGGCGGCACGAATGCTTTCGTCAATCCAAAGATGCGTACCTGGGCACATCCATTTCATCACCTCAAATTCAAAGTCTATCTAAGTGCCGCCGGTGTCGAGGACGTTGACCACGCTGACACGAAATTTGTCGAACGTCTGGTAAGTCTTGTCGAGCACAATGAATTTCGCGGCAAGCATCGTTTGCTGGCGTTTGACAAGAACTACCTGCCCGACGGAACCGTGAGTCTGGAGAAGACCGAATTCTATGTGCCGAACGAATACGTGTTTGAACTTGCCGCGAGATTTCCCGATTTCTTTGTGACGACTATCTCGGTGAATCCTTACCGCGCGGATGCGCTCGCTGAACTCGAGAAGTTCGCTGCCCTTGGCGCACGCGTGGTCAAGTGGCTTCCAAATGCCATGAGTATCGACCCCGCGGACGAACGTTGCGATCCGTTCTATCAAAAGATGAAGGAGCTCGATCTAATCTTGCTGAGTCACGGCGGCGAAGAAAAAGCAGTAGAGGCCGCGGAGGATCAAAAGTTTGGGAATCCACTGCGGCTGCGACGGCCTCTGGAAGCAGGTGTGAAAGTGATCGTCGCGCATTGTGCCAGCCTGGGAGCAAGCGAAGATTACGAAAGCCGCGATAAGCCGCTCGTATCCAACTTTGATCTATTCATGCGTCTGATGAACGACAAGCGTTACGAGGGTTTGGTGTTTGGCGAGATATCGGCGATGACGCAATTCAATCGAATCGGCAAGCCATTGACGACTGTTCTCGAACGTGAGGATCTAGCCGAACGACTAGTGAATGGCAGCGACTATCCGCTGCCGGCAGTGAACATTCTGATCCGCACGCGAGATTTGGTGAAGCACGGCTATCTCACTTCCGATGAACGTGAATCAATAAATGAAATCTACGATTACAATCCGCTGCTTTTTGACTTTGTATTGAAGCGCACGATCAAGCACCCGACAAAGGGCACGAGCCTGCCCGCATCCGTTTTCATGACGAATACCGCGCTCGGAATTTGAGACTACAGGTTTAATGATTTGCGGGTCCGGTAATTTGCAGGTTGGGTAATTTGCAGGTTGGGAAGGGGGCAATCGCAGCGCGTCCCGCGCAAGTGCGCCCCCGCTCCAGCGCAGCGTGCTCACCCTGTTGCAGAGGAACTGGGCATGGAATACGCAAATCGCGCTAACGCTGGAGCGGGGGCGCGTTTGCGCGAGGCGCGCTGCACTGCACACCTTCCCAACCTGCAAATTAAATGGCGATTAGGACTTCTGATTGGCGTGCACCAACTCGGCAGCGTATCATTGCAACAGATGACAAGCACTCTCAAAGACTCATATGGCCGGGCGATTCGCGATCTGCGCGTTTCCCTCACTGATCGCTGCAATTTTCGCTGCTTCTACTGCCTGCCGCACGGCGAGCCCCCAATCGCGCCAAAAGACCAAATGCTTTCCTTTGAAGAGATCGCATACGTTTGCGAGATCTTCGTCAGCCTCGGAATTGAAAAGGTCCGCTTGACCGGTGGCGAGCCAATGATGCGCCGTGATATCGAAACCATCATTCAAAAATTGTCGGCTCTTAAGCCGGCGCTGCAGGATCTCGCGCTGACGACGAACGGATACTTCCTGCCGGATAGAGCTGAGCAGTTGAAAGCCGCTGGTCTCGATCGCATCACCATCAGTCTCGACAGTTTGAAGCGCGAAGTTTTCAAAGAGATGACGGGCGTAGATGTGCTTGATCGGGTGCTGGAAGGAATCGCCGCTGCGAAGAAAGCCGGGCTTGATCCGATCAAGATCAACGTGGTGGTTGTGCGCGGGCATAACGAGGACGAGGTTGCAGATTTCGCGGCCTTCGCGCGAACGCATGATGTGAAGATGCGGTTCATCGAGTTCATGCCGCTTGACTCGGGTCACGACTGGCAACGCGAACAGGTTGTGTCAGGCCGAGAGATTCGTGAACGCATCAGCGATCGCTTTCCGCTGGTCGCGGTTGATGTGAAGAGAGGTTCGGAGACTTCCTCACGCTACCGCTTTGCTGACGGCGGGCCCGGAGAGATTGGAATAATCGCTCCAGTGACTGAAGCATTCTGCGGCGCCTGCTCGCGCATTCGGCTCACCGCAGACGGCCAGATTCGCACCTGCCTTTTTTCTACCATCGAACACTCGCTTCGCGATGTGATTCGCAGCGGCGCCTCACGGACCGCAGTCGTCGAGTTCATCGAGAGCGTCGTCCTTAAGAAAGAACCACGCCACTACATCAACGATCCAGAGTTTATGACACCGTCTCGCTCAATGAGTTTCATCGGCGGCTGATTATTAGTGGTTGGATAATTAGCAGGTCTTCCCAACCTGCAAATTGCCGAATCTTGAACCTTGCTGACCAAAAAACTACCAACCGAGGCGATTATCAACAGACCACAGGCAGGAATGCCTGTCCTATCTCGCGGCAGCCATCAAGCATTCAATTTTCTCTCATCCACATTCTTTCGCGTAGGCTTGGGTGTTGGAGTTGGTGATGGCGTTGCGCTCGGCGGCGGTTCCGGCATGTTCTCTTTAGTGAAGCGCGGCAACAGCTCGTCTCTCATCGACAACTGATAGACCGTGGCCGCAACTACCACCGCGGCCTTTTTTACATCGTCTTCAAGAATACGTTCGTAAGTATCGAGATTTGTGTGCCAGGTGTGCGAACCATACTCAATCGGATCTTGACTAAAGTTAATGCCTGGCAGGCCGGCGGCGTTGAATGAGGTGCTGTCAGTTGACCCTCTCACACGACTGCGCGAGACGGCGGCCCCGGCCACCCCATAATCCTTAAATGGTTTCACTATCTCGCGCATGATGACGCCGGCTTCCGTTGGTCCAAACACTGTAACTCCGCGAATACGTCCGGTTCCCGAGTCAATATTCAAATAGCCGCCAAACTTTTCATAACCGGGTTTCGGATCTTCAAACGTTCCGAACACCTCTTTCACATAGGCCCGAGAGCCGAGCAGACCCTGTTCCTCGCCGCTCCACAGCGCAACTCGAATCGTACGTCGCGGCTTTACGCCGATGCTTTTCAGGATGCGCGCGGCCTCCATCATGATCGCGCAGCCAATAGCATTGTCAGTGGCGCCGGTGGCAGCGTGCCACGAATCGAGATGCCCACCGAGCATGATCAGTTCGTCGGCCTTATCTGTTCCCGGCATCTCAGCCAGCGCGTTGAACGAGGTGGTGCCCTTGGGATAATTGCGGTTCACGATCTTGAATTCGAGTTCGACCGGCGTGCCGTCGGCGAGAATTCGGGAGATGCGCCCATAGTCTTCATTGCGCATCACGACCGTTGGCAGCGCTTTCTTCACGTCGAAAGTCCGATTATTGAAAGCACGAATCTGCCCGTGCTCGCGCCCGGCGTCATTGATTCGAATGCGCGCTCCGTTGGCCTTCAGGTACGTATCGAGCTGGGGATCGATCTCGCGTTGTGTAAGCCGTTTCGGATCGCCGGGTGAGGGTGACGGAGATGGCGAAGGTCGTGCAAACGGGGGCGCCTTCGGCCCAAATCGTTCTTCAATCGTCTTGTCGTCCGTTCGCTTCGCCGGAGGGGCGAGATTCACGGCAAGCGTTTGCGGTTTGCCCGTCAACACGATACGTCCGCGCAGATTGTTCTTCGCGTTTGCCAGGGCTGCGTTCAGTTGTTCCTGCGTTGGCCGTTCTGGAATGTTCAGGTGGTAGGCCGCAGCGCGCACGGTCCCGTCAGTACTCGGTGTCCAGGCGAGCACTTCGCACACGAGAGCATCCTTCACCGGAGAGATGATATGCGCCGTCAAATGTTCATTTAGCCAGCCCGGGTGTCCGAACTCCCATGGATCCAGTCGACCGTTTTCTAAACCCCACCGCTGCATTTGCTGAACCGCCCAGGCGGCGGCGCGCTCGTGATTCGGAGAACCGGTTAGCCGCGGACCGTAAACATCCGAAAGCCTGTGGACCGTCTTAAGAATCTGCGAATTCTCCATTCCTTCCTTGCGAATGCGCGCCAGCACATCCGGATCGATAGAAGATTGAGCAAGAGTAGAGAGAGAAATGAGAGACAGTGTTAGACAAAGTGCGACGGCGCGACGAACGAGCATCCGGGTTTCTCCAGTTTAAGGCGGTGGGGTTTGTTTCGAACACTATGATTATACTGAGCGTGAGGTGCGGTTTCCTAATGCAGGAGTTTCAGCAGTAGAGTGTAATTCACTTTCGCGAGGTGCCCGTTGCCCGCGCAGGTAGGATGTGAGTAGCATTCTCTGGTAGGGCCTCATCATCTACTTGGTGTTTAAATTCATGAGCACAAAAGTCGAAGCTACGATCGATGATCTCTACAAAGTTGACGGCAAGGCTGAAATCGTCAACGGAGAGATTGTGCACATGTCACCAACCGGAGGTTTGCCCAATGAAGCGGCTCTCGAGATCACACTCTCATTGCGAGAATATGCGAGAGCAAGAGGATCCGGCCATGCAGTCTCAGACAATGCCGCTTTCGTTGTAAGTCTCCCCAATCGCAAATCCTTCAGCCCTGACGCTGCCTTCTACTTTGGCAAGATTACGATGAAGTTCTTCGAGGGCGCGCCGGTGTTTGCTGTAGAGGTGCGAAGTGAGAACGATTATGGACTCAATGCTGAACGACGAATGGTGGCTAAGCGGGCCGATTATTTTGGTGCCGGCACTCTTGTCGTTTGGGATGTCGATTTATTGAGCGAAGACGTCATCAAAGTCTATCAAACGACGGCACTTGAAGAACCAACAATCTATCGGCGCGGAGAACGCGCTGAAGCTGAACCTGCCGTTTCGGGTTGGTCAATGGCTGTCGATGATCTCTTTCCGCGTGTCGCCTAGTTTGCACGCTTGCTTCAACGGTTCTACAATTCCGCTCGAAGTAGGACAGACATTCCTGTCTGTCGGATCTTAAAGAGAAGGAAGCTTTAAGAGTCGGCATTTTCCTTTTAGAGAAACACAGGCAGGAATGCCTGTCCTACCAATTCAACAGCGTTTCGGGGGAGCCGCAAAACGGCTGAGAGTCTGGACAATCCAGTGACCCCTTGAACCTGATACGGTTAGCACCGTCGAAGGGAGAAACAGCCATTCATTGGACCGTTCTATCTTTCTTTGGCAAAGGTGGAGCGGTTTTCGTTTTTTAAGTTCTACGAAAGAGGAATCAACATGAGCGCAGTTGTTAAGCAGGAAGAGCCACAAGCCCAACTCCCAAAGTCTCGCCGTATTTACGTCGACGGCACGCAGCCCGGTGTGCGGGTGCCGTTCCGCGAGATCGATCTCAACGCATCGCGAAACTTCAAGGGACAGCTCGAGGCGAATGATCCGGTGCGCGTCTATGACACGAGCGGGCCGTGGGGCGATCCGGATGCTTCCCCTGATGTGCGCCAGGGACTGCCGGCGTTGCGCGGCGAATGGATCGCCGGACGCGTCGATACCGAGAGTTATGAAGGCCGCGACGTGAAACCGATCGACGACGGCTATCTTACTTTCACGGCCGCTGATCAGGCGCGCGCGAAAGAAAAAGGCAGGCTGGAAGATTTTCCAGTACTTGCGCGGCTACCTTTGCGCGCCAAATCGGGACGCTGCGTAACGCAGATGTACTATGCGCGTCAGGGAATCATTACTCCGGAAATGGAGTTTATCGCCATCCGCGAAAACCTTGGCCGCGAACAACGAGCCAACGCTGATGCCCCGCGCGATTCGCTTTATCACCAACACCGAGGCGAGTCGTTCGGCGCTGCGATCCCCGAATATGTCACAGCGGAGTTTGTGCGCGACGAAGTTGCTCGTGGCCGCGCGATCATTCCCGCGAACATCAATCATCCTGAGTCTGAGCCGATGATCATCGGGCGCAACTTCCTCGTGAAGATCAATGCGAACATCGGAAACTCCGCGGTCCTGTCATCGATCGATGACGAAGTGGAAAAGATGCGCTGGTCAATACGCTGCGGCTCGGACACGGTGATGGATCTATCGACCGGCAAGAACATTCATGCGACGCGCGATTGGATTCTGCGCAACTCTCCGGTGCCGATTGGGACCGTGCCTATTTATCAGGCGCTCGAGAAAGTTGGCGGTAAAGCCGAGGAACTCACCTGGGAGATCTTCCGCGACACACTTATCGAACAGGCTGAGCAGGGCGTCGATTACTTTACGATTCACGCCGGCGTGCGTCTGCCTTACATTCCCATGACCGCGAAACGCACGACGGGAATTGTCAGCCGTGGCGGATCGATCATGGCCAAGTGGTGTCTCGCGCATCATGAAGAGAGTTTTCTTTACACACGCTTCCGAGAGATCTGCGAAATCCTCGCTGCATATGACGTGTCGTTCTCATTGGGTGACGGCTTGCGACCGGGCTCGATTGCTGATGCGAATGATGAAGCCCAGTTTGCCGAGCTCGAGACGCTGGGTGAGTTGACGAAGATCGCCTGGGAGTACGATTGCCAGGTGATGATCGAAGGCCCGGGCCATGTGCCCATGCATTTGATCAAAGAGAACATGGACAAGCAACTCGAGAGTTGCGGCGAAGCGCCGTTCTACACGCTCGGGCCGCTGACGACCGACATCGCGCCGGGCTACGATCACATCACTTCGGCAATCGGCGCGGCGATGATTGGCTGGTACGGAACGGCGATGCTTTGTTACGTGACCCCGAAAGAGCATCTCGGATTGCCGAACAAGAAGGATGTGAAGGACGGCGTGATTGCTTACAAGATCGCTGCGCACGCTGCCGACCTCGCGAAAGGCCATCCCGGATCGCAGTATCGCGACAACGCTTTATCGAAAGCGCGGTTTGAATTTCGCTGGGAGGATCAGTTCAGCCTTTCGCTCGATCCGGAAGTCGCGCGTGAGTATCACGACGAAACGCTGCCGCAGGAAGGCGCCAAGCTCGCACACTTCTGTTCGATGTGTGGGCCACACTTCTGTTCCATGAAGATCACGCAGGACGTCCGCGAATACGCCGCCACGCACGGTCTCAAAGAGGAAGAAGCGTTAACTCGCGGGATGGAAGAGAAGTCGAGGGAGTTTGTCGAGAAAGGAGCCGACGTTTACGCAAAGGCGTAGCGATTCGAAGTTAATGTCTATGAAAGCGACCCACCACGAACCGGAAATCATAATGCGAAACGGAAAACCGGTTTCAGTGATTTTACCAATCAAAGAGTATCAAGAGCTGCTGGAACGGGCAGAGGACGCCGAGGACGTGGCGTGGCTCAAGCGAGCCCGTCGTAAGAAGGCTCACTACCGACCGCTGGAAGAATACCTCGCCAAACGCAACGGCAAATAGGGATGTATCGTGTCTTCCTCGAACGCGCTGCCGAGAGAAATCTCAAACAACTATCGGCAAGAGTGCATGCTCGCGTGATCGCGGCAATTCAAAGCGCTGGGAAAGAACCCGCGTCCAGCAGGTTGCCGCAAACTGACGGAACGGACGACGATTGGAGAATTCGCGTTGGCGATTATCGAGTGATCTATGAGATCGACGATGCAGCTGGCGTAGTGCGAGTCAATCGCGTTCGACACCGGCGCGAAGTCTACCGTTGAAACGAAACTCGGCATGAAGAAGAACGAATCCATTCACGATTATGGCCAGTGTCACGTCTGCGGCGAGCAGATGAGTGAGAAGAGAATCAATCAGGACTTTTGGCTTAAGGA
>JBGTLE010000441.1:0-30225 GCA_041744295.1 Pyrinomonadaceae bacterium | reverse complement strand
TCTCCCTGATCTTCTGCGCCAAGTTCCGTGAGGCCCTCAAGCAGACTGAACTGTTTGCGCAAGTACCGCCTCGGGTTTGGCAGAAACCCTGGGTGGTCCACTCCCAACCGGTCGGCAGTGGCGAAGCAGCCTTTAAGTATCTCGCCCCCTACATCTTTCGCGTCGTGCTCAGTAACAACCGCCTCCGCAAGTTGGAAAATGGCCATGTCACTTTCGCTTTCAAAGAGTCGGCCACTGACCAACTCAAGCATTGCACCCTCACGGCTGCAGAGTTCATTCGTCGCTTCCTGCAACACGTTCTGCCACCACGCTTCATCAAAGTCCGCTACTACGGTTTGCTCAGCCCCGCTCAGCGGCCACTGCTTCACAAAGCCAGACAACTGCTCGCAGCCACCGCCAGCAAACTAAAGCGCCAGCTAAAAACCTCCGCGTCGCTGGCACCGCTAAGTTGTCCCCACTGCGGCCAGCCCCTCACACTGCTCCGCCCCATCGCTAGAGGTCGCCCGCCATGAACCTCCCGCTGCCGCCGACTCTTTCTCCGCTGCTGTTTGGCTTCCGTCACCGCGGCGCACTCCGCTTGCCGGCAGCCCCGCACTCTGTCTTCAACCACAAAAAAAACCAGCCTCCCTGGCTGGCTGCCTCTTCCTCAAACTCTGCTGCTCACCTTGCACCGCTCTCGCTTCTGCTCCCAGCTCGACTTCCACCCGCCCCGCACTCTTCCAGGTAACTCTTCAAACTCCAAGTAGTCTCTCACCCGGCTTAGTCCAACACAGAATTGTGTGGCGGCTGCTTGACTCTCCCCACGCTCGCCTCTACTCTCCGCCTCACACTAATTCTTAATACGTTATGCTGGTGATGGATCACTCTTACGTTTTGCTAGATGATCCGCAGCTCCGCCTCGAAGTTTCAGGCTAGGACTTGCGTTTCTTATCACGCTGGTATTTTGCATACTTGATCCGTTGCTCCAGCGAGCTCTTCATATTGCTGTTCAGTTCTAGATACTTATCGAAGTCTTTCTGGGCTTCAGTATCTAGACCTTGACTGAGACGAGCTAAACCACGGTCAGCATGGGCCTCAACGTACTGCGGGTTGATTTCAATAACTTCACTAAGGTCAGTGATAGCACCGTCCACATCACCTGTAGTTTGTCGGAGACTACCGCGATTATAGTAGCCCTCGGCATTCCGCGGCTCGATCTCAATCACCTTACTATAGTCTGAGATGGCTCCTGGAAGATCGCCTTTGGCCCTCTTAGCATCCGCGCGATTTCCATAAACAACAGCCAGGTTCGGTTGTATCTCAAGGGCTTTATCGAAGTCCTTGATAGCTTTGTCAAAGTCCTGTTTTTCCAGGAAAACAAAACCACGGTTATAGTATGGCAAAGCCAAATCTGGATTTATTTCGATAGACTGACTGAAGTCTGCTATAGCCCCCTCTATATCTCCTTTGGCTTTTTTAGCTGCGCCGCGGCTGCCATAGGCAGATGAGTATTTGGGATAAATCTCGATCGCCTTACTAAAGTCAGCGATAGCCCCTTCAACATCACCTTTTTCCTGACGGTCGAGACCACGCTGATAGTAGGCTTCAGCCTTAGGGAGAGTTTGTCCCCAACAGATGGAGACGCCCATGGTCATGACAACAAGGATCCACACGGTACTTGTTTTCATCTCATATCCCCTTAAGTAATGCATAACGCTGGGCATCAGCGGCGCGCACGAACCGGTCGCCGGCGACAAACCTTGCATGAGAGACATGCTAATTGCGCGTCCGCTGCATGCCTTTGTTGGGCTGCGGGCTTCATTGAACGCGACAGGGTAAACTTTGATGCGCTCGGTCTCCATAGTTTCGCTATGGTTTTGCTCCTAACTATATTTCAGCCACTTGATTAGTTCCGGTACTGTCGGTGGTTTGCCATACATAAGCGCCCCGACGCGATAAAGTTTTGCGGCTATCCAAACCGCTCCTAGAATGGTCGCAATCGTCAATACGATTGCAAGAATAATCTGCCATAACGGAGGCTGCTGAATCGCAATTCTCAAAAACATTGCAAACGGGGTGAAGAATGGGAACAATGAAATTCCGATTGCCAAAACGCTATCCGGTTTACGCCAAACGAAACTTGATGCTGCCAAAGGCTAAAAATATGAGCAGCATCAAAGGAATCTGCATCCGTTGCCCGTCTTCTTCGTCGGAAACCAACGCTCCTACCGTTGCATACAGAGTGGCGTAAAGGAAATAGCCTAACAGGAAAAAAACTACAAAGAAAAACATCAGCGAGATTGAAATTTGCGGCAGCCCGAACTTGCCAAGCGCGGATTGTGTGGCGCTGAGAACGCTCAAGAGAATCCCGCAAACCGCCCAAATGGAGTACTGCGTTAAACCAACTAAACCGACACCGATAAGTTTGCCCAGCAGTAACGGAAATGGCGCGACGGAAGAAATTAACACTTCCATCAAACGTGACTGCTTTTCTTCGATAACCGCACTCATTATGCTACCGCCATAAGCAAAAACGGTAAGCGAAAGGACACCCAGCAAGAGCAAAGCTGTTATGATTCGCCCCCAGTTTTCGCCCTCGCCGCGTTCGTTAAACTTTTCCATCACCAGCTTTCGGTTTAACTCGCCGACTTGTTTGAGATCCAGACCTGCCCGTCGCATCCGCTGCACGGCGACGGCAGTATTAAAAGCGCTTTCCACGCGCGTTTCGGCAATTAGGTCGCCGAGATTCTTTGCGTGATAAGTAATTCTCCCTTCGTTAAGCACGGATGTGGGAATCACAATATAAGCATCCAATTTGCCTTCGCTTATTTCGCTGTTGAGTGCCTGCCGACGGGCTTCAAGTTCATTGCCGCTAATGGGTTCGCGCCGCATTTGAAAACGGTCGAGACTCTCGTTATCCGTAGTCAATAAGCTTTCGGCGCGTTCGTAAATTATTGCCTCTCCCGTTAGGTCGAGAACCGCCACGGTGTAACTCGTGCGAGTGGCTTTTCCTGTCAAAAGAGCGGGTAAGAGAATCAACGATGCGAACAATAAAGGCGTGAAAATTGTGCCGATAACAAAGCCTTTTGATTTTACTCGTGTCGAGTATTCACGTTTGATGATCAGCAAAAGTTTGTTCATGATCTCGGAACATCTTAAACAACAAGCGAAGCAGCCCAACGCTGGGCTTCAGCGGCGCGGCGCGAATTCACACAAGTTTGGCCGCAGGAAGCATTATGAAGAAGATGCTATCGCCGCGTCCGCTGCAAGCCATTGTTCGATGGCGCCTCCATTATCATGCGCTAGCTGGCAAACAGTCGATTGCTTTGTGAAGGATGTTTTGATAGAGCGCTTCAACTTTTGTGAACGCATATAACTCACCTGCGTCAACCACGCAAACATCAGCTCTTCCAATGCGCCGCGCAACCAAATCAGACAACTCATCAGCGCCAAAGGAATCAAGGACATTTGAGTCCTTAATGACGACACAGGACTCGGATATTTCCGGTAAGGTAAGCAGAAAGCTCCCGGGATTACATGTTTCATCGGTTCCATCCATACTGATCCAGAAGAACTCACCGGCTCTTCCATCACTTACAGCAACTAATGCTAACGGTTTCGGATCTGACATTACGGTAGACATCCAACTTTCTATTAGATCATTAAATGTTCGTCTTGTAAGGCGAGCATTTCCTTGGATAATATCGGCTAGTCATCGGATTCTCCAGGATTTGTCGACTTCTCGGCGACAAAGGTTGAAAAACTCACATCCTGAAAGTAAGGGAGCCTCACCAGACAGAAGCAATCAGAACCGTTGAGCGATAGCGACCGGGCCGAGGAGTCGTCGTAAAGGCGGGAAAGGATGAGCGGTATCGTTTCGCTGATTCGCGAGCACCCACCGTTGCTTGCATCAAGCAAACAACGGAGAGCACGCTCGCTTAAACACAACGCTTAGGCGACATCTTCCTGATTACCTTCTTCTAGAACGAAAGTGATCATCAAGTTCACCTGGTATTCGACGATAGCGTCCTTTTCGATCCTGATCTGCTGTTCCTTGACCCAGGCACTGCGAACGTTGCGAATGGTTTTGGTGGCCCGGGCGACTCCGCCTTGAATCGCGTCCTCAAAACTCTTCGTCGAAGTTGAGCTGATTTCGGTAATGCGTGCGATAGACATAGTTGTCCTCCTGAATGCTGCAAACTGTAGACGTATGATTGGGGGAGTTCAGGTTAACGCTGTGAGTGAGAAGTAACAAGTGGTACTGACTTCCTATTCGTAACTGAGGGCCTCGACCGGATCCTGGCGAGCGGCGCGCAACGCTGGATAGAGTGCACCTAAGCTGCCGCCAAGCAAACCCACCGCCAGCGAAATCAAAACCCAGCGCGGCTCTACTTCGACGACCAGACTCGTTACCCGCATCACCAGGAACCGCGCAGCGAAAGTAAGTATCACGCCCAGCGTCACACCGAGCACGCTCACCAGAATCGCCTCTTGCTCAATCACCCAGGCAATTGCCGGCTTTGACATGCCAAGTGCTTTCAGAATTCCGATCTGGCGCGTCCGCTCCGTCACGGTCGTGTACATGGCGAGAAGAATTACCAACATGCTAATAGACGCCGCCACGCCGACCACCACTTTGATGAAGACGTCCAGCGCCGGCACGCCTGACGCATACAGCTCAGGCAAGTCACGAGTAAAGATAATTTGATCGTCAGGAAACCGCTCGCGAATTTTCTCCGCTACTTGCTCCTGCTGCGCAGGGTCGATTACGGAAACCAGGATCGAGGAGGCTTTGCCTTCGGAGCCTTGCTGATCTTGCATCGTTGCCAGCGGAATCTTGATACGTCCGCCGCCGGGCGGTTCGTAAATGCCCACGATCTTGAACGGACGCTCAAACAACTGCACGGTGTCGCCCACGCTGGCCTGGCGTTGCTGTTGCCAAACAGGATCGATTATCGCCTCGTCGCCGCTGATCGGCTTTCTGCCCTCACGAATCGTGATGCCGGTAAGTGTGGCGTACTCGTCGAATTCAATCCCATCGAGCAAGCGCGAGCCAAAACCGCGATCACTGCTGTCGAGTATCTGGCCTAACGGAGTAACCGCACGCACGCCTTCAATCTGAGCAATCTCGGCAGCCCGCGAAACCGGCATCACGAAACTCGACGAAGCAGTAAAGCCAAGCGAACCGGGTGCTCGTACCATGATCTCCGCGCCAATGTTTGACTCGCGTTTGCCGCGTTCATGCAACACGCCATGCGCGAGCCCAACTGTAAACACGATCAATAACACGCCGACCGCCGTGCCCAGAATACTGACCGCCGTACGGGCCGGCCGGTGTGCGATGTTTGAGAGTACGAGGCTGTCCATGAGTCTTTCCAACCGAGGGTTACGTTCCAGAATTTTACGCCAGGCGCCGGGAACTGCGCGCCAGGTCAATACTAGTAAGCCGATCGAAGTCCAGAAAACAATCGCCGCTTTACGAACCAGCGCAAGTGCTAATCCGGCAGCAGCGGCAAAGCCGAGATTGTCGAGAATAATCGCGGTGCTGCCTTCGTAGACACCGATGGTGCCGGGAACGAAGGCGAAGACGAAGTTCACTACTTTCGTCAACGACTCAATTATGTAGGCTTGGGAGACTAGCGGCTGATACCCCAGCATGCGCAGCGTAATGAAGACCTCGACCACACTCGCCACATGCGATAGCAGATCACAAGCGATCATTCCAAAGAACGCGCCGGGATGATGTCTGTAAAAGTCGTAGACCTTCGACTCGATATTGTGAATGTGCTGGCGCCGCTTAAGAATGACTTTGGGGCTCAGTCTCAGTTCGGCCAGGCGGTCGATGGCCCAGGTCAGCAGCATTATGCGCCGCTTTGCTGCGAGTGCGGCGGCGACGATGCCAAGCCCGGCGACCACTGCAATGCTGAGCAGGACGTAGTACACCGGCGGCGGCAACTGATAGCTGAAGAGCATCACGCAGGCGCCGCTAAGAATGAAAAAGACCACCGAAAGGTTGTACAACAGATTGTCGACGACGAGTGCGGGAACGCCATACGTCAACGGAACCTTGCGACGCAACAGCGCTACTTTCGTGGCTTCACCCAGCAGGGGACCCGTGAAGGTGAGGAAGCTGATCGCCTCACCTCCAAGTCTCGCGGCAAAGGCTTGCGAGAAACTGATCTGTCGATGTTCACGCGGAACCGCAGCCCGCATCGCGATCGTCCGTAAAAAGTGGCGGAAGCCACTGATTGTCAGAACCAGGACGAAACCGAGAAAGCCGATGCGCAAGAGCGCATCGAATACCGGTTGCAGACCTATGCGATTGACGATGTAGATGAGTAGGGCGAGACCGATCAGGAAGGCCAACGCTTGTAGCCAGATGAAAGAGCGGCGCGAGCTTTTTCCGTTGTCTGCCGGCGCTTCGGCGACAAGTTCCTCGACCTCAGGGTCTTGCGAATCGTTTGCGAGTTCTTCTGCTTCAGTAGTCAATTGCCTGTCATTGCTCCGCGCTGGCGATCCTACCGCGCAAGGGTTTTTCGGGCAGGACTTCCTTGATCAGACGGCCGGGAAACCGCCGAAAGCCTTTGTCCCATAGCACCTGAATGGGGTTGCTATCATCGCGTAAATTTCCGGTTAAGGCCAGCACTGTGGGAACGAAGCTCAGACTGTCGTAAGGCTGTTCGACGACCAACGCGCGCGGCAAGTTTGTCTTGTCACCGCCCGCAATCATCAACACCGAGTGGGTGGAAACGCGAAAGAAGGAACCGTGGTTGCCCCCCGGATTAAATCCTCGCACATCGAAGTTCCAGTGATTGTTCGCCACCAAAAGAATGTCCGTCTCAATCAGCTCGCGCTGACGTTTCGTCAAACGGCGAAGTAGGCGTTCATCATCAGTCAGCCCTGGCTGATCGCTCGAAAGCCTCTCGACCGGATGCTGGCCCAGCTCTTCAAACAGTCCAATCAGTCCATTCGAATACTCTGTCTTGTGAAGCGCGCGGAGCCATTCCACATCGGTGTGCCATTGACTCAACCATGCTTGCCGATCGCCCGCGGGAAGGTTCAGGCGGGGGTCCTCAAGAATACGCAACGGCAAACCAGGTTGCCAGTCGGCAAGATCAAAATAAAGTTGATCCCCATTGCCCCTCAGGTTGCGGACAGGCTGATACCGAAAACTCAAGCGCCCAGCTTGGTCCCGACGCGCGAGGATCAGCGCCTGGTTATGTGGCCCACCGTAAATCCAAACTGCGTCGGCGGTCAGCTCTTTCTCGTTGATCCCGGAAAGGGATGCGGAGGGAACCCGGGTGGCAATGATGTCGACCGGCTTATTCGAGACACTGGGCTGCACGTTATTTCTAACCGTGACGCTATTAAGCAACGTGAAGTAGTCGACTCGGACAAAGCTCTGTTGCATATCGAGCGAGCCGTCTGCGCCCACCACCAGTCCACGAGCGCCTGGCCCGATAACATAATTCTGTAGTGCCTCGATCCGGTTGCGGTCACCCATGGCCCGCCTGGCAATCAACTCCTCAATCCTGAGCACTTTGGGATTGAAAGCTTCGGCAGTAAGTGACAACAGGTTCGTCATCACCCGCACGTGTTCCGAGTAATCCTTCTCCAAAGCTGTCCAGCGGTTGAGTTGCGCGAAGACGCGCTTTGCTTCGTCGTCGCGTCCAAGTGCGAGTTCGTCCTTTGTGAACTTCTTTGGTTGAGCCGCCCACAGCTCGCGCTGTTTCGCAATCGCACGTCGCAAAGCTTCCAACTCTTCATTCATTAACAAGACGGTCTGTTGCCACTCGAAGCGTCGCGAATTCAGCTGCTCGAAAAAGGCTTTCGTCGCGGCTCCGCGAACTTGAGTGGAAAGATGCTTGCCTTGCAGTTGCTGAAGCAGGATATGCAGCAGATTGAGGTCACTGTCCCGCAGGTGAATCGAGGCGCGCTCGTTTCCATCAAAGTCGAGCATCGCCGTGGGATAGTCCGTGCTCTGGCCGTTGAGATAATACGAATCGCGGGTGGTGGTCGTGATCAACGAAACGAACGGGTTCATGCCTTTAAGCGAGTAGTCCAGCAGCAGGCGGCGTTTGGTAATCACATGATGTCCACCTCCTGCAGAACTGCCCAGCAGCTTCACCAGGTTGTAGCCCTGGCTATAAACACTCGGATCAGAGTTCGTGCCGTGGTCCGATACCACAATCATCGCCGTCTCTTGGGCAAGCGGGCTTTTTTGGATTGCCGTCCAGATCTCACCGAGCGCGTTGTCGATCTGCTTAAGAGCGAGCAGGTGCGTTTCACGGTCGTTATTATGGTGGGCGGCGTGATCGTAACCGGTCAACGACAAATCGAGGTACTGCACTTTCGGATTCTGGAGACCTTCAATCAGCTCACGGATTAATTGATTTGGAATAGTGTCGCGAAAGTCCAGCCCCATCGTCCATTCATCTAACAACTGCCTCGGCGCTTGCTTGAATTTGTTTTCCAGACTCTTATGAAATGTGAGGAAACGGGGACCACGTTGAAAGAGTGAGAAGGTCACATAACGCTCATCGTGACGAAAGGCATCGACCAGCAATGGCTCGCCAAGTGAATCGAGTACTTCTGCGCCCGGCATATCGACCCGTAGGCCGCGCGAAGTGTTTATGATGAAAGGAAGAAAGTTTAAGTAGTCGTACGTCTTCTGTGTGTAGCGGTCGAACTCTACGTTGCCTTTGATCTGCAGGTGCTGTCCCGTTTCGAGCAGCGACCAGGATGGGGCGGAAAGACTCATGCCGCGAACGTAGAAGTTCTCGAGTCGCGCGCCGCCTTGATAGAAAATGAAATCAATCCAGGGGAGTTGGCTTTTGCCGGTACGCGCATCGCGCTCGCGCACAAATCCATCGACAACGTCGTAAGGCAGACCATCGGCCTTAATGATGACCACCCGTTTGACCTGTCCCTCCGCTACTGCGGAAAACAGAAGCAGACAAATGACCGGAAGAGAAATCGCAAGGAAGCCCTTAAAAAGGTGAGACCGTTGCAGCGGTAGTAGAATTCGTTCCCAACAACGATTCGTCATGACTGCTACTGCTGCCCCGTGCTTGAGTTTGCTTTGCTGCTGGAAGTGAAAGGTTCGGGAATTGCGTCCGGATGTTCCAAATACGAGATGACGAGATCCCTCCAGGACTGCTCTACGTCTTCGCGTTTTGAAATCCGTACCAACTCAACCCGCGCTTTGGGATTACTGATTCGCGACAAACTTATCAAACAGGCACGACGTGTTTCATCATCCGTAGTGCGCATAAAGATTTTAGCTGCCGCATTGACGGCGCGCGCACTTGCCTGAGCGCCGTGCTCGGAAATGTAGTGTAGCGATCTCCGAATCTCTTCGATGTTCCATTGCACTTCGACACGGGCGTTGGTGCGGGCGACTTCGCGCAGATAGTTTGTGTGGTAGGTAAGTCGCCGTGCTACGTCCAGACGGCCATCCATTTCAGGAGTCAGCTTTTCGCGGTGGACATACTTGCCAAATGTGAGCACGTTGGCGAGGCGAAATAGAATCTGCTCGGCACGGCCATGCTCGAGTGGTACCAACTCACTACGGCGATCACGCTCGAGTTGCTTCGCAAGGCCGTCCGGGCGCGCCGCATACGCAAGCAGAGAACGGAACTGCTGATCCGCTAGTTTAGCCTCTGCCTTTAAATCGTTCTCCATGGGATTCAACGAAACCTTTTCAAGTCGCCCCGAAAGCTGCCTTCGCAATTCCGGATCAAGCGATTCGTTGAGTGCCAGCAGCAGTTTTAGTTGGGAATACGTTCGCAAACGCGAAGGCTGGTTGATATCCATGCCGCGACGGCCCGTCACAAAATCGAAAACGCTGCGGCTCAGAAAATACGGCAGGTCTCCGAAGCCTGAAAGCGACAGGACATTCTGGGTGACGTCGTTTAGCAGGCGTCGAGACATCTCGCGCTTCTTGGGGTTCAGAGTGTCGCGGAAGTCCACCAACAGCATGGGAATCTTTGGATTGTCGAGACCGTAAAGCGCGAGCGGGATCATTTCGACCGCTTGTGCGCCTGGAGTTCCTTCAGCGACTGGACGATTCTCGGCGTCGAAGTACCGCACTTCCTCATGCCCGTGCCAGTTGATCAATCGCTTGTCGTTCCACGGACTCGCGATGTTCAAAAATCTTTTGTCGTATGCCTGGCCCTGCCGTTGCTCAAGGTCGGGTTTTGCCACCCAAAGCAGCGCGTGGGTCATGCTGCCATCTGGCATTAGCAATGGCTCGAAATGAAGTGACTCTGCTTCGGCCCTTTGCCGCAAGAGCTCCCAATTGTGCCCGCGAGCATCACGAGTGTGTTTGAGTTCCTTGTTGTAATAAGGCTCCAGGTTGAGATCGTCGACCAGTCCGCCGAAAGTCTTATCCGTTAAAAGCAGGCGTGCCTGGATCTCAGCCATCTCAGAATCTGAAAACGCCCCGGAACTGCCCGGCTGCAAGCTTTGATATAACGACAATACTGACAGCGCTCGCACGATCTGTGACTTTCGGTAGTCGCTTATGTTGCGACGATACGACCGCGTCGAGATCTTTACCGGCATCCCATACGGATCAAGCAGGACGTTCTGCAAGGCGGCCCAAAATATCTTTTGCCAAACTTCGCGGTCTGCCGATGCCAGATCGATCGCTGGTGGGGGCGGTCTGTTGGACGACGGTTGCTTGTTAGCAACTCTTGAATACAGGAAGGGCACTGCGCCGGAAACCCGTTGCCAGAAAGACGGCCGCGTATAGCTCAAGGGCCAAACGTAGCGAAGGCGATCGTTCTCGGGAGTTAGATCGCCCATGGTGTCACGCAGCACGCTGACCATCGGGACCCACGTCTGCTCGGAAGAGTTGTCCAGTCCTTCCCACCGGGCATGGATAGTAATCAGTTGGGCTCCGCCCGGAACTTCCATTTTCTCCAGGCGAAACAGATCCAGCTTAGCTGTCGGTTGGATTTCAGCGGGAAATTGGGCTGCGACTGGAATCCGCGCCAGCGATACAACGAGAGAAAAAAGTAGCAGCAGTGAAAAAAATGACGCGCCGCTTGTTCTGGGTGTTAGTGACATCATCGCAATTGGGGGGGTCGATTAGTCTAAAACCCCATATTAACTGGGCAAACCGGCTCTCGCTGGGGACAGCAACTTTAATCGTGCTTCCGGAGGGCCATCAATCCGCAACCTGCATGCCGCCTCCAGTGGTGGGCATTCTACCAGTCCAACGAACGACGGCGAGAACTTTGATTCCGTAATTTCCACTCCACTTAACGGAACAGGTGTTCGATGTCACACCGTCGGGGACGCGTTCGCCTCGCTCAGAGCCTGGAGCGTTCTAGCAGATCAAACGCACTTAAAGATACTGGTATTATCACCAGTCCCAAGGAAAGTGATGATTACTTCTTCGGAGCAGGAGCGCCCGACTGAAAAGGTTGTTGCTGCCCGGCGGCCTCGCCGTCCTTAACTTCCTTCGGTGGTGGAGTGGACCAGCCGGCACGTTCGAGGAGGTTAATACCAAACTGAATAGGAACCGCAAAGTTGGAAGCCTGGTTCTCGGTAAAGACTGCAAAGTTGACGCCAATTACTCGGCCTGAGGGGCCAAACAACGGCGCTCCCGAACCCCCTTCGGCGGTGCGGGCGTCATAGGAAATGCGTCGAACGTCGAGGTCTGTAATGTTGCCCTGAGTCAATAAGGGCTGAATTCGTCTTGTTTCGGCAAGGTATCCCAGCAGCGCGTCGAGCGAGCCATAGCGCTGTTGAATGGCGCGCGCCTCGGCGTCGTCGAGAATAGCCAAGAGCCGGTCGGGCCCGGATGGATAGCCCATCATGACTACCGTCTTTCCCACGGCGATCGCATCAGCGTTAGTCTCGAGCGGTAGGGTGGGAATGGCGCCGGGAGGTTCACTGGTCTCGAGGGTGCAAACCGCGAGATCTTCCCGTTGGGCAGCGGCTTTAAGCTTAAGTGCCATTGGTGACGTGTGCTCAGGGAAGTAAGCACTCAGCTTCTTCAATCGTGGCTGACCCCCAACACTGCTACCAATGCTTTCTGCCCGTCCATCTGCACGCCATGGTTGCACGATGTGCCGATTAGTCATCACAAATCCACCGCCCACGTAAAAGCCAGTGCCCACGAACTCATATTCGGCGATCTGTCCTTTACCCTCCGGCGTCAGCAGCGGCGTGTCGCTGCTCTCCACATTAGCTCCACCCTCGTTCGCTGCTGCTTCCGGGTGGCGCAGGGGACGTCCGGTACCGGCTTCGACGTAATAGAAAGAACCGGCGATCAAGCAGACGCCGCTGCCGTATTCACTACGGAGCTTAACCGCGAGTGACAAACTGTTCTGTATTTCGCGATTAGAGCGATCGAGATCGCTCAGCGTGTCGTTGGTCTTTAGGACCTGGTTCTGCATCTGCGAGATCTGCGCGCGCTGGTCATCAATTAAACGCCGGCTGCGCTGCATCTCCTTGAACATGGAGAACCCGATGTAAAGGACGCCCCCGACCAGGGCGATGGCGATGGCCAGTGCGATCAGCTTGGTGCTTGGATTAATCTCTTTGACTAACTCGCGTGTGAATTCACGCAGGAAAACCTTGGCATCGTCTCGTCTCGCGGTAGCGGCTGATTCGATGGCGGCGGCCTCGATGAATGGCGCAACATGAGTATCAGGGGAGGGAACCACGGCGGGAAGAGACCCGATCGGAAAAAACTGCAATTCCAGATGGGACGGTCCAATCTTGATGTGATCACCGTCGTGGATTTCCGCATCGGTTACCAGTGGATTGCCGTTGTGCGTGAGCGGAATCAGGCTGTCAAACGAAGTGACGCGATAGGATCCATTCCGCCTCGCTAGTTCCAGCACGAGGCCGTCGCCGCCGCGCTCTTTGGGCAGATCAGAGCTGCGGAGACGCAAGCCACAGTCGTCGCAACTGCCAATGCGGATGCGGTCATCTGTCAGCACTTCCGTGTGCTTATCGTCCCCGGAGGAGATGTGAATAACGAGGCCGGTTGCCATAACTGAGGAACTGGGCGTCACTGCTAATACTAATTTGGGCGCCCGCGTGAGACCGCTTGATTCTTGCCTGCGGTCAATGAGCGGTCGCCCGTACAATTGTCATTCTACATGGATTTTCAACGCGAGCAAGAGACCGATTCTGCCAAGCCGCATGTTTCAGCATGTTCAAGTAGTCATGTGAGAAGCCTGGTCACCATCCAGGATGCATGAGGACGACCAGTGGCAGACGACGGCCAATCTAGCAGCCGCTTAGTTGAGGAGCAAGCGTACGAATGAGCGGGAGATTGCGCTCCGTGGAGACTCCTCTTGAGTTGCTATTCTGGGGCGCGTGCCCGACAAGTGAAGGGCGGCCACGGAGGGCTCGCGCCTACAGTTTGCCGCTCGTACGAGTTAGAATCCAGAGCAACAGGATTTGAAAGTTTGATATGACTGAAACTCAATTAATCTGCGACGAAGAAAAACTTGAAGCGCTGGCTCCAATCATTGCCGCTCCGATCGAGCACCACATTTTTGTCTGCACGGGAAAGTCATGTTCGGTGGTTGAGAGTGCGGAAGTGAAGGCGGCGTTTGAACGTGAACTGCTTGCGCGGGGTATGCTTTTTGGTAAGGAGAAAAAGGGGAAGAACCCAAAAGGATCAGTCGTGTTAACCGAGTGCGCTTCAGTGGGATTTTGCGCTATTGGCGCGGCGGTGATGGTTTATCCGGATGGGGTTTGGTATGCCCAGGTCCGTGCGAGCGATGTGGCGGAACTCGTTGAGCAACACATTGTCGGCGGCAAGGTTGTGGAGCGACTCGCTCTCTTGAAGATTCCGGCGGTTGGAAAGCCAAACCTCGATCCTGCACTTGGGTAACTTTGCCGTTGCTACCCGGCAACGCCGGCTTCCTTCGGTTTCCAGCGCAACACGGGTTTCCTCGCCGCAGCTGCTTCGTCCAACCTACCTATCCGCGTCGAATGCGGCGCGTTCAAAACCAATTCCGGATTCTCAACAGCCTCGCGCGCAATCGAACGCATCGCGGCGATGAACTGATCCAGTTCCTGATGCCCAACCGATTCAGTTGGTTCAATCAACATTGCTCCCTGAACAATCAAAGGGAAGTAGATCGTCATGGGATGAAACCCATAGTCGATCAACCGCTTGGCAATATCGAGAGTGTGGGCGCCCTTGCGTGATTGACGCTTATCAGTGAAGACCACCTCGTGCATCGGCGGCGCGTCAAACGGCTTGTCGTAATCGCTTACCAATCCGTGCGCAATGTAGCGCGCATTCAGAACAGCGGCCTCGGTCGCTTCGCGCAAACCGTCAAAGCCGTGTGTCTGAATATACGAGAGCGCGCGGAGCATCATCCCGTAGTTTCCAAAAAAAGCTTTAACGCGGCCGATCGATTGCGGCTGATCAAAGTCAAGACTATAAACTTCGCCCTTCCTGATCACGCGGGGCACCGGCAGAAACGGCTCGAGCTCTTTGGTAGTGCAACATGGACCACAGCCCGGACCACCTCCGCCGTGCGGTGTCGAAAATGTTTTGTGCAGGTTCAGGTGAATGACATCGACACCCATATCGCCTGGTCGGGCGATGCCCACCAACGCATTCATGTTGGCGCCGTCCATGTAAACAAGGCCGCCCGCTTCGTGAACGATGTTGCAGATCTCTTTGATGTTCTTTTCGAAGAGCCCGAGTGTGTTCGGATTCGTAAGCATCAACCCGGCAACCTCACCGTGTGCGCACAGCTCGCGCAGATGATCCAAATCCGTCAGGCCTTCCGCGGTCGAGCGAATAGTCTTAACTGAAAAACCTGACAGGTGCGCAGACGCGGGGTTTGTTCCGTGCGCCGAATCGGGGATGAGCATCGTCCGACGCTTTGCGGAAGCGCCTTCACCATCGCGGGCATCTATGAAAGCCCGAATGATCATGACGCCGGTCATCTCTCCGTGCGCGCCCGCAGCGGGTTGCAGCGAAACGCCCGGCAACCCGGTGATCTCCGCCAGATGCTCCTGCAGTTCATAAATAACTTCCAGCGCACCCTGTGCATCCTTCTCCTCTACCAGCGGATGCAATCCGGCGAATCCAGCGATGCGAGCAACTTTCTCGTTCAGCCTCGAGTTGTATTTCATCGTGCACGAACCAAGGGGATACATGCCAAGGTCGATCGAGTAGTTCCACGTGGACATTCTGGTGAAGTGCCGGATCACGTCGACTTCGCTGACTTCCGGAAGCCCCTCGAGATCGTCACTACGTCGAAACGCGCTGGGAAGAATCTCAGCAAGCGGCGTCTCTTCGACGTCGAGCGGCGGCAAACGATATCCGATGCGGCCGGGTTGAGAGCGTTCGAAGATGAGCGCTTCGTTGTGGCTGATGTGCTGAGTGACTTTGGTAATCTCTGAACTCATAAGAATGGGATTTGCTGCCTGGTCTTACACTTTCGTCGAGGGTTGGATCAGGCGCCCGAAGATTGGCCCAATCCTTCGACCAGTGCATCGATCTCGTTTCGGGAATTCATCTCGGTTACACAAACCAAGAAATCATTTGGTTGGTTAGGGAAATAACGGGACAGCGCCAACCCGCCGGTAATCTCCTTGTCTGACGCCAACGCGGAGAGAAGGCCCACCGCCGGCACGGGAGCACGCACGACGAACTCGTTGAATCGAGGTGCCGAGTAGGGAAGCGAGAAACCGGGCAGCTCGGAAATTTTCCGGGCCGCATACGCCGCTTTTTGAACGCATTGCTGGGCCACTTCCTGCAGCCCTCGGCGGCCCATCGTCTCAAGATAGACGGTTGCGGCGAGCGCGATCAGTCCTTCATTGGTGCAGATATTCGAAGTCGCCTTCTCGCGGCGAATGTGTTGTTCGCGGGTCGCGAGCGTCAGGACGAAACCGCGGCGTCCCTGCTTGTCATATGCTTCACCGACAAGGCGGCCGGGAATCTGGCGCGCGTACTTCTCCCGCGTCGCAAACAATCCCAAATATGGTCCACCAAAGGACAATGGCACTCCGAAAGACTGGCCTTCGGCTACCACGATGTCAGCGCCTAACGAAGCAGGCGATCGCAGCAAGCCAAGTGAAATCGACTCGGTAATAGCAAGCACGAGTAACGCGCCAACCGCGTGCGCTTTCTCGGCCAGTGCTTCAACGTCTTCGACGCAGCCAAAAAAGTTCGGAGACTGGACTACGATTGCTGCCGTCTTGTCGTCCAGTAGTCGGTCAATGTCAGCCGAAGTTTGCCCGGTGACGGGATCGGTAGCGGCGACTGCAAGATCGATACCCGCGTGCTGTACATAAGTCCGAACGACGTCCAGGTATTCGGGATGCACTGCGCCGCAAGCAATAACTTTCGATCGCCGCGTAATGCGCTCAGCCATCAGCACTGCTTCGGCGAGGGCGGTCGAGCCGTCATACATCGACGCATTTGCCACTTCCATTCCCGTCAGCTGACAGACCAGCGTTTGAAACTCAAAGATCACCTGTAAGGTGCCTTGTGAAATCTCAGGCTGATAAGGTGTGTAAGCGGTAAAAAACTCCGAACGCGAGATTATGTGGTCCACCACCGTCGGACAGTAGTGGGAATACGCGCCAGCGCCGAGAAAACTCGGGCGACGTGCGGCCGGATTACGCGCTGCCTTCTGTTCGAACCCGGCGAGCAGTTCGAGTTCGGAAAGCGCGGCAGGTGTTTTTAGCTCTCGGGAAAGTTTTAAGTCAGCGGGGATGGAATCGAAAAGATCTGCTGTTGAGTCCAGGCCGATCTGGTGAAGCATTGCGGTCCGCTCTTCAGGCGAATTTGGAATATAGCGCAACGTTTACTCGCTCTCAGGTTTCGTAAAATCTTCGTACTCGGCCGCAGTCAACAGGCTGTCGACTTCACCCTGGTTCGACATCTTCAGGCGGACCATCCAGCCTTCACCATACGGGTCAGCGTTAACTTTCTCCGGTTCGTCGTTCAACGAATCGTTGACTTCGACCACTGCGCCCGAGACCGGCGTGAACATTTCTGACACGGCTTTTACTGATTCGACCGAACCGAATGATTCGTTTGCAGAAAAGTTCTCACCTGGTTTGGGTAGCTCGACGTAGACCACATCGCCAAGCGAGTTCTGCGCATAATCCGTGATACCAATGACGGCGATGTCGCCCTCGGTGCGGACCCATTCGTGATCTTTACTGTAGTGTAAGTTTTCTGGAACGTTCGCCATGCTTCCTCCGTAACTTTTCAGTTTGCGAATTGCCCTCTGGGACGGCAACGGCAAATCATGCACTGACAATAAAACTAGTTGGTCCGTTCGCGTTTGTAGAACGGAGTCCTTACGATCTGGGCCGCGACCTGGCGGCCACGCACGTCAATCAGAATTGCCTGTCCCTCGACAGCGACGTCGACTGGAACATAGGCCAGGCCAATATTCTTCTTCAAAAAGGGCGCAGGACTTCCCGACGTAACACTGCCAACCTTCTCACCGTTGACGATAACGTCTTGCCCATCGCGTGCAATGCCACGTTCGGTTATCTCAAAACCAACCAGACGCCGGCGGACACCATCTTCCTTTTGCTTAAGCAGCGCCTCACGTCCCACGAAATCTCCTTTGTTGAATTTGCAGATCCAGCCGAGGTTCGCTTCTAACAAGTTTGTGCTTTCATCAATCTCGTGACCGTAAAGCGCCATCGCCGCCTCCAGGCGAAGCGTGTTTCGCGCCGCTAACCCACAGGGAAGCACGCCTGCTGGAGTACCGTACTTACCCACTTCAAGCATCTTGTTCCAAAGCTGCTCAGCTTTGTCCGGGACCGCATAAACTTCAAATCCATCTTCGCCCGTGTAACCAGTCCGCGACACAATCGCGGGCACTCCAGCAACAGAGCCATTAGTGAAATGGTAATACTTGATATCGCCGAGCGGCACATCGGTCATCTGCTGCAGAATTTCCAAGGCTTCCGGGCCTTGCAATGCAATCTGGCAATACTCCGCACTGACGTTTTGCAGTGTCACGTCCTGACCGTCGTAATGTGAGTTGATCCATTCCCAATCCTTGTCGGTCGTGCCTGCATTTACAACCAGCAACAAGTGATCAGCAGCGATGCGATAGACCAGCAGATCGTCCACGACAGTTCCTTCAATCGTGGTTAGGGCCGAGTACTGCGCCTGACCGTCGACCAGTTTTGAAGCGTCATTAGAAGTGATGGAGTTAACGAAGCTGATGGTGTCGGCGCCGCTCACGTCGATCTCGCCCATGTGCGACACGTCAAACAAACCGGCATGTGTACGAGTGCGCAAATGTTCTTCAACGGTTCCGGCGGGATACTGCACGGGCATATCCCAGCCACCGAAGTCGACCATGCGACCGCCTAACTCGCGGTGCACAGAATTCAAAGGCGTCTTCTTGAGTTCAAGCGCGGTGGCAGTCAAGCGTGTCTCCAAACGGCAACGTTAGTCCTACACAGTGATTGGATTGTTACTACAGTGAAGGCGCAAACCTAACATGCGACGTGCAGTGCGTCAAGCGAGTGGGTTTTCGGGATTCTGGCTGAAATAAGAAGGGAAAAGAGAGGTTGGAAGGTGGTGTTCTGTCCCGCCTTCTGCAAGAAAAAAGCGCTCCTCTTATGAGTGCGCTTCAACAGTCTACCGACCGCAGCCAGCCATATCTTGATGGCGCTTCTGAAAACGTTTAGAAGTTGCGGTCGCGTTCACGAACGTCAACCTTCTGCACGGTGAACACCACGCGCATTGTGTCGGGCCGGCGATCCATCGAGGCTGGCACAAAAGCAGCGTTCTGTCTCAAAGCAATTGCAAACTCGTCCAGCATCCGCGGATCTCTTGGCGCTTGCACAACATCGGCGAGTGATGCAGCGCCGTTGCTGAAAACATCGGCAACTACGATCATGTCATCGCCTTCCTCATAGCTGTCGAGACCAGGATGCGCGTAAGAACTCGTGAGCACTGCGAGCGCGCCGCCGGGATTCAAACTAGGAGACTGTTCGGCGAAAGGAGCGCGCTGTGCGGAAAACATCTCCGGTGATACGGGTTTATTAATGTCATAACCCCTGAAAGTGGCGAAGTCGAGGCTGTTGACCGACTGCATTTCAGCCGCTTCGCGCAATGCCACAAAGTGCGGCCGCAAGGCTGCGAACATCCCGATGAAAAGAATTACCGACGCGAATGAACCAACTGTATATGGCATCAGCTTGGGTTCCAGCCAGTGGGCGAACCGCGCTGAGAGGGAACGTTCTGGGGTCTGCTTGACGGCAGCCGCCTCGATCATCAGCGCGTCTGTAATGGTTGACACGAGGTCAGCCGGAACAGTCGCCCGGGTCAGACCAGACAGGCGACGCGACATGTTGCGCAGATCCGCAGCTTCAGCTCGGCAGACGGGGCAGCGGTCCAAATGCTCATCAACAGCGAGTCGAGTCGGCTCAGACAGACAATCGTCTATATAGGCTGACAGAGACTGTTTTGTTTCTTCGCACAACATAATGATTCGACGTCAGTGGTCCGTTGTCAGTTGTTTCTTGTATCTAAACCGTTCGGTCTGATCCACTGTTCTTCCAATTCAGCACAGAAGAACAACTGACAACGGACACTGATCTTCCTGTAATGATCAATCGACCCCGGCTGCTCCCTTGTTAAAGGAAGCAACGCTGACAGCTTCTGAACCTTCCCGACCGATGTTCCGAGCGATACTTCAACGGGCGTTGCTGGCCACGTTTTCAATTCGTTCGTTACTCTAGTCAAGGACTTTCGTCCGCCGCTTTCGTCACTTCGACCCATTTGGCACCGAGTTGTTGTGAGCCGGGGCGGATTGACCATCCAGAGTATTTCGATTTCGAATGCCGATACTTTTTCTCGGCCTACGGAACCGTATTACAAAGATCCCTCTAACCTGCGTCGTAACTCCTGACGACCGCGAGCCAATCTCGATTTCACTGTGCCCACGCTGATCTCGAGCGTAGCCGCGATATCTTCATAACTAAATCCTTCGATGTCTCTCAAGATCACGGTCTCGCGATAAACACTGCTGAGACTGCGCAACGCCTTTCTCAATGCCCGCTCGCGTTCATGCGCCAGAGTGTCCTGCTCTGGATTGTTCGAGTCCTCGGCGAGGGTCGCACTCAAGGGTTGATTACGTTGTCCCTCGATGGCGTCCAGCGAAACCGTTGAATCGCGACGCCGTCTGCGCCACCAGCGCCAACGGTTGCGAGCCTGGTTGATCGCAATTCGGTATATCCAGGTCCTCAAGTCAGCATCGCCGCGAAAACTGCCGATGCTTTGAAACGCACGGAGAAAGGTCTCCTGGGTAAGGTCACGGGCCTCTTCAGTGTTCTCGGTCATGCGATAAAGCAAACCGTAGATCTCACCCGAACGCTCAGAAACCAGAGTGTCAAAAGCCGCCGCTTCGCCTTGCTTCAGTCTTTCAATGAACAGAGCCTCGGAATTTTGCCGAGTCTCGACTGCGGTTGCCGTGGCAACCTGCTCGATCTCCAACTGCCCCCTGAGGGCTATTGGCTCTCCGTAACTCACGGCTTACCCCCTGGGGCGGGAATAGCAATAGCGTATGGCGCTTGCCTCTTCCCGGACAGTCGCGCTCTTAGACACCGAGCATTTCCCGCTTGTTCCCAAAAGTTTCTCAACGTATCACTTGGATGCTTTCAGATTCGACTATGGTGTTCCTGCAAAGCCTAAACGCTTAAACGCTACTGGTTTTTTCGAATCGAAAGACTACGGATTCGCAAAAGAACCCTTGCTTGACAAGTTTTCATAGCCGCCAGTAGAGTGAATGTTTCACTCATCATACACCTGAAAGAACGCAGCTCACCATGAGTACTTGCGAGAAGGAATTACGTGGCTAAATACACTAAAAAGCGGGCAAGGGAACTACAACACGATCGTTTTCGCGACACTGCAATGGGCTTGCTGGATCGCATTGGCGACAAGCTTGAAGGCAAAGGACGCACTATTCTTTACGGGATTGTCGCACTGGTTCTGGTCGCCGTGATTGTTGGTCTGGCGATCCGCTGGAACAATCGCAAGGATGATGAAGCGCGCCGCGCACTTGGTCGGGCAATCGGAATTGTGACCACTCCGATTTCGAGCTCCCCCAGCACTACGCCGGGAACACCGACTTTCGGGAGCGAGCGTGAACGAGCGCAGAAAGCCACGGAGGAGTTTCAGAAAGTCGCTGCTAAGTACGGCGATCCATATCGCAGCGAAGCCCGGTATTTCGCTGCGGCCGGCATGCTTTACTTCGATCGTCCCCGCGGCATCAGCGAGTTAACTGAACTCAGCAAGAGCAGCCTCGCAGACGTTGCCACCCTTTCCAAATTTGCGCTCGCCCAGGCAAAAGAGAGCGACAAAAGCTACGATGAAGCCGCTCAGCTTTACAAAGAAATTGTCGGGATGAACAGCGCCATCGTCACGCCGGAAACTTCAAATCTGCGACTGGCCCTGGTGTACGAGAAGCACGGCAAGAAACAGGAGGCGACCGAACTTCTGTTTCAGATTGTCGACACGGCTCGGAAAGCGAAAGAAAGCGACGGCACCGCAACCACGCAATCGGGAGCTGCGAGAGAGGCCGCCACAGAGTTACAGCGAATTGACTCTGCTCGCTATGCCCAATTGACGCCGGAAGCACCTCGATCAGATCTCTCTTTCTAGATCCTGCCTCGAAAATGGACAACCTCGCGCACTCGCTCGTCGGTCTGGCCGTCTCTAAGGCTGGACTGGAAAGATTGTCTCCCGCAACTTCCGCCGTCTGTCTCATCGCGGCCAACGCCCCCGACGCTGATCTTGTGACTCTGGCGTTTGGAAGATGGACTTATCTTCATCACCACCGCGGAATTACCCACTCTATCGTCGGCACATTCTTCCTGGCGCTCTTAATCCCGATACTCTTCCTACTAGCTGACAAAGCAATTGCTCGCTTCCGCGGGCGACCACCCTCTCTGAAACTTAAAGGCCTCTTGATCGCGTCAGTGATTGCGAGCGCCAGCCACCCGTTCATGGATTGGACAAACAACTACGGCGTGCGGCCGCTTTTGCCGTGGAGTGCCCAGTGGTTCTACGGCGATCTGGTTTTCATCATCGACCCGCTGATCTGGCTGGTAGTAGGCGGCGCCGTGTTCTTACTGACGTCCCGAAGTAAGAAGCAGCTGGCATTTTGGGTGTTGCTGGCTTCAGTGCTGAGCTATTTGATCTTGTTTGGTGTCGCGTCAAGACCCGGGATGAGCGTCGGCTGGTTTCGAATTGTCTGGATTGTCGCGCTACTTAGTTTGGTAGTTTTGTCCCAGCTTGAACTACAGGCGCGCTGGCAGGGAAAGATCGCTTTAGTGAGTTTAGGACTGCTTGTTTGTTACTGGTTCGGGCTTGCGGCGCTGCACCAAATTGCACTTGGGAGAGCCCGCACCGAGGCCATTGCGCTCGGGCAAAGATACAGGGAGGACGTAGCGGACCTGGCGGCCATGCCGACTCTCTTGAATCCGTTCTACTGGCAAGTTGTTGTTGAAACCAATCGCGCCGCATACCGATTTGATCTGCACCTGATCGGATCCTCAAACCAACAGTATCTCGTGCGTCATGAGCGACCAGAATCGGTCGACTCACCAGCGGTTTCTCAGGCCGTACAGACCGAAGCCGCGAAAGCATTCCTTGAGTTTGCACGATTTCCGGTTGCGAACGTTGCCGGCGCTGACTGCACTACGCGGACGCTCGTGCAATTAGCTGACTTACGCTACACTGAACCCGGCAAACAGCGCGGCTCGTTCAGTGTGGAAGTGCCTGTTGATTGCCCAGCTAATACGTCGCAAACACGTTAGTAAATGGACGAAACAAAACAGATTTCCACGCTTGAGAGCCTGGCCGAAGTCGCCAGGTTACGCGAGCAACCGCACAGAGGCGAACGCCTCGCCAGCATCCGAGTTTCTCCCGGGGCATACCTTGCAACGGCGAGCGTTCTTACTTTCTCTTCGGCCTTGCTTCTCCGCTCAAATAATGATCTTTGGGCGCTCATCAGTTTGGGCGCGGCCTGGCTACTAGTGCCGCTGCTTGCGTTCTCAGACCGCATCTCATTTGATGGCGAGCGCTTGAGCAGGCAGGGGCCAATTCCATTCCTGATGCAACTAGTTTCCGGCACGCGAAACCAACTTCGAGTAATGGATTTTGAGAAGGTCGATACCCACGCAGTCCGCACATTGCGGCGCGGCGGGCGCGTGCGATATCGCTATAGAACGCAGATACTCGGCAAAGGGACTGGGTTCTCGTTTGCCTCGGGTGGTCGCAGCTACCGGCAGATGGTTCGGCTGCTATTTCCGTTGATTCAGGATGAGAAGCTGGATCTTAGAACTCGGGAACTGAGGGACCACCTGCAAGATCCAAAGCTGCTCGATACCGAAATCGAGAAGTTACACCTCGCCTCTGATGAAGTTCTGGATAGTGCAAATGCAAAGTTTAAATTGGGCGGCGCCAAAGCGCAGGCGGGCGGTCAGTTAGATTTAATTGAGCCGCTTGATCGCGAGCGAGCCAGCCAACTACGCCAGCTGGCTAACCGGCTTCGGGTGAGTGGGCGACTGCGTGAGGCAGGTGAAGCATTCCGACGTGCTCTGAATGTAGTGCCAAAGGATGGTTGGCTCATCTACGATTTCGCGCGACTTTTGAGGTCTCAAGCGAGTGCTCTCGGCGACGCTAAATTGCTTTCAAGATCTCGTGCGGCGTTACGCCTTTCGGAACTGCGTGCAGGGAACGATGCGAAGCTGCTCTCGCTAATCGGTGAAAGCTTTCTTGAGTGCGGTGAAGTCGAGCGTGCCCAGCGCAGCTTTCAACGCGCTGTTGAAGTCGGACCCGAGCGGTTCCGCGCCCACTTAGGCCTTGCAGATGTCGCGCTGCGAACCGGCAAGCTGGCCCACGTCATTCATCAGTATCGAGATGCGGCCCGAGCGAGCTCAGAAAAGTCGCTCATGTCGTATGCCCGCCGCGAGGCTGATTACTACGCGCGGCTCAATGATGACGATCAGTATCTGGCATCTGAGCTTCGCCGGATCAGTTGGTTGCAACACGCGCTGCGCGTTCGCCGCCTGGCCGCGCGCGTGACGAACGCGAGCATCTTGATTGCCCTGGTGGGACCGTACGTGGAACCGGAGATGGGCGGGATTGGTTGGTCGCTGGCTTCTTCATCTCTCGTTGCCTGGATTTCCAGTCTTGTCCTCGCCAAAATTCTCGCCAATCGGCGCAAACCTTCAGCGCCTGAATAACCTCACGTCCAGTTACCGAAAACCGATACCCTTAGAAACTAAGCCGCGGATACTCGCGGATAACACCGATCCGATTTCTGGACTCAGATCAGTAGCATCCGCGTTCATCCGCGGCTAGATTTCTAAAGTTCCCGAAGCGTTTGACTAGACTGTCTTCTTTGCTCGTGGGGAAGACTTTGAACCACCCTTTTTAGTGGCATCTACCTCAGGCTTCGCGCGACGCGCAGCTTTCCGCGGAGTGGACTCAGATACCGCTGCCGCCGCGGTTTTAGCTTTCTCATTTCCTCCGTCGCTAACTACTGCCGGCTGAATCGTTCGGGCTTGTTGTTCTGCAGGGGAAGCGACTGCGGAAGTGTTCACTGGCTCAGGGTTAAGCATTACATCCCAGCGATATCCTGGTTGATTCCTCGGCTCGGCAAGTTTCCGGAAAACGAGGTCGGTGACAACGTTTGTGATCCAGTTGTGGTAGAACTCGCCCACAGACGCGAGTTCAGCATCGGGAGCTGGATTCATGAAGTCGATCGCATAAGGAATACCGTCTTTGATCGCAAACTCGACAGTGTTGAGATCGTATCCCAACGCTCTGCAGAGGGTGCGCACGTCTTTCTCGACGCGCTTAGCCAACGCCGGCGCCAAGTAATTTGGATCATGAACGTATTGTTCACCCGACAGGTAAGGCTTTCGCGGATCGTAAGCCATGACCATCACATCCTGCTGGCCCACACAATAGCAGCGCACAAACTGATCAAAGTCGATGCCTTCCTGCAGCGTCATGCAAAGGGTCCCTGTCTGGTTGTACTCCGTCCACAGTTCCTCTAATGAGTTGATCTTCGAGACGTTTTTCCAGCCGCCACCGTCAAACGGTTTCAGGAAGGCTGGAAAGCCGACGTAATCAACGATTCCTTGCCAGTCGAGCGGAAACTCGAGGTTGCGCAGGCTCTCGCTGACGATTCCTTCCATGTAGTCTTTCTGTGGCAGCAAGACGGTCTTTGGTACCGCCACACCCAACTTTCTGGCGAGGGAGTAGTTGAAAAACTTATCGTCCGCCGACCACCAAAATGGGTTGTTGATGATCGCCGTACCTTCAAGAGCCATTCGTTTTAAAGTTGCACGATAGAATGGCACTTCATGCGAGATCCGGTCGATTACGATGTCGTACTGAGGCGGAGCATCGTGACGGATGCCGCCCAGCTTTATGAACTCGGCCACGACGTCGCCCTTGCCGCGCTCGTTTATGTTTTTGATCAATGCATCGGGGAAAGTCTTTTCGCGGCCGACGAGAATACCTACACGCTTCATAGCTCTAAGGGTCCTTTCATACATACGAAATGCGCTTACGCGCCAGGTTGAGACTAGTTAACTGAAGTTGCGCGATGCCGTATCTCAACTGTCATGGAGGGTTAGTTCGCCAACGTTCAACCTCTATTGTCTCGAATTATCTGCAGGTGAAAACCCAGCAAAGTACCTTTCGCGTTGCTGATTGTCAAACAGGGTTCAGGCATCGCATTGCTGAGACAAACGCATCAATGGAATTGCAAGAATACTTATTACCGGATTTGAAAGGGAAACGGATTGTAATTGAACGCTTACGAAAAGCTCGTATGGTACAATTCGGGCCTGACGACTTTCCCCATCTTCGTTACTCTTTAGACAAACTGGCCCCAAAGAGGAGAACTACAGTCTTGTTTCGCTCACTAAAGGCGTTTTCGCTGTTATGCGCCATCACCATCGGCAGTCTTGCCACTTTTCCAGTTCAAGCAGCAACACCGCAGGGGAAGACCTATAATGCGGAAGAGGTTGTTGAATCGACAATCTTCATTTACGGTTCGCGTCCAATTCTCGATCAGATCCGCCGCAATGGTGTCGAACGCGGCCGAATTTCGAGAGTGACAACGGATGGTAGGACTGAGGAAGCGACCTACGAGCGCCGTTTCGTGCGAGGGGAGAATGCAGAGAAAGACAAGATACGTCTCGATCAGAAGATGCCCACGATGGAGTACTCGCTAATCTACGGTGAAGGCAAACTCTGGGGGATTATCAACGGCACGGCTTTCACGCCCCGACAAGACACCACCAAGACCTTTATCTCTCAGCATAGGCACAGCGTCGATAGCCTGCTGAGATACAAGGAAAACGGCTCGACCATCAATTTGATTGGTAAGGATAAACAGAAGGGCCTGGAGCTCTACGTTCTGGATCTGACGGACAAGGAAAAGCAAACCACCCGCTATTACATTTCGACACGGACCCTCCATGTGCTGTGGTTGGAGTACGAGGAAGCGCCGACTCCGGGAGCCACACCTGTAAAGTACACGCGAAAGTTCTTTGACCATCGCTATGCGCAAAGCACATTGATTCCGTATCGCACCGTTTTGCTCGAAGATGGCAAACAAACACAGGAAAGCCGCATCCTGACGGTGACGTTTGGAATCAAGATCGACGACGCTTTATTCAAGAACCCCGAGGCTTAGACTTAGCGCTCTGCTGCTCAATCCGTTTAAGTTATTCCTCCAAACGACAGACGGGCGCCTAAAACTCGCGGTCTCGACACGGCTCCCACCCACATCAACATATTTCCTTTCGGAACCCATTGCGGGTTCGAGCGTGTATTACCTGCGGGCGGTCATCTCTCAGGTTATAATCCTGTTCAGGAGTGCCGCTCGCGTAGTTACGAGACTAAGTTCCTATAGGAATCGCTCGTGAACGCAAGTGAGAGCCTACCCGCCTTGATGGACACATTGAGTTCAATCGATGAACTGACTTTCTCCACTGCCTTGCGGCAGGAGATTGTCACTGAGTCGGCGACTGATCATGCGTTGCTGGAGGCGACGCGTACAGGCGATGGAGACGCGTTCGCCGAGTTGGTGAGACGATATCGCAATCAGATCACGAGCTACATCTATCGCATGACCAATGATTATGACGGCGCGGTAGATTTAGCGCAGGAGACTTTTGTCAGAGTTTACCGCGCCGCAGATCGATATCAGCAAAGTTATGCGTTCTCGACCTACATCTATCGAATCGCCACAAACCTCGCGATTAGCGAGTTGCGAAAACGGAAACGCCGGCGGTTGGTTTCGCTAACTGGTTTTTTTCAATCTACCGACGGCGGAGAACCACGGGAGTTCAATCCGCCCGACGAACGACCATTGCAGGACAGTGAAATGGTGGATGCAGAAAGGCGCACGGCAGTGCAGCGCGCCATCAGTACCTTGCCTGAGAAGTATCGAGCACCGTTAATCCTGAGAGACGTGGATGGTCGCAGCTATGAAGAGATTTCCAGAATCCTCGAAACCAGCGAAGGTACGGTGAAGTCCCGCATCAGCAGGGCCCGCGGCTTTTTGCGAGAGAAGATGCAAGCCTATTTGTGATTAGGAGAAATATGAGAGCAGTTGAATGCAAGTCAGTGCGGTCAGAAATAGACTCTGCGGATGCAGGCTGGCAGCCGCAGGGTCGCACACAAACACATCTGCGTGGATGTAGCGAGTGTCAACGTTTCCACGATCGAGAGTTGAAGTTGAGAAGTTTGGTTAGCGGCCTGGGAACAGTCGAGGCGCCGGCAGATTTTGACTTTCGGTTACGAGCGCGATTGGCAAATGACAAGCCTGGACTGGTTCGCGGGATTACGGTCGGAGGTATTGCCTTCGGTGTCCCTTCCCTGGCGCTCGCCAGTCTGATAATCGTGCTGGGAACTGTTTTTCTCTTTCGCGGTATGACAAGGCAGCCCAGCAGCGTCGCCGAAACTAATAATCCTGCGCCAGCTACCGTCACCGATAAGGGGCCGACACCACCAACTGGATTTACGAATCCGAGGGAAGGAACAACCTCAGCGCCGAAAGATAATCCAGGATCTGGCACTTTGGCAGTAGACACTAGCCGTAAGCCGCCGCGACGCAAACCTGCGGCAAGCAGCCAGCGCACGGTCAGCGAGGATTTCAGCAACACTCCCGCCAAAGTCATTCAGCATCAAGCTTCGGACGGCGACCAGGTTGCCGTATTTCCAATTGACGCTCCCGCTCAGTCGTTAAAGTTATCGCTCGATGACGTTAATGGGGTGTCGCGAACCATCTCTTTGCCAAGAGTTAGCTTCGGCTCGCAGCGCTTCGTGGCCGGCGAGTCGACCACCTTGATTAAGGCTTCATCGAAGGGTGTTTGGTAAACAAGGAAAGTAATGAGAAGTGTTATCAAATCCACTGGGTCTCTGCTGATAATCTCGGCGCTGCTGTCGGCATGCGTTCCGGTTGTCGCGCAAACTCCGACGCCACCCGCTGAACCTGCCGAAGTCCAGTCGCCCCCGACTGTTCGGGGAAGTTTGCCAGATCGATCTCAAAAAAAACCACCCACCGGTCGCATTCCTGGCAGCCCACTAATTGTCGAGACGACCCCTTCCGCTCCGCAGGTCGTAACTCTTTTGCACCGGCTCTCCGGATTGAAGATGTTTCGGCTGCTCTTGCGTTCGGGAGACGTAAAGGCCATAGCGCAGCTTGATGAAGGGTTCCGAATCAACGGTCAGGTCCACACGAATGTGATAGCGGGCCTGGCGCTTGACGATGGCGAGACCGTCGCGGCTTGGTTACCCGAAGTCGACGCTGAGATCGGTTTGGCTCTTCCCCCGCTTCCAACAAGTGAATCCAAAACTGGCCACCCCGCCGCGTCGTCACTTCCAGGAGTAGCGTATTCTCCGTCGACTCCGCCCATCGCGCCTATGCTAGGTTTTGGTGGTTTTTATCAGGCTCCTGACGTAACTGTAATTGCCCGCGATCACCGCCGGATGACTGCTCGCTATGTCGGATTGGATGGCGTTACCGGTGTCTCGGTGTTGAAGCTTGCTCCAAACAGCCTGGCCGGGCTCGGCGTCACTAACGAGGCAACGGAGAAAGCGATCGCGGTCGGGCAACGTGTCCACCTCTTCTCACCGGGTCCAGCGCCGGAAAGGGAAGCCGCTGGTAGCGGCGCGATCTACGTCCGACTGGGTGAGATCGAAGGCGAGATTGTAAAGATCCTGAATGCACCGTCAGGCACTATTGCGCGCCTGGAGATCAGCTCACCCAAAGTGTCCACTGCAAACATCGGCGGCGTGGCCATAAATGATGCGGGCGAGACCATCGGGATTGTTGATACAGTGAAAGGAACGACCGCAACGATATTGCCTGCGTCGGTGATACGGGCTGCAGCCAAGCGAGTGCTCAGTCGTCAGGCAAGTGTCCCGCGTCCCTGGCTGGGGGTTCGCGGAGAACCGCTCGGCGCTTTCTCAATGGATCAACTGCTGCGAAACGGCTGGTCTACGGAAGTGGTTGCCAAAACTTTTGCCGACGCGCGTCGAGGGCTATTGGTGACCTCCGTCGCGCCGGGAAGTCCGGCATTCTTAGCCTCACTCAATCGCGGAGATCTGATCCTCAGCGTCAACCAGGGTGAGATTTTCAGTGCGGATGATTTTTCATGGCTACTGGAAGAAGCTGGGCCAGAAGGGTTGTTGCGTTTTACCGTGGCGCGACCGGGTAGAAAAGAGACAGAGAACGTTGAAGTAAAGCTGGCCGAGGCGCCGGATCCGTTCTTCGGATTAAGAACGTCGCGCGTACCGCAGCAAGCTCCTTCGGCTCCTGCGGCGCCAGCTCCACCTTCAGCGCCGACCCGCTACGCGCTCGCAAACTCGCTCTGGGCAAAGGGACTCGAGACGGTCGCGTTAAGGCCACAAGTTGCATCTCGGCTCGGCTCGAACGGTGGCCTGTTGGTGCTCTATGTTCAGCCGGCCACGGTCGCGTTCAAGGCCGGACTGCTGCCCGGTGATGTGATCGAGTCGATTGATGGCCGTCAACTGATTGCCAATATTGATGTGGTGAAACTCGCGGATACGCCAGGTGTGAGATACGCTTTTAGCGTCGTTCGAAATAAAAAGAGAATGGTATTTACAATGGCTGGTACGTCGGAGCCTTCACGTTAGGTTCTTGAACACGCTGTCAACCATAAAGGGGCGCCGCGTGGGCGCCCCTCGTTTCATTAAGGCATTCACAAAGG
>JBGTLE010000440.1:0-2992 GCA_041744295.1 Pyrinomonadaceae bacterium | reverse complement strand
AGTTTCAGATTCCAGGCCGCTTCAAACAGCAGCGCTGGCAGAAAAATGAGCAGAATTAAATCGGGAGAGATGTGAATCGTAGGCAGAAAGTGCATCGGAGTGATCACAAGTCCGACAACCACGAGAGCGAGCGTGTATGGTACCGGGACCCACTTCGCAGTCATCGCCACCCCCGAGGCAATCAGTAACAGCACGATCAACACAGTGATGGTAGAGTGGGTATCGTTCATCAGTTATTCAGGAGGAGAACGGAAAGACTCACTTAATAAGCACATCGCCGATACCAAGTGTACTGGCGGCTTACAGATTCGTAACTATCAATGCGCACGAACGTATTTTCCATTCCAGCCTGCATACGCAGGCGACAGCATAAAGCTCCGGGCGTGAGCCTCAGGAAAGCAACGGAGATGAGTATCAGGCCGTGTAACGGGCATCAGCGCGTTATGTTTTAGACGAGCGCGAATTTGGTTCTCGCTGTCGTCTGCTTCGCAGGCTTAGTGAACAACAGCGCAGTTCATAGATAATGCGGGCTAAGGATTCTCAGTCAGACGTGCACTTCGTTGAGAACCCTGGTAGTGGCTCTCGGGCGGTTGCGCTCCAACTCATCTACGATTTTGTTTATTAATTCCAATTCTACCTCTCTTTCGTCAACACTATTTCTTAATCGCAACCCTCGCAATCACGTCCAGCAGCGCGAAAGCGAAAGCCCGCATCAACAATTCCAAAGGCGACAAATCTAGAGGACAAGTTTGTCGCGAAAAATAATAGTGAATCAGGAGTGCTGCCCCGGAATCCTGATAAAGACCTCTCCCAGGCCTATGCTTCCGTCGCTTCAAAACCCATCGCGTCCATGTCGTCGTCACCTTGTTCGGGTTTGTAGTTGAGCGGGACATAGGTGCAGATCTGCGCTGAAGAGCGCTCGCGGGAGTCACCATCCTTGACCGGCATGCCTGCTGGTTTTACGTTGCCCGTCAATCAAACAGGCTTCTCGCAGAACAGTTGAGTTAAGAAACTACACGCGCCGTTTACAGGAAAAACATGTCAATCATCAAGCCAAGTCTATTCGACGACTTTGGACACAAAGGGCATTAGTGGCTGCCGCAGTATCCAGAGCGAACCGTTAGCGGGACCCTGACCTACGAGACCGGCGAGGAGGTTTCTGTTGAGTTGGTTGGCGCACTACGCCAACCGGATAACTGGCGGGAAGAACAGGACTTCAATCCCAAGGTCATCCTAAGCATTGACCCGCAGGGGCAGGCGCCTATCAATCGTTTCATACGCACGCAACTCACTGGTGCTACCAAACACAGTGCTTGATTTCATAACGACGTTGGTCTCGCTCGATTAATCAAGGGACATATCCACTCAGTTTTAAGTGATCGCATTCCCCTACCCTTATGTTACGCGCGGGCCGGCGCGGGCTTCCGTCGGGTCGGCGTAGGCTCCGGCTCTGCTTCGGCAATGCCTGACAGCACCACTGGCTCACGATCTGGGAATTCAGCTACGAGGGACAGGTTACCGCCCATCGCTTGGACCGTCTTCCGTAAGGTGGAAAGCAAGAGGTCACTGCGCTTTTCCAAACGGGAGACGCCATCCTGGCTAATGCCGAGCTCCCTCGCAATCCGCACTTGGGTGAGTTTGCGGGCTTGCCGGAGTTCCTGCAACGTCATTTCTTCGGCAATAAGGGCAGCAGAGCGGGCCTCGACCTTCCTGCGGCGTACTGCGCCGATAACTTTCATTTTCTGCTTCAGGGTCTTCATGGTTAGTTCTTACCTTTCTTCTTCAACCGGGACAAATGGCCGTCGAACCGCTCGTCGGCCTTCGCTATTAGCTGCCGATAAAAACGCTTTTCACTGCCGCCCGACTTGTCACCCGCGACCAGAAGAATTGCCTTGCGCTTCGGATCGAAGGCAAAAGCAACTCGCCAAACCCCACCGTCGGCATCAAACCTCAGTTCTTTCATGTTCGCGTGGCGCGAGCCTTTCAGCGTATCGACGCGAGGCCTACCGAGTTGCGGTCCAAACTGCTCCAGCAGTCTGGCGTGCGCAAGTACTTCGTCCTGCACCGCTTCTGCCAGGGCGTCGAACTCCAAGTCGAACTCGTCATGAAATGCTACGACCCACGCCACCTTCATAGTATGTCCTGAAGTGCATTATGTAGTCAAATACATATCAGGATCGCCCCAACCGGCTCGTGAGAGGCTATTAGCGTGCGTTAAAGTCAAACTCCAAAGCTCTACAGGTGGGCACGATATGGGCACTAATGCTGAGCGTACTATAATTGAATCGGTACGATTTGTAGGAAGTCCAGAAGGTACCAAGAGGGCACTAAGAAGGAACTAAAACTGAAAAACCTCGATTTTGCTACGAGAAAACACGCTAAATTGGTCTGCCGAAGGGGGGCTGAAAAGCTCAATTCCCTTCTCTCATTTTACTGAGCAATTCTTAAGACGGTGAGGTTTCCAGCTTTTCCCTTGTTTCTCACTCGACCCATTGAGTTAATCCCTGCTTCGGTGTTGGTCACTAAATGGGCACCAAATTCTCTCTACGAATAGTGGGGGTGCAACGACCCTGATCTCGGCGACGCGTCTGTCAGAGTACTCCCTTTGACCGATCTTCATCGTTTTTCTTCTTACATCACGCGGGAGCAATCATAAACTCTAAAGCGATCAGATTCGCTTTCTAATCCAGTCGGCTAGCTGCTCTTCCGTAAGAGTCCCCTGGGCCAGTTGTAGGAAGGTTAAGTATTTCTCATCCTGATTAGCTTCTAGGTTGACGCCATTCAGTAGTAGAAAAGTGCGGGCCGCTACCAGCGCCGTTCGCTTGTTGCCATCCACAAAGGGATGGTTGCGGGCAATTCCATAAGCGTAGGCCGCAGCTAAGACTGCCAAGTCTGGTGGAGGTTGAGCATAGGCCAGGACATTTTGGGGACGGGCTAACGCAGAAGCAAGCCGTCCTTCATCTCTCAAGCCTTCACTTCCGCCATGCTCTGA
>JBGTLE010000439.1:0-15952 GCA_041744295.1 Pyrinomonadaceae bacterium | reverse complement strand
TTCATCATTGAGGCATAAGTCTTCAGTGAGCCGCCGCTGCGAAACGCTGCGGGACCGCGCAACTCAGGATGCGGTTGCTTATCGCCTGCCGCTTCCCAGGGCCAATGCGGCGCCGTGTAATGAAGACTCAGATAGAACGGTTTCGCGGGTTGCGGTTGCTGTCTGTCGTCCACGCCGCGCTTAAGACTCTTAACGGCGCGTGCCTTGATGTAGTCGATGGCGCGCGCGGTCAGCATCTCTGTCATGTACCCGACGCGTTCAACCGGAACCTTGCCCTCATACAGATCGATGTCGCCTACCATATCTTTGTGCGTGAAGAAGTCGGCCGCTCCACTCATGATGCCAAAGAATTCTTCGAAGCCGCTTTGAAGTGGGCCAAAATTTGGCAGATAACCCAGATGCCACTTTCCAATCAGCGCCGTCTCATAACCACTCTGTTTCAGCAGCGACGCGATGGTCGGATGCTCTGGCGGTAGCCCAAGCGTCAATACTTTGTCGCCGAGTGCACGTCTCGCGTGAAGTGGTTCTTCTAGACCAACTCGAGTGCGCGCCGGATAGCGACCGGTGATGAATCCGCAACGCGTCGGCGTGCACAACGGCGATGCTGAATAGGCATTGGCAAAGCGCACGCCCTGAGTCGCGAGGCGATCAAGGTTGGGGGTTTGGTAATCAGGACGGCCGTAGCAACTCAAGTCGCCGTAACCAAGATCGTCGGCGAGGATGAAGAGAATATTAGGACGCCTGGACTGGCTCGGTTGCGAAAGAGAAGGAGTTGCGGCGGCGAGCGCGGCAGTTGCTAATGCGCTGTTAACAAATTCGCGGCGGGTGATCTTGAGTGACATGCGATGGAGTCAGTACCGAAACGCGGTAGCGTCGGATGACTGCTGGGATAGCGAAACCTCAGGCGATTCTAGACCCGATGCTACCGCGTTTCGGTACTGACTTCTAGAACAGCTCGAACTTGATCGTCAGATACTTCTTCGGATTCTGGCGGAAGTCGTAGATTAGTTTCACGCCTTCTGAGGAGAGTTGATTGACATTCGAATAGAGCGCGTCGTCGGTCAATAGTTTGCCAACCGTTCCTTCGCCGCGCTGGGCAGCCGCGATCACGTTGTCGATTCGTTCCGCGGTAGTGTTAAAGCGCGCGATTGCGGTGCGGGCATCGTTATAAAGCTGCTCGTCCTTGACCAGTTTTCCTAAGGTACCTTTGCCGGCATTAATCTCCGCGATCATCTCGTTGATTTGATTGACCGACTTGTCCAGCCGATCGGCCGTGCGATTGATGCGCACATAAAGTTGATCGTCAGTCAGCAGCTTTCCAGCCGTCCCGCGTCCCGCTCGCAAGTCATCGGCAATCTTCCGCAACTGCACCGCCAGGACGTTCGCGTTGTTATAAAGCGCCGGGTCGTTAATAAAGCGTCCCGCAGATCCCTGGCCCGATCTTATTTGACGCATGACATCTTCGGCCTCGCGGATGGTCGCGTTCAGATTGTTGTACAACGCTTCATCACTGAAGAGTCGACCGACTGTCCCTTTTCCATCTTTTACATCTTTTACGATAGTGCTGATTTCATCCGAAAGCTTGCTAAGACGTTGGGCCAGTTCGGTTCCTGAGGTCGCAAAATCGTTGACGGTATTCGACGTCGATGAGGGAAGGATGTCCCAATCTTTCACGGGCGCGCCCAGGGAGGTTCCCGGTGCGATATTGATCAGCATCTCGTTGCCAAGCAGACTTGGTGAACCCTGCTGCGCCAGCGAGTCGGTGCGAATTCGCTCATTGGCTGGCCGTCCGTCGATGGTTGAATCGATCAGCATAATGGTTTCGACTCGGTGTGCGTTGGGAATATTCGATGGCGGCAGGAGCGTAATCTTGTCTACCTTGCCAACCCTGACCCCGGCCAGCCGCACTTCCGCGCCTTCACGCAAACCATTCGCGTCGACGAAGCGTGCTTTCAAGTGAAGCTTCTTTGAGAAAGGATTGAGACCGCCGGACGAGTTAAGAATCAGAAATATCAGAATGATGATCGAGATCAGCACAAAGATTCCGACGCGTAACTGGTTCAGACTGACAGTCTTGTTTGATCTTGGCATAAGTTTTAAAAGGCTGAAGGTTGAAACTGAAGAAGAACCGAGTTGCCAGGTTTCCTTCGGGCCGGGACCTTCATGCTCATCCTTTCTCTAGTGTCCGCGCAGGAACTTCTGAATGTACGGATCTTCAGCGCGGCGCAGGGACTCGTCAGTACCGCTAAAAATTACTTTACCCTGGCGCATCATCATCACCTTGCTGTTTGTCAGGCAAAGACGCTCACCTTCGCGTTCAAACACCACCTCACCCGCGTCATTGACTACTGCATACTCAGAACAGATGTATTGCAAGTTGTTCATTTCGTGCGTCACGAAGATCGAAGAAACGTCTTCGAGGTCGCGTAGCTTCATGGCCAACTCACAGATTGTGCGAGCCGTCGGCGGATCGAGACCCGCGGTGGGTTCGTCGAAGAGCACGATCTTGGGGTCGCCGATCAACGCGCGGGCGATACCGACTCGTCGCCTCATACCTCCGGAAAGTTCGGCCGGCATCTTGTCGATGGCATCCTCGAGATTGACGAAGCGCAGCATGCGGCGGACTTCAGGCTCGACTTCGTCTTCCGGAATGCCCTGCTCGTGCAGTCGATAGGCAACGTTGTCGTAGACAGAAAGTGAATCGAAGAGGGCGCCTTCCTGAAAGACCATTCCGATCTGCTTGCGGACAACCATCATCTTAGGTTCGTTATGATCGGTAATGTCTTCGCCGTTTACGAGAACACGTCCCGAATCAGGCTTCAACAGTCCAAGCACCAATTTGATGATGGTGGACTTACCGCCGCCCGAACCGCCAAGGATGATCTTTGTTTCACCCTTCATCACCTTGAAACTTAGCCGATCGAGAATCACGCGCTCGTCAAAGGAGAGCGTGACATCCCGAAACTCAATTGCCGGGATAGCGCGATCGGAATCGTCGATCTCCGCAAAGGTAGACTCAGCAGCATTCTCACTGACTTGTCCGGGATGAGTGGTGTGGATCTCTCTTGATACTGACATGGTACAAGCTCGCTTAAGTTACTTGTGTCCCGAGCAAATACTGCAGAGCTCGGGAGAGGAAGAAGTCGGTAATGATTACTACGATTGAGGCGCTCACGACCGCCCGAGTGGTTGAGCGGCCGACACCAACCGTGCCGCCCTCGGTACTTAATCCTTTGTAGCAGGCAATTGATCCGATAATTACAGCAAAGCAGATCGGCTTGATGACGCCGCCAATAATATCATCCGTCGTAATTCCGTCACGAACTGACGCTATGAACGAGTCGATGGGCAAACCGTAAAGGGTGCTCGCCGCTATTCCCCCACCAGCAATACCCACCACATCGGCTATTACCGTCAACAGCGGCAACGTGATTACCAGGGCAACGATCCTGGGAGCGACAAGTTTGCGAATGGGGTCTGTACCAAGCGCCCGCATGGCGTCGATCTGCTGCGATACTGTCATTGAGCCCAGCTCGGCAGCGATAGCCGAACCAACTCGTCCCGCCACCATCAAGGAACTCAACACCGGGCCCAGCTCGCGAACGAGAGAAATGGCCACCAGACGTCCTGTTTGGGAATGCGCACCATAGAACTGAAGCGTGGGGTAAGTCTGAAGAGTCAACACGCCACCAGTGAAGAAGCCGGTGAGCAGGATGATTGTCAGCGAACCCACGCCGATCACCTCCATCTGGGCGATGATTTCGTTGATGTATCGGGGACGCTTGAAGAGGCCACGCGCGGCACGGGCGGCCATTAACGTCGTCTCCTGCAGTTCGAGAAGAGCGCGCGTAGCGAAGTTCATTAGCAGCTTTTATGCGAGCAGTCTTTGAACGAGGCCCGAAACCAATCCGGCACTGGAGCCACCCGATGTTTTGAAAGAAGCGGGGGTCTAAGGTTGGTTCGTACTGACTATCGCCTCGGTATTACGCTCTGACCTATGCAGTTAACGAGCGGCCTATCATGCGCAAAATGACAGCAATGCGTCAAGGCTAGAGTTGCGGAACAAGTCCAGCGTGACCCAGATATGGAAAGAGCCGGTCTCGGAGTTCTGACCGGCTCAACTTCCTGCGGCTCTCTCTAGGGCACGCTTGCTTTACGGCTGCGGCCTATTCAGATTTTGATTAGCTTCCGGAACGGCGGGGCTCAACGTATTGCGTCCGTTTGGAAGTCGGCGCTGACCATTCGGAACATTGGGACGGCGCTGGTTGTCTGGTTGACGTTGTCGCCGGAACTGCGCCGCCTGTCGCAACTCACGCAGGACGGCTCGCTGATCTGCAGTTAAGACGCGGCGAATTCTCACTTCAGTCAGGATATTCATCCGCATCTGCGCAGCTTGTGCAATCGCCAGTTCGCGTAGTCGCTGCTCAACCAACGCCTCATCAGGTTGATCGGCATCCAACGCCTCATCCAGCGCCTGGTTTGCTTCACGACGCCTTTGATTGATCGTGGCCCGCTCATTTCGCATCTGTTCTCGAATCCAGCGAATCTGCTGTCGCTGTTCCGGCGTTAGTTTAAGTTGTTGGATCGGATCCTCAACCTGACCGCCTTGTGCAGCCTCACCCGGTCGATCAGGTTCCTGCGCGTTGACTTCACCGGCGATATGGCTGGCGAGGAGAAGCACGTTCGCCATCATTAACATCAAGAGTTTTCGTTTCATATTTTCCGTCCGGAGCCACTTTATTAGTATTAACGGTTGTAGCCTTCATCCAAAAGGCCAATGTCACTGTCATCCTCAGAGGCCGTCAATCTCAAATCTGCTGCGAGCTGATCGCGTTCCTTCTTAGTCAGGGGTTTGCGTGTTGGATTGACCGCTACTTGTGTCGCCGGGATTCTTACTCTCTTATTTTCAGACTTTGGCGCTTTGATCTCATCCTCACTAGCGCCGGCTGGAACTAGACCGCCTTCTTTCTCCTTGAGCGTGGCCAGTCTTTCCTGAGTGCGACTCTCTACCATCTTTTCAATCTCCGCGTCCGTCTTACTGGAGATGATTACTGGTGTAGGGTCGGTGCGAGATCGAGAGACAGCTAACACTGCGAGTAAGCAGAAGACGAGTGACGCAAGCGCAACGGCACCTCTCAACCATAGTGGTGAGAGCGTAAAAAACTCGCGAACCGCCGCTAGGGCCGAACGATCCCTTACCTGGCGACTGCGTTCAGGCTGTGTGATAAAGCCCAGTGTTTCCTGACGCCAACTGAACACGGAATTGCGAATGCCTTTGAAGGCCGCGTAGTCTTCGCTGCACTCTAAGCACGCGCGCATGTGCTGCTGAAATTTTCGAGTTTCCGGTTCAGTTGCTTCGCCATAGACAATTGAAATCAGATCGTCACGATATGCGCAACCTGGGTTTAGTACTTTATCTTCGTCCATACTCTCTCCACTCTCAAACTACATCGTTGCTAAAGCGCTCCAGGCGCAGTTGCAACTGTTTCATCGCCGTATAGAGACGGCTCTTGACCGTGCTCAGCGGTAGATTTAACGCGTCCGCGATCTCTCGGAAAGTCAGTTCTTCAAACTCTTTCATCAAAACCACCTGCCGCAGTTCAATCGGTAAAGCGGATACCGCGCGTCGAACGGCTTCAATATGCTCAAAACCCTCAACGACCCGGGCCGGTGAATAGCGAAGCGGCGTTGCAAAGCGGGCCGCATTCTTTGCTTCTTCGTCTTCGAGGGCCGCCTCGTTTCTCACTTTGGCGCGACGTTGGCGCGTGATGCATTGGTTTATCGCAATTCGGTGAAGCCACGACGAAACTTTGGCCTCGCCACGGAAACCTCGCAAGCTGCGAAAGGCGGCCAGGAACGTCTCTTGAGTTGCGTCGCGGGCGTCTTCTTCGCGACCCAGAATTCCGTAAGCGAGCGCGAAGATGCGCCGCTCCCAGCGCTTGACGATTTCGCCGAAAGCCTCCGCATCACCAGTTAAAGCTCGTTCCAGAATCTGTTCGTCGCTCGTAACCGTGTCCATCCTTCTTCCGCGCTTCGACCGTCCGGCTTCAGCCCTGCCCCTTTTTCAAATGCCCTGGGGCTTTGCTCTCAACACTTTAGACGCCTGAAGTAGCAGCAAAGTCTGTAAGAAATCCTCAGCGTCGTCGAAAAAGCTTTAGACGCCCAACCCTTTGATTACCGTAGTGTTAAAAGTCGTTGACACCCTTAGGTTGCTCGACAATAATGATTCTGCGCCGGAATCCTGATCGCCGGCAAGTCACAACCCCTCCTGAACGCAATCCTTCAAGTGCAACCAGTCGTTCACTAAACTCGACAGCTAAACATGTTCGCAAATATTCGACGGGTCCCACTTCTTTACATCGTGCTGGGCGTTCTGCTGCTGGTGGGTTTGCTGCCGGTTGCCCTGGCAGGCACGCTATTGTCGGGTCGTAGTGCCGATGAACTGCGTTCGGTGGAAGGGCGTTATCAGGCCCAGTTAGTGCAAGACAAGGCGCGCCAGATCGAACTCTACGGCCGCCGCTATCGAGATGCTGTCACGGGATTGGCGCGCGCCTTTGAGATCTCCGGCGGAATTAAGTCCCTTACGGAAGAAGGCTATGAAACGCGACTGCAGCGGTCGTTGCAGGATGATCCGAATCTGATTGCGCTCGCGATTTGGCCGGTCGATGGCGAACTTCGTCGCGCCTTTCAACCCGACGCGATTAAACGCGAAGAAGTTGACGAGCGTGTCAGCGGGGTGCTGGCGAGGATGAGCGGTCGTGGAGTAGTCGTGAGTCGCCCTCAGATTATTCGCTCAGGTCAGGATATGGCGTTGACGGTGGCGGCAGCGGTTATGGGCGGTGCAGGTAACGAACAAGTGGTTGGGGCAGTGGTGGCCATCGTTTCTTTCCAGGAGGTCTTCAACGCGGTGCAGCAGCCGACTTCGAAGAGCGAACGTGATCTGCTAAACGCGGGTCTACCGGTTGTCTTCGTTGTTGACGTTAACGGTAAGGCCGTGGCCCATCCGGAAGCCAGTGTCGCTTTTTCTGAAAAGCCGATGACTGATCTGAAAGTCGTTCAAGACTGGCAAGAGTCTGGCATGCAGGTCCAGTCAGCACTCGCTCCGTTTACTGCGATTCGTGACGGACGCAAGGTGGAGATGCTGGGATCATATGCGACAGCTGAGCTTGATGAGAACGTTCGGCTGGGCGTCATCGCCATCCAGGATGAAAGGGCAGCCTTGGCTTCAGTGGCCGACATGCGTTGGCAAACGCTTTGGATCAGCGTGGTAGCTGGTCTGCTCGCCCTCATAATCGGCTTCTTCTTTGCACAGAAGTTGAGCCATCCTGTTCAAGAGTTAGCCCAGGGTGCGCAGCGAATTACTTCCGGCGATTTTTCGCAGCGGATTGAAATCCAGAGCATTGCCGAGCTCGGGGATCTTGGCAAAGCTTTCAATCTGATGACGGACAAGATCGAACGCTACATCACTGATCTGCAGAACTCAGCGACCGAGAACCGCGAACTGTTTCTCGGAACAGTCAAAGCTTTAGCGGCCGCCATTGACGGAAAGGACCCTTACACGCGCGGCCATTCGGAACGGGTGTCGCGCATTTCAGTGGCAATTTCCCAGCGACTCGGATTACCCGAGGAAGAGTGTGAAAAGATTCGTATCAGCGCTTTGCTGCACGATGTCGGCAAGATTGGTATCGATGACAAGATTCTGAAGAAGCCTGCCGCCCTGACCGATGAGGAATACGAGATCATGAAGCAGCATCCGCAGAAGGGTTACAAGATCATGTCGCAGATTCCGGCAATGAAGGATTTTCTCGCCGGTATGTACATGCATCACGAAATGGTCGATGGCCGGGGTTATCCGCAAGGACTCAAGGGCGATCAGATTCCCTTGATGGGTAAGATCGTGGCAGTTGCGGATACGTTCGATGCGATGACCACCGACCGGCCGTATCAAACTGCGATGAAGTTTGAAGACGCTGTAGCTCGTATTGAGTCGCTTGTAGGAACCCGCTATGACCCCGGCGTCGTCGCTGCGTTTGCTGAAGCTTGCCGCGATGGCCAAATACGTCCTGGCTCGGTGAAGCTCAGGAAGCGCCCGGCTGCGGATCAGCCAGTACCGGAAGCATCGTCAGAGCAGCGGCTCTCGGTTGCGTGAATTCAAGGGTGTTGGGTGTCGGGAGTCTGCCCCCCGGACACTTTTGCTTTACCCCCACACCCCACACCCCACACCCCACACCTAATCCCAGCCGCGTCCTTTTTGTGAGGATGCGGCTGTTGCGCTTATAATTCAAAACTTACGAGTACAGTCGAATTGGCGCCTGTGCAGTGGCGCGGAGAACTACTGGGACTTTTTTGGAAACGCAAAAGCAAGGATCAGTTTGTTTCGCTTGGACTCAATCAACCAGCTGAACGATCAAAAGCTCAGGACGATTTACCGCCAGCGCCGCCGCTCGAACCGCCGTCAGCCACAAAAATTGTTTCACCTTCAGTAAGCGAGTTTGAGGTCACGCCGGTTGTAACTGGAGCAGCGCCCAGTCCGGTGCCTCCGTTGTCGGCTGAGCCCGAACGAAAAGTTGCACCTCCGCCTCCGCATCCGGCGCCCGAAGTATCCAGAGTTGAAAAACCAGTGCCGTCGCGCTCGGCTTTTACGACTTCAGTACTTGGCCTCAATCTTTCGATCGCGGAGTTGCAGGCGCAGGAGGCCGCGCTCGAACAGGAGTTCTCGGCTCGATTTAGAAGGGCAGTTGCGGCAACGCGAGAATCGCTCTCGGACAGACTCGACACGGTCTTTCAGGGACTAAAACAGATCGACGAGAATCTCCTGGACGAGTTGGAAGAAGCATTGATTGCCGCCGACATCGGAGTCCCAACTACGCAACACATTTTGGAGACTGTTCGGCGCGGTATCGCCCGCAAACAGATCAACGATCTGGAAGCGTTGAAGTCGGCAATAAAGGACGAGTTGTTGCGGATTTTGCGAGCGTCTGAAGGTCAAGGTGTTGCTTCAGAGAACAGCATTCCAGACGATGTCGCGCCTTACGTAATGATGATCGTCGGTGTCAACGGCGTGGGCAAGACAACGACGATCGGAAAACTCGCGCAACGGATCAAGGCAGAAGGCAACGACGTGTTGATCTGCGCGGCAGACACGTTTAGAGCAGCAGCTTCTGATCAATTGGCGATCTGGGCCGAGCGCACGGGAGTGCCGCTGATTCAACAGAAGCAGGGAACCGACCCGGCTGCGGTATTGTTTGATTCATTAAAAGCCGCGAAGGCCCGCAACTCGGACGTGCTAATCGTAGACACCGCCGGTCGTCTCCATAACAAGTCAAACCTGATGGCCGAACTCGAAAAGATGAAACGCGTTGCCGGCCGCGAAGTCGAAGGTGCGCCGCATGAAACGTTACTGGTTGTCGACGCAGTGACCGGCCAAAACGGTCTGGAACAGGCGAGGCAGTTTTTGAAAGTGGCTGGCGTCACCGGAATCGTTTTGACGAAACTCGATGGCACTGCGAAAGGCGGCATTGCGGTCGCGATTGCAAAAGAGTTGAATCTCCCGATTCGCTACGCAGGCATTGGCGAGAAAGTAGACGACCTGGTCGTGTTTGACCCAGAGTTGTATGTGAACGGCCTTTTCAACTAATCGTTTCGAAACGTTGTGCCACAAAAGACAGCAACATTGAGTGAAGCAAAGCCCGTTTGGAACGAAACGGATCGGCGCATGATGAGCCGTGCTTTGCAATTAGCCGAAGGTGGCGCGGGCTTGGTTAGTCCAGGGCCGCTGGTCGGCTGCGTAATCGCCCGCGATAAGAAAGTTCTCGGCGAAGGCTTCTACCTATTCGAAGAGATCAAGCACGCAGAGACTCTGGCACTGGAGCAGGCCGGCGAAGCGCCCCGAGGCGCGACCGCGTATGTCTCGCTCGAGCCACACGCCCATTTTGGCCGCACGCCGCCCTGCACCGACGCTTTAATTGCTGCCGGCATAACCAGAGTCGTGGCTCCAGTTGAGGATCCGAATCCTAAAGTTTCGGGCCGAGGCTTTGCGCACCTGCGCAGCGTCGGAATTCAAGTCGCGACCGGCTTGCTGGCCCGGGAAGCGGAGCTCCTTAATGAGAAATATTTTCACTATATGCAAACCGGGCGGCCGTTTGTGCATTTGAAATTGGCGATGTCCCTTGACGGAAAGATCGCGACGCGTACGGGAGACTCGCGTTGGATTACTGGTGAAGGTTCGCGCGCGCGCGTGCATGAGTTGCGTCACGACTACGACGCAATACTTATCGGTGCGGGCACTGCGTTGGCTGATGATCCGCTGTTGACTGATCGATCCGGACGAAAGAGAAGGCGGCCATTGGTGCGTGTGCTGCTTGATGAGACCTTGCAGTTGTCACCCGAATCCATGCTGGCAAGAACTACCGCGGAGGCACCGGTGCTTGTTTTTACGGGAAGCGATGCAGAAGCCAAGCGGCTCGAGCAGTTGGAAACCAAGGGTGTGGACCTGGTGCGAGACGAATCAGCCGGTCGCGACTTGGCGCTGGTTCTGGAACAACTAGGTCGCCGCGAGATCCAGTCTGTGCTGGTCGAAGGTGGCGCGGGAATAGCCGGAAAGTTTCTGGACGCTGGTTTGGTGAACAAGGTGAGTGTGTTTATCGCGCCAATGATTATCGGTGGTGCAGAAGCGCCAGGTGCGATAGCCGGAAGCGGCGCCGAGACGATAGCCGATGCTTTGCAACTGAGTGAAGTGGAAGTGATTCAACGTAACCCGGATGTCGAGATCACTGGGTACCTTGCGAAAAAATAGTACTGAGTACTGAGTTCCGTTTTCATTTGGCTCGTGTTCAACGTTTGCATTGGCATCTTGTGTAGATATGCGTTTTGGAACTCAGTACTCAATACTCAGCACTTTTCTCCGGCACTCAGGACTTGGAGGAAGGATGTCCGATGAGAGATGAGCCGCGCGCGATTGTCCCTCATCCTTCCAAGCGCCTCGGACAGAACTTCCTCACGGATCCTCGCATCATCAATCGCATCGTCGACGAACTAAATCCCGGGTTGGACGAGACGATCCTTGAGATTGGTCCTGGACGAGGAGCGCTCACGGAGAAACTCATTGAACGTGCAGGCCGTTTAGTAGCCATCGAATTTGACCGCGGACTGATTCCATTGCTGCGAGAGAAGTTCGGCGGGCATGCAAATTTCCATCTGGTCGAACGCGACGCCCTGGTCACCGACTTCTGTACCGAAATCTCGCCGGCACAAACCGCACGCGTGGTTGCCAACCTTCCCTACAACATCTCCACCGCTATTCTCCAGCGCCTTATCGAACAGCGTGATTGTGTAAGAGAGATGGTGCTGATGTTGCAGCGCGAGGTTGTTGAGCGCATTACGGCCGCGCCGGGTTCGAAGGAGCGTGGCTACTTGTCGGTCCTGGTTGAAGCGTATACCGACGCGGAGAGACTGTTCGATGTCGCACCGGGTTCGTTCCGTCCGGCGCCAAAGGTCTGGAGCACTGTCGTGCGTTTGCGGTTTAGTCCGAAACTGCCTGTAGATGTTACGGACGAGCGTCTCTTATGGTCCATAGTTAGTGCGGGGTTTGCTCAGCGACGGAAAACGATTCTGAATAACTTGCGCGCGTCGCCACCGATGCTGAATGAGTTACTGAAGAAACACGGCGGGGCGAGTATTGTCCTATGTCGTGCTGAAGTGGACTTGCAACGACGCGCTGAAACTTTAAGTCTTGAAGAGTGGTCACGCATCGCGCTGGTGATGGTCTGAAATCAGTGTTACCAGTTCCCTAGTCAGCCAGCAAAACCAATCGACTTGGCGAAATTTGCAGGTTAGGAAGGGCGGTTTACTCCCGCTGCAGCATTACCACTCAAGAGGTCTGAACTGAGCGAGCGGGGGTAAACCGCCCTTCCCGACTGCAAATTTTCTATCTGCAAACCGTCGGCCTAGCGCTTTTCTACCATCACATCAATCCCACCTTTCGGCCTGAGCGACATTGCGGGAAACAACTCAACCGCCGCATCGCGCGCTAACGGCAATCGGAATCTTTGGCCGATGCTCGCCAGCAACAGAACGATTTCCATCATCGCAAAATAGTTGCCGATGCACGCCCTTGGGCCGCCGCCGAAAGGGAAGTAAGCGTACTTCGGCAGTGTCGCATTCAGTTCTTCGGTCCAGCGCTCCGGCTGAAAACTGTGAGGTTCGCTAAAGAACCGCGCGTCCCTTTGCGTGGCCCACTGAAACATAAATACTTGCGCTTTGGCCGGCACGCGAAAGCCCCCAATCTCACACGCCTCGATCGCTTCACGTCCCACTCCAAACGCGGGTGGATAGAGTCGCATCGACTCTTTGGCGATCATCTCGGTGTACTTGAGCCTGGGCATATCGGCGACCGTCGGTGGCTTTCCTTTGAGCACTTCATGAAGCTCTTCGTGGAACTTCGTTTCGATCTCCGGATGCCGCGCGAGCAGATACCAGGCCCAGGAGAGTGTTAATGCAGTAGTTTCGTGCCCCGCCAGAAAGATCGTCATGACTTCATCGCGCAATTGCTGATCGTTCATTTGCGAGTCGTCGTCCTCGTCATGTGCTTCAAGCAACATCGAAAGGAGGTCACCGCGATCGGCGGGATTCGCCCTGCGGTCAGCAATGATTCGAAAAACAATCTCATCGATCTCTTTCGCTGCGCGGTAGAAGCGTCGATGCCCCGAGGTCGGGAGCCGATTGTCGAGGATCCATTGCAGTGTCGCTTGCGAGCCAAAGGGCTTTACCATCTCCGATAACACGCGCCCGACGCGATCTGCATCGCCGGAAACGTCGGCATTGAAAAGCGTCTTTACCACGATCTCCAACGTCAGTCGCATCATGTCTCGGTGGATGTCGCGCGCTTCGCCGGGCTTCCAGGTTGAAAGCATGCGGTCCGTGTAGTTGACCATGACTTCGCCGTACGCGCTGATCCTTTGCCGGTGAAATGCAGGTGCGGCGAGTCGGCGTTGACGACGCCAGAACTCGCCTTCACTCGTCAGTAGTCCCTTGCCAACCAGTCGTTTGAAAAACGGCGACCGCAGCGACCGCGATTTGATGAAGTTCTTCGCGTTGGTCGAGAGGACGTATTCGATGTCATTCGGGTGATAGATAAAGTAGGCGGTGAGATAAAGGAACCGCATCTTCACCACGTCGCCGAGTTCCCGAGAGCGAGTGATGAAGGCGAGGGAGTCGCGATTGAATTCGGGCATCACGCCCTGAATCAGGCTTCCCTTTGCTTCGGGTGGATTGCGAGCTGAGCTGGACATTCCGATCCCTGATGAAATTAAAGGTTGTAGTTTGGTTAAGCAAGCGCGGGTAAGGCACCCTTCCCGACCGCATTTCCCAAACCTGCCACTTAACCCTGCTGCCTCTTCTTGGCACCGGCAACATCTGTCACTCTCTCGCCCGCATCGGAAACTTTGATAAGCGCTTCAAGCCGGCGCAATTGTGTTTCTTCCTTCTTCGCGCTCATGATCCAGAACACTGAGAGCTTCTTGTAATAAGGCGGTTGCGCTTCAAAGTACTCCCAGGCCTTCTCATTTTCGTGAAACCTCGTTTCATATGCAGCTTTCAATTTGAGTGCGTCGCGTTCAAACGAATAAACACCCGACTTCTTCGGGTCGCGGGCGGCGAAAGCTTTCAGTCCGGCTGGCTCCATCAGACCAAGCTTCGTTAGCTCTTCGACATGCTTGATATTTATCAGGCTCCAGTTGCTCCTGGCTTTTCGCGGTGTAAACCGATTTACATAGCTCGTCTCATCAACGCTCTTGCGGACACCGTCAATCCATCCGAAACACAATGCTTCCCGCACGGCTTCGGGATAAGTGATGCTGCGTTTTCCAGAACCCTTTTTGTGAAAGCCAACCCAGAGCTCAGTCACTGTTGCGTGGTGCTTGTGTAGCCATTTGCGAAACTCGACGGCTGTTTTGAAGTAGCGTGGATTCATTGATCAATTACGTTGTCCGAGTCTTGTCGTTGAAGGGTCGAAAAGTATGTCCACCAAATAACGAACAGCTGGAATGGAACTCTAATCAGGAGATAGGCTGGACCGCTCTCGTGACCGCCAAAATTGACGCGGTAGAGTGCGGAATAGATGTTCGAAGGAAGAATACTTACCAGCATAATTATCAAAAGGATGCCTACCAGCCGTCTCAGCCGCGGAATCCAAACTCCTATTGCGCCAAGGAACTCAAATACTCCGGTGATGTAGATGAGTTCGATACGATAAGGAACCGAGGCGGGCAACATCTGCGCCATCTCGTCGGTGCGTATGAAATGACCCAACGCAGTGAAAAGGAAGAACAGCGTCAATCCAACTCGAGCGCGCGCGGGAGCGGAGATCTTGGGCCCGAGAAACCAGCGTGACAAGAATGTCAACAGCAGGAATGGAACGATCAGCAATAAGAAAAGAAATATGAGCTGCATCGTGCATTGTCCTTAATCTCTTACTCATTCACTAAGACCGCGGGCGGCCTTGCCCGCTACGCTGCGGTGGCAGACAACTGCGAGTAAAACGCTTAATGGTTTGCTAAGAGATCAACGTTATGCGGCCGACCAGCCCCGCCGGTCCCAAGTAAGAGCTCGTTTTCCTGATCAAGAAACGCCCACCGATTCGGAGGGCGTTTCATTGAACCCAAACTACTTAGTGTCATCGGGAGGAATGACGAGTTGTTGCCCCACCTGAATCTTGTCCGGGTCATTTAACTTGTCGCGATTCGCGTAGAAGATTCGCATGTATTCATTGGAGTCCCCGTAGAACTGTTTGCTGATCTTCGAAAGCGTGTCACCGCCTTTTATGGTGTAGCTTTCGCCCCCCGGCGCCTGCCCGGTGCCAGCCGCGGCACCCATCGCTCGTTTTTCATCAACGGTAATTTCCGCAGTTATATCGTCAGCGTTTGGGTTGACCAACTTCACCTGGTCCCAGAACTTGTTCTTCGCGTCTTCCGACGGCGCGGTAGCTTTGATGTAGAGTTTGTTGCTCTCTACATGCAGATTCAGGAATTGAATCTGTTGCTGGTCCGCCGTGGTGAGTACCGTCTGGTACTTTTGCTTCAATTCATTAAAGCGCTGTTGGGCGCCTTGTTGTTGCTCAGCATCGGATGCGCCTCTGCCGAACATTTTGTCGAACAAACCCATAACTATGCCTCCTTCAAGAAAAAAGCTATTCCATTTCTGAGTTGGGGGAATTCGCCGAGCAGTCGGGATGAACCATTAATTCTTCGACTCGGGCATTGCGATTGATTTAGGTTTTCGGTAACAGTCTAAGACATGAAGTGAAAACTGACAACGTTGCAGGGAAACTATGCTTCGAGATTCAAGGTTTACTCGACGCAGCACGCGCGGAAATTGAGTCAAACGGCGTTACAAACAACAGCAGCAAGCAAGGAACGGAGTTCACCACCGCGCTTGCCAGCGGTCTTTGGGCATTGAGATAGTCAAACCAGTGAATAGCCGAAATCAGAATCGTAAAAGCCAGTAGTGCGAGATGCACCATCAATCTTCGTTGGTAATTAGCGATACACCAGAGAGCCATTAGTCTGACAAAAATCGTGGCGGCAGCGTGTTCTCTGACGGTATGAGCGAAATGAGGGGATTGTGACGCTTCCTCAATAAGCTGGGTCGGAAACAGCAGCACTCCCACGCCGAGTAGTATCGCGACGCCGCCAAACAGGGCGTAGCCCAACAAGGTTAATGATTGCCTTTGGACGTGGTAGCGCGTTTCCGAGTTTGGCCCAGCCGTGGGTGTAACTGTTCGTGACCAGCGCATTCATGGGATTCCCGTAGCCGAAGAATATGGCGGGCATGCGATTGTTCATGATGTTGTGCCCACGTCGTTTACGACGATGCAGAGCCTTTGGAGTGCGCCGACTTGTCGGCGCTTTCAACTTTCATATTCAAACGTTGCGTGGGTCGAATCCAAAGCTACGAC
>JBGTLE010000438.1:0-21986 GCA_041744295.1 Pyrinomonadaceae bacterium | reverse complement strand
TGGCGACATCGTGAAAATTGCTTTGGCAGCCGCGGCGTTACCGGCTGGTTGGGCGCTGCTGAGCAAGGCGAGAAAGAAGTAAGAGTTCTTTCCATGCTGCTTGAAAGGCCTCCGGCTAAAGAGTCCGGAGGCTTTCTCTTTTGCTCCTTCGGAGCAAAGAAAAGAATGTGCTTCGCTTACCACCTTTCCCACTATCCCTTCCCAACTGCAAGGTCATATCGCCTGGAATGTTCTCGTAGTTAAGCGATCCGGTTATACCTATTGAACTCGAAGAGCCTCGAACTATAATTGGAATCCTAATAACATCACGAAGGCGCTCACGTTATGCACATTCTCAAAGTTCGTTCCCACAACCGCGAAGAGTTAGTTGAATTCACCGATGCGGTGCAGCAGAAACTGAACGACTCTGATGCAAAGGAAGGCGTGGTCGTTCTCTACGTCCAACACACGACGGCAGGCCTGACAATTAACGAGAACGCAGATCCCGACGTGCCGCGTGACATGTTGCATGCGCTGCGCACTCTGATCCCGCAACATGGAATGGGTTTTCGACATGGCGAAGAGAACTCTGACGCGCACATCAAAACGAGTCTCGTTGGTACGTCCGTGAGTATTCCCTTCAAAGATGGAAAGTTGCTGCTCGGGCGTTGGCAGGGAATATTCTTGTGTGAGTTTGACGGTGGCCGCGAGCGCCAGGTAATCATGACCGTACTTTCCTCTTGATCGAACGCTCGATGGCTAAAGCTAACTACGACGAAATTGCCCCACACTATGAAGCCGCCATCCGTCCTCTCGACCGCTGGTTCTTGAAGAAGCTGCGAGCTGCCGCTCTCGCGCACCTTCCCGCGAATGCGTCAATCCTGGAGGTGGGCGCAGGTACCGGTCTGAACTTTCAGTTTTATCCAACCGGTGCGAATGGCGTTGCCTCGGAACCAAGCCGCGAGATGCTTAAGATCGCCAGAGCCAAAGACGAATCGCGCGGTATTCTTTTAGTGCAATGCTTTGCTGAGTCGCTGCCGTTTGCGGACAGAAGTTTCGATGCGGCGTTTGCGACGCTGGTGTTTTGCTCGGTCGTATCTCCACCGGAATCGTTCATGGAGTTGCGGCGGGTGGTTAAACCAGGCGGAACGATTGTATTGCTTGAACATGTGCGACCAGCTGGACCGCTTGGCTTGGTTTTTGATCTCTTGAACCTCATCACGGTTCCGCTCTTCAACGATCATTTCAATCGCAGGACGGCCGCTGACGCGCAGGCGAATGGTCTTGACTTAGTAAAGGTGGAAAGCCGGTTCCTGGGGATAATTAACTTGATTACCTGCCGCGTTGGATCCTCGTAGCAGCAGTGCGTACGGATCCTATATCTCGAAGGAAACGAGGCCGGACTTTGCTGATCGGCAAATTGCAGCTTGGGAAAATGGGCAAGCGCAACGCCCTTCTTTTTCTTTGCTCCTTCGGAGCAAAGAAAGAAGTCGATGCCCTTGCCCCAGCTCCAGACCAGCAAATTGGGACGCCGGGCGTGATTTAAGTCGAAGATTGGCGGACGAGGCCGCCCGCGCTCCCATCCGTTGGAAGGTTTAAGGCAAGTTAAGGTGATTTGGATAGAATGACATACTCGATGAGAAAACTTTCATTGAACCTCCTCGTCTCCGTAGGTATTGCCTTCGCCGCGTGTTTTGCGACGAGTGCTCAGAATCTCTCTGAACAGAACACAGCATCTCCAGCGATCAAGACCCAGTACAAAGACGGCGTCACAATTGTGACTCGAGAGCCGTTGAAAATTTCAGGTCCGCGCGACGAGTATCACAGCCTGCACCTCGCGCTGTCGTTTAGTTATCTCGGCGAGCAGCCACAAACACCCGAGCATATCAATTTCGAGATTCAGACCGTGGTGAAGCGCCACACGTTGAATTCTGACCTCTACATCATTTTCCTGATTGACGGCGAAAAAGTCTTTCTTAGTAGTGTGAATCGCTGGGCAGTGAAGAACCCATATCCCGGACGCAAGATGATTGGCGAGAGAATATTGAAGAAAATGCCGATGAGTATTTATTTGAAACTAGCGAAGGCAAAGAACGCGACGATTAAGTTGGGTGGTACTGCTTTTGAGCTTAGTGAGGATCATAAGAAAGAACTAAGACAAGTACTCAGCATTTGAATTTTCAGAGCTTCTTCATCACCTCAGTAAATTCCTCAACCTGACTCTTGGTCCGTTCGAGTGAGCGACGGCTGTCGAGGTAAGCGCTCCAGACCGGAGTCTGCGTGAGCGCCTTGGTCGTGTCTTCGTCAAGCGCCTGGGCCATAACCGCAATCAGGTCGCTCACAACACGCGTGTGTTCGAGCAGCGACTGGATGATGGCGTAAGCAAGGCGCGCCTGCTCCGGATCGAGATCGCGTGGTTCGCTGAGGTCGCTGTTGTCTGGTGACTGTTCCATTAGATTGTAGGGGTGTCACTCCCCTGGACACCCTGGTTTCACAAAAGATTCCCGGACAACTTCCTCGTTCCAAAATGCGGCAATTCCAGGGAACAGAGAGGCGGCCTACAATGCTTACCAACTGCCTTTTACGAATGGAAGGTCAGTGATCTCAGCGTCAAGCAGCGTTTCCGTAGCAACCACCTTCACTTTCGTGCCGGCTGCCAGGTACTGGTACTTGATCAAAGCCAACGCAATCGTTTTCTGCAGCTTCGGCGAAAACGCCACTGAAGTAAGTCGGCCGATCACCTGCTCGTCAACCGTCATTACCGACGCGCCGGCTTCCGCGCTAACCTCACCGTCGAACGCCACTCCGGTAATTTTCTTCGCGACGTGCCCGCGATACTTTATGCGCGCGATAATTTCCTGACCGACGTAACAGCCTTTGGTGAAACTTACCGCGTCGTCCAGATTCGTCTCCGACACAACCAACGTCTCATCCAGGTCCCGTCCATATCTCGAGATACCCGCTTCGATTCGCAATATTTCCAGTGCGTCGAAACCGACCGGCTTTGCGCCTCCGGCCAGGAGGGCCTGCCACAGCGAAAGTGCGTGGGCCGCATCGGTAATAAGATCAAAACCATCCTCGGCTGTGTGTGACGCGCGAACCACCACCAGTTCGGCATCATTCCAATTGATAATCCTTAGTTCTTCCTTTGCAGGTTCTACCCAGGAACTGCCAAGGACTTTTTCAAGAATCCCGACGGCGTTTGCGCCTTGAATAGAAATTTGAGCGGTAACTGCGGTGATATCGGCCACCTGAAAGTCGCCGGCAAAAGTGAATCGCTCAATGGTTTTCAACACGCGGTCCCGCGTTGCGCCTTCAGTGTCCAGAAGAAAAACAGGCGACGCGCCTTTCTTTCCTTGCTCATCCGCAATGCGCATGACGCGAACGCTCGCGATCAAACGGCCCTGAACGTTAGGAAACGCTGCGGACATCCAGCAGTGCTCCTTCAGAGTCTTCATGTCGTTAGTGATCAAACCATTGAGAAATTGAATCGCCTCAGAGCCGCTGACTCGTATCCGACCGCGAGACGACAGATCTATCAAGCCGGCGCCATGTTCCCTCACAACTGCATACTCGTTGGCCGGCCCCCCGTAATTCGCAGGGACGAACCATTCATCGCGTTGGGCCATCGACGCGTCGTGGCCGACATGCCAATCGTGCAAAGCGGATTCGTGAACTATGATCTGTTCGGTTACTTTCATTTCGGTTGTTTGCTAAGCGGCCACTTCTCTTACGACTTTGACTTGTCCGATTGCCTGCGCGACCGTTTGGTAATCTCTCAGCTGTTCTGCTTCTCGACGATGTGACGCGAGCACCTGTGGACTCGGATGATAGATCGGAACCAGCAGGCGACCATGCCAGCGCAAAACCTTGCCAGCGGCTGCTTTCAAACTAAGGTCGTGCTTCTCAATCCGCTTGATGGCGTCCAGGGCCACCGATCCAAGTGTCACTACGACTTCAGGATTTACGATCTCAAACGTTCGTCTGAGAAAGTCGGAGCAGTTCACAAGCTCTTTCTGAGTTGGTTTGCGGTTGGCACCCGTTTGCGAGCGCGGGTTACAGATCGCGGCGCTGGTAATGAAGATCAGGGTGCGCGGCAAATCGATTGAGTTCAGGAACCTTTCAAAGTTCGCGCCGGACTGATCGCCGGAGAACGGAACGTGAGTGCGATCCGCGCCTTTGCGACCGGGCGCTTCGCCGATGAACATAATCCGCGCATCGATAGAACCGTTCAGCGCGCTCAGCACGGCAGTTCGATCACACATCTCCGGACACCGCCTGCAGGCGGCCGCTTCTGCGACTAGAGCCGCAAACATTCCTTGCTTGAATTCGCTCGACAGCATCCTGTCTGTGATTTCACCACAAAGAGCGGAAGGGACAAAGTCAGCATGTCTAGAACGCCGCAGAAGCGATTCTAGCTTTGCCCATTTGCAGGTCAGGAAGGGTGGTTTACCCCCGCGTGGCCTAGCCCACGGGTTACTTGAATAGAATCAATGCACCAGCGGGGGTAAACCACCCTTCCTGACCTGCAAATTAGCACGACTTGCTTGGTCACATTTGGCTACCAGTTGGCCAAGGCTATTTCACCACCGTGATCTGTCTCGTGGTGATATTGAACCTTCCGTTCTTGAACGGATAACCATCCGGGCCGATCAATTCTAATCTGACTGTGTGCTTGCCATTGATCCATCCCGCCAGCCACACCGGTTCCCACTTATCAAGGTACTGCGGATCGTCGTCGTCAATGATGTAGCGCACTCGATACTCGCCGCCATCGCCTTTGAGCTTCGCGTTGATGAGCCAGAAGTCGATCATGATGGCTTCCGCGTCGGCGCCTTTGTATTCACCTTTGGGGCGACTGTAAGTCAGGAGTGGTTTCGTGGGATCTACTTCAATTGTCGCGGGACTCGGGTTGGGAGTCGAGTTGTTGTTTGCCATCACGTGGCCGCTGCCCGTCATGGTCGGTCGTGAAGCATCACCACCACCGTTCTCCGTGAAAGTCGCCATTTGGAACGCGCCCTCGTTCTTATGGCTTTCATGCCACGGTCCCGAAGCAAAGACGCGCAGCACATGCTTGCCCGGAGTCAGGTTCGTCAACGCAAACGGCACATTCAAATCGTAGTAAGCCTCATAGGGATCGTCGTCCAGAACTACGTGGATGTGATTTCCCGTGCCCGTTGCAGGATCTTTGAGGGGCTGGTAGCCCTTTAGATCCCCGCCCAAAGCGAGACGCACGGGCACCGTTCCGCCCTCAACCTGTGAACCATCTGCGGGTGAAAGTATCTTCAGGAGCGGCTGGGCCGCATCTTGTTCGCCGCGTGTTGTCGCTTGTTCGACTATTGACTGAGGCCGCGGAACGACTTGCAGTTTCTGCAGCGGAGATGGTGTAACTGTCCTGATGACGGTAGTGTTGGCGTTGTCCGCATTGTTAGTGCAAGCGTTCAGCGCCGCAGCCAGGACGAGTACGATCATAAGAATGAGTAAGCTGTTGTATCTTTTCATGGCTCCCACCAAGTTGTTTTGAAATGCCAAGTCTTGAATTTTACGATTCAGCACGGTTGTTGGGAAATTCGCAAGGGTGGAAGGTGGGTAATTGGCAAGCGATGAATTCCAAGATCAATTATGTACGCGCTTGTGAATGTCCGACATGCTTCAGCTTGTCGTCTGGATTGGGAACTCTCAATTTGGATTACAAGTTGAATGTTGTAAAACTCGACGACAAGCTGAAGCATGTCGGACACAAGAAAAAGAAAGAGCTTCCGCTTGTTCCTTTATCCAAACACCTAGACTTTTAACTGACCCAATGTAAGAATCCGCGACCATGGACCACAAAACACTACGCCTGAGTCTGATTACTCTGACGCTCTTGATCTTCGTTGCCGCGTTGATCGCAGGCTGCAACCGTCACCCTGAAACCGCCGGCTTCGTTCCCGAGGTCCTCCCCTTGCCGGCGCAACTCGCTACTTACGAGCCGATGCAGATTCCTGCTGACAATCCCATGACGCCGGAGAAAGTCGCGCTGGGACGGCAACTATTTTTTGACGAGAGACTCAGTGGCGATGGCTCGCGATCGTGCTACTCGTGTCATGTTTGTGAGAAGGGCTTAACCGACGGGTTGGCAAAGTCAGTGGGTGCCTTTAACAAGCAACTGCCTCGCAGTAGTCCCACCTTATGGAATATTGGTTATCACAAGGAATTTTATTGGGACGGTCGCAGTCCATCGCTGGAAAAGCAGGCGATGGCCGCGTGGACTGGCGCAAACATGGGCGCGAAGGCTGACGAGATCGCCGCGAAGCTAAACGGCATTCAAGGCTATCGCGGTCAGTTTCAGAAAGTGTTTGGTAGCGATGCCACGCCTGACAATATCGTGAAAGCGATCGCCGCGTTCGAACGAACAATCATCAGTGGTGACACGGCCTGGGACCGCTATCAAGCTGGTGATAAATCGGCGATCAGCGAAAGTGCCTGGCGCGGATCGAATATCTTCCAGGCCATCAAGTGCAACAACTGTCACGATGGAGTTTTGTTCACCGACCAGCAATATCACAACGTCGGAATAGGCATGGACCAGAAAGAGCCTGACGTAGGCAGATTCAAAGTTACGAATAAGCCGGAGGACACGGGATCGTTCAAGACTCCCACATTGCGTGACGTGGCGAAATCGGCGCCGTATTTTCATGACGGCAGTGTGCAGACTTTGGAAGAAGCGGTGGATCTGATGATTAAGGGTGGAATTCCAAATCCGCACCTGGACAGGAAAAACCTCGAGCCACGGAATCCTTTACCCGATCAACGCGAGGCGCTGTTGGATTTTCTAAGAGCGCTAAACGTGGATTGTAAGTTGGTCAAGCCGCCGCTGCCTTAATAGATGTCAGATGCTGGATGTTAGTGAGTTGTGAGTTGTCAGTTGTCAGGACCACGTGATCACTTAAGCCTCACAACAAGATAACAACGGACCACGGACCACTGACACTAACATCCAACATCTGACAACCGTGAAGCGTCCGGCGCCTTACGCTCCGGCCCGTTTCGATCCGGCATCGGTCTTCAAGCGTTTTTCGATCGCTTTCCAGTTTATGTTCGAAAAGAACGCTTCGATATACTTCGGTCGCTCTGCAGGTTTGTAATCCAGCAAGTAGGCATGTTCCCAAACATCCATCACCAGGATCGGGCTGTAGCCGGCCACATTGCCAGTCTCGTGAAGCGTGATCCAGTGATTCGATAGCCGCCCGTTAGTTGGGTTCTCGTAGCAGATGGCCCACCCGACTCCGCGCATCTTGCCGATGCCTACGAAATCAGCTTTCCAAATGTCGTAACTGCCGAAGCTGGACTCGGCAGCCTTCGCAAACCTTGAAGTCCGGGTTGCATCGCCGGTGCCGCCACCACTGGTCAGGTTGTCAAAGTAGTATTCGTGCAAAACCATGCCGTTGTACTCGAATCCCAACCGACGCGTCAGTTCGGAGTAAGCCGGCATCTCTTCCTGGTCCACGGTACCGTCTTTGATGAACTCAGAGATACGGTCGGTGAGATTGTTCGTCTCCTTTACGTATCCCTCGTAAAGTTTGAAATGCATCTCGAGCGTCTCGTCGGAAATTCCTTTGAGTCCGCTTAAGTTGAATTGCCTTGCCTTGTAAGATTCGATCGTGCCCATTGAAAGACCTCCAGTCTAAATTCCGGTGACAGGCTAGTGCGCGAGTGTGGCAAATCCGTTGAGAGCCTGAGTTTTTAGTATCGCGGACTAAGCTCCGGCTGATAGTGTTCACCAATTCCGAAGTTAAATTGCAATCCGTAGTCACTTGAGGAGACTCTAAAGTGCAATACGTAAAGACGCGCATCTTTGCCGTGCTGCTCATACTAGTTTGCGCATTCCTGGTTTATTACAACTGGAATCAGCTTTGGCGCGAGGGTACCTACTCTACGAAACTGGCGAGCTTTGGGCCGGTCGTGATCGTTGGCGGACTCTTCCTTCTGTTGTTTCCGTCGATGGCCGGGAAACCGACGACAACCGCACAGAAGGTTATCGTGATGGCAGTTTTCCTGGTAGGACTCGCGGCCGGATTAGTTAACTGGTTCTTAATGGATCCGGGTTTGTTTGGCAAATGAGAGGGCAGGTGGGTAATTTTCAGGTCGGGAAGACGTTTGGGTAATTGCAGTTGGGAAATTACCTCAATAGCTTCCGAGTACGGTTCAAACTCCTAAGCAACAAAAAGGCAGAAAGCCGTCAAGCTCTCTGCCTTTTCACTAACTGGAACTAACCTTAGAACCTAACTACCAAAGACCACCCAATCGCCGTGAGACGTTCCCATAAACAGCAGCATCGGCAACGACAACCACGCGTTCGTTCTTGAGGCAATGAAAGCCTGTCGAGCGAGTTCAGGCGGCGCCGCCGGGCCAGTCCCGGCAGTGGCGGCAAGGATCCGTTTATTGTTGGGCCAGATAATTCCCCAGACGTTCAGCATCATCAAAATGCCATATGCGCCACCGATGCCAATCGAGTATGTCTTATTACTCGCATAACTTTGCCCGGCCACCATTAATTCCGCATTGAAGAACCTGACTAGCCCATAAGTCACAATCAATACGAGGACGAACATCACCGCGGCAAAGACGCGCCCGTCTTTGATGACGCCGGGCACTTTCTTGATGATCAAAAACTGCAGGAGGAAAAGTACGATGGGATAAGTCAGCCATGCACCCAGTATCCACCAAAGATTCAGCGTGCCGCCGCCCAGCGTGTTTGCGTTGTTTACGTCAGTCTTGAGAATGTACATCGCGAAGTATGCAAGACCGAAGAACACTGTCACTACCGCACCCCAACGGAAATACCAGAGTGCTCGCCCCAACATCTCAGGATTGACCTTCTTCTTGGTCTCTGCGTCGAGGCCTTTCTGGAGTGGAACGTTCACGAGATTGAAGAAGTACAGCAGTCCTATCCACATGATGCCGGCCACAAAGTGAAGCCAGCGAAAAACAATCCGCATGAGCGCGGCAGTGTCAGGCGGATGAAAAAGCTCCTGAAACATAGCCATACTGATGGGGAGATGAACAGTTGACTCGATTAGCATACCTGCCTCCGTTGAGTAGGACAGACATTCTTGTCTGTCTCCTGTTGTGGCGTGGAACGTTGTGCCTTCTTATGACAGACAGGAAAGTCTGCCGATCTGTGACAGACAGGAATGTCTGTCGATTTGTGACAGACAGGAATGTCTATCCTACTGTGGTCTTACGCGCGCAGATTACACCCAGACCAGATGCGATGCAATAAAACAGGTTTGAGCGTCTTACTCATCAAGCGGACGTGGTCCAGCATCCATTCCGCGCACACTCGCCTGATTGACCACGCGGACAGTCAGATCTGAATTCACATGAATCTGGCACGACAGACGGATGTGATCGGCGAGTTCGGTTTCGACTGCGAGGCGATCTCGTTCGGTTTCGCCCATCTCGCCGGGATCGCCAGCGAGAACTTCAACCCGACAAGTTGTGCAGCGCGCGTTACCACCGCAACGGTGCAGGATGTCGATGCCTGCATCTTCGATCGCGAGCACCAGTTTTTTGCCCGCCGGCGCTTCGAAAGTTTGAGTGCCGGTGGCAGTTTCAGCCTGGATTTGAGGCATGCGTGTGACTCCATGATTTGAATTTGATTGCGGGATGAATTTCGCACAAGCGCGAAGGAATGTCGATTCGAATGGGGTACGGTTGGGAATATCTCTAGCCGCGGATGAACGCGGAGTGGACGGATCTGAATGACAGATCGAAAAAACGGCTAGTAATCACTTTTTGTTTTTCAGATCTGTTTCATCCGCGTCATCCGCGGCTAATACTCTGCCCTATTTACAGATCCAGCTCCATGTACATCGCTTCGGCGTTTGGATTGTCGTAGTAGCGATCGATCTCGTGAAAGCCGAGCCGCCGATACATCGCAATCGCGCGATCCATCCTGCCGGGCAATGTATCCAGTCGCATCTTTGTGTAACCAATCTCGCGAGCTTCAGCAACAATGCGCTCGAGCAACTGACGTCCAAGCCCGACATCGCGAAAACTCTGCCTGACGTAAAGACGCTTCATCTCGCAGATATCGTCTCCGATTGAGCGCAAACCAACGCAGCCCGCAATCTGATCGCCTTCGACAGCCAGCAACAATCTGCCATTCGGAGGCGCGTAACTTCCGGGAAGTTCCGCGAGCTCTTTTTCAAAGTTCTGGAAACAAAGATCGACTGCCAACCATGTTGAGTATTCGCGAAAGAGCTCGCGGGTCGTCTGAATCTCTTCGGGGTTGGTTGCCGGGATTATGTTCATGGCGGAAACACCCGCGGCGAAAACGACAACAGGCCCGGAAGTCCCTGGGACAACCGGGCCGTAAGTTGGACAGACATTCTTGTCTGTCGGGTTGCTCAAAGACAGGCAGGAAATGCCTGTCCTGCTTTTAAGCTGTGAACGACGTGCCGCAGCCGCAGCTTCCGGTCGCATTCGGATTCTTAAACGTGAAACCCGATCCCATCACGCCTGAGACGTAATCAATCTCGACACCGTTCAGATACTGTCCGCTGAACATGTCGACGAACAAGGTCACGCCGTGCTCATTGAGAATGAAATCTCCCTGGCGCGATTCTTCTTCAATGTTCAGGCTGTACTGAAAACCCGAGCAGCCGCCCGGAACTACGCGCACGCGCAAGCCAGCCGTTTCCGGCAGACCCTCTTCACTGGCCATGAATTTCTTGATTTCACCGGCCGCTGCTTCTGTCACGTTCAGGGTTACGATCGGCGCCCCGGTGCTGACTTCGGGCGCTCCGGTCGAGGCTGTTGTTGCTGACATAACTACTAATACTCCTTCTTAAAGTTAACGATTTGGTCTTGTGTCTTGGGAATAGGTCTTTGGATTACTCCTCTGCGATCTTCGAAGGCCAAAGGCCAAAGTACTAAGATCAACGGTTTCATTCTATTGACCTTTGCCTAAAACAACAAGTTCGGGCTTCATTGCTTCAATTGAGACCTGCCGCGCCACTTCTTCCGCAACATGACGAAACGCTTTGGCCTGCGGCGAGTCAGGTTGACTGACGACCACGGGAACACCGCTGTCGCCGCCTTCCCTAACCTCGATCCCGATTGGCACAGCTCCGAGGAACGGGACGCCGTACGCCTCGGCAAGTTTCTGTCCGCCACCTTCGCCAAAGATGTTGTAGCGATTTCCCGTATCAGGGGCGATGAAATAACTCATGTTCTCGACGATGCCGAGCACGGGAACCGCCACGGTCTCGAACATTCTCAGCGCTCGACGAACATCGGCGACTGCGACATTCTGTGGAGTAGTGACCAGGACTGCGCCCTGAACTGGGACAAGTTGCGCCAGAGATAGCTGCACGTCTCCCGTGCCGGGCGGCATGTCAACGATTAGGTAGTCGAGTTCACCCCACTTCACGTCGGACAAAAACTGCTTAACGAGGCCGTGCAGAATGGGACCGCGAACGATCATTGGTTTGTCGCCAGGCTGCAGAAAAGCCATCGACATGATTTTCACGCCGTGCGCTTCAATCGGGACCAGCTTGTTCACGTCAACCTCGGGTCGCGCCTCGCTGACGCCGAGCATGATCGGAACGTTAGGGCCATAAACATCGGCGTCCATAATGCCGACGTTGGCGCCGTCCTGCGCGAGCGACACGGCAATGTTCACCGCGACTGTCGATTTGCCGACGCCGCCTTTGCCCGATGAAACCGCGATGATGTTGCGCACGCCTTCGATGGTGACTTTGTCACCCAGGCCGCGTCCTTTTGGCACTTCCGCATCCATCTTCACGGCGACGGAAGTAACTCCCGGAATTGCGCCGACCAGTTCTTTGGCAGCGTCTTCCATCTGTTCCTTGACCGGGCAGGCGGGCGTAGTCAAAACGATGCGAAAAGAAACGTGACCACCGTCGATGAGCAGATCTTTGATAAACCCAAGGGCGACGATGTCCTTGTGAAGATCCGGGTCATTTATTTGACGCAGTGCGTCGAGTACGATTGCTTCAGTTACAGTTGCCATATAGTTTGAGCAGAGGTGATTGTTGCCTCGTGAAAGTTTGTTTAGTTTAGCGCAGTGGGTCTTTCTGCGAGGTTAGCCGCCGCGTTCGCGGGCAGCCTTGTTCACGTACGATTGATTATGACCCAGCGGTTCAAGCTTGTCGAACTACCGGACTTTTCCCGCTAGCTTGTAGAAAATTAGTCGGCAGCCCGAATTTGCAGGTCGGGAGGGTTGGGTAAGCGACGCGTCTTTGCTCCGAAGGAGCTACGTCCTCCAGCCCAAGGTTGCCGCTTCGGCTACCTTGGGTAACCAGCGGGAAGGGGTTTCTACCCGGGACGGGTTGCGGCGGAATCTAAATTGGTTTAGGAGAATCTTATTGGCCTCAACCCGTTCCGGGTAGGCATCTGTGCGGTGGGAATCCCAAGGTAGCCGAAGCGGCAACCTTGGGCTGGAGGACGTAGCTCCTTCGGAGCAAAGACGCTTCGCTTACATCCTCAACCTTTCCCGACCTGCAAAGTCGGTCGCATTTGTTCCGCGGATTAGGCTTCATGTATCAGGACGTAATCAACGAGCATTTCCTTAACCCTCGAAATGTGGGCGAGGTGTCCGGTGCGGGCGCACGGGGAACTGCTGCTTCGTTTGTTTGCGGTGCGGTCGTCCGAGTAACGCTCAAAGTTGATGGCGATCGCAGGATCGTCGCCGCAAAATTCAAAGCCGCTGGTTGCAGTTTTCTCGTGGCTGCCAATTCCATACTTACCAGTGCAGTGCTCAGTAAGACTACCGCAGAGGCGGCAGTGCTAGTGCAATCGCCAGCTGTGCTCGATCAACTTGGCTCGGCGCTGGCCGACAAACAGCATTGCGGAAGCCTTGCGCGAGAAGCGATGCTCAACGCTATCAGGAACTACAGTGATGCCGCTCGCGCTGAATGGGCTGCTGACGACGCGCTAATCTGCACGTGCTTTGGCATCTCTGAACAACGAATAGAGAATGAGATTCTGAGCGGCGAGTTGCGAACGGTCGCTGAAGTTACCCAAGTGTGCAAAGCAGGCGCCGGTTGTGGCTCATGTTATAAGCTCATTGAAGATATTCTGGACGACTATTTGAGGACCCGGTCCTACCAATCTTTATGATCTATCTCGATAACAACGCTACCACTCGCACTGCTCCAGAAGTCTTCGCCGCGATGCAACCCTACCTGACCGAATACTACGGCAATCCTTCTTCGGCACATTCGCTTGGTCGAACTATGAAGCTGGCCGTGGAACGTGCGCGCGTGCAAGTCGCAAACCTACTTGGCGCTACTAACTCCAACGAGATCGTTTTTACCTCGTGCGGATCCGAAGCCGACAACTGGGCGATTCGTGGCGTGCTCGAGCAAAGCCCTCACAATAAACACATCGTTACCACGCTCGTCGAACACGAAGCAGTACGAAATCTCTGTGCGAAGTTGGAGACGCAAGGTTACGAAGTCACGTGGCTTGGGGTTAATGGCCGTGGCGAACTCGATTTGGATGAGTTGAGCGCTGCGTTGCGTCTGGACACGGCACTCGTATCGGTGATGTTGGCTAATAACGAAACGGGAGTGCTTTTTCCAATCGACGCGATTGGGAAGATTGTTCACGAAAACTCGAACGCGGTATTTCATGTTGACGGAGTCCAGGCTGTTGGAAAGATTCCGATTAATCTGAGCGAACTTGACGTCGATCTCTTCGCACTGTCGGGTCACAAGCTTCATGCACCGCAAGGCGTTGGTGCGCTTTATATCAAGAACGGCACGCCGCTCAGCGCGCAAATGATCGGCGGAAGTCAGGAAGGTGGCCGTCGCGCCGGGACATCCGCGGTGCCGAACATTGTTGGGCTGGGCATTGCCTGCGAACTGGCGACGGATTTTCACCCGGATGTTGAGCGGCTGCGTGATCGCCTGGAAGCCGAGGTGCTCGCGAGAATTCCAAATGCACGCGTGAACGGAATGAAAGAACCCGGCAAGCGTCTTCCGAACACCGCCAACATTTCATTCGAGTATATCGAAGGCGAAAATATTCTTCGCCTGCTTGATGAGGCAGGCATCTGCGTCTCGACAGGCTCGGCTTGTCACTCGAGCACGCATCAGTCTTCGCCGACACTGCATGCGATGAACGTTCCGTTTAGTATTGCGCGCGGGTCGATTAGGTTCTCGCTCTCTCGTTACACGACTGACGAAGAGATCACGCGAATTTTGGAAGTGCTGCCCGGGATTATTCAGAAACTCGGCGAGATGTCGCCGTACGAGAAAGAGCTGCGCGCGTTGAGTTCGCTGCCGTGAGAAAGCAAGTCGGGATTAGTTGCAGTCAGGAAGGGTGGTTTACCCCCGCCGGTTTGGAACAGGGCCGCTGAAACGGCCTGATAGAGCGGGGGTAAACCACCCTCCTCACTGCAAATGTGTTCAACTTGAGTGGCGCATGATCAATAGTTTGTGCTGTAAGGGTTGATGGATTCTCAATCAGAACCTGAGGCTTAGCAGACCAAAATTCACCACTCTAATGGTTTTGGGGATGAAAAAATCCCCAGTTCCGATCAAATTTTACTCAATTAGTTCTTTACTTTTGCGGCCCGCTCTTTGCTGATAGAATCTTGCGCGAACATCGCACTCGCATCAGAGCCGCCTTGCTGCCGGGTACTCTTAGATTTAGGTGAACATCAAATCGGAACAACCTGCACCGCGCTTCGCAGCTCTAACTATCGACCCCAACAAAATCGTGAAAGGGCTTGAGTAGATATCCATGAGCACTGTCATCGAACCGCCCGTCGGCTCCATAGAAAAAAATCAACTGGAACTCGAAACTGTCACCATCCGTTTTGCCGGAGATTCAGGTGACGGCATGCAGTTGACCGGAACTCAGTTTACGAACACCTCCGCCGTGGTCGGGAACGACATCTCGACGCTGCCGGACTTTCCGGCCGAGATTCGTGCCCCTGCCGGAAGCTTACCGGGAGTGAGTGGTTTTCAGCTCAACTTCTCGAGCCAGGACATTAAGACGCCGGGCGATCAGCCAAATGTTCTGGTGGCAATGAATCCTGCCGCGTTGCAAGTAAATCTCAGTGACCTCGAAGACGGCGGCACGATCATCGTGAACACGGACAGTTTTACGCCTGAGAATTTGAAGTACGCAAAGTACCGGACGAATCCTTTGGAAGATGGATCGCTCGCCGGTTTTCGCGTACACAAACTCCCGATCACAACGCTTAACGTGAACGCCTTGAAGGGCAATGTTGAGCTTTCACGAAAAGAGATCGATCGTTCAAAAAACTTCTTCGCGTTGGGCGTTCTCTATTGGCTTTACGATCGACCGATGGAAACCACGATGAATTGGATTAGGGCTAAGTTTGCGAAGAGTCCGGAACTCGTCAAAGCGAACGAGATCGCTCTCCGGACCGGTTACAACTTTGCCGATACGACGGAAGTGTTCACGACGCATTACACGATCAAGAAAGCGCAGATCGCGCCGGGTAAGTACCGAAAGATTACTGGAAACGAAGCCACGGCACTCGGCTTTGTCGCCGCTTCTCAACTCGCCGGACGACCGCTCTTTTATGGTTCTTATCCGATTACTCCGGCGTCAGACATTCTTCACGAGCTGGCGCGCCACAAGAACTTTGGCGTAAAAACTTTCCAGGCAGAAGATGAGATCGCGGCGGTATGCGCAGCGATCGGCGCGAGCTTTGCCGGCCAGATTGGTCTAACCGGCACGTCGGGTCCTGGCGTCGCGCTCAAACAGGAAGCGATTGGACTCGCGGTGATGGCTGAGTTACCGCTAGTCATCGTGAATGTACAGCGCGGTGGTCCTTCCACTGGCTTACCGACGAAAACCGAGCAGGCCGATCTGTTCCAGGCTGTCTGGGGAAGAAACGGCGAGTGTCCCGCGATCGTGATCGCGCCCGCGACGCCGGCTGACTGTTTCGCGATGGCCATCGAAGCCGTGCGACTCGCGATGAAGTACATGTCGCCGGTCTTCTATTTAAGCGACGGCTACCTTGCGAACGGCGCTGAGCCCTGGGCACTTCCCGAGATGGGCGAGCTGCCTAAGATCGAAGTCAACTTCGCCAGCGATCCCGCGACGTTCATGCCGTACCTGCGAGATCCGGAAACGCTCGCCAGACCGTATGCGATTCCCGGCACACCTGGTCTGGAGCATCGCATTGGCGGCATCGAGAAACAGCACATCACCGGTAACGTGAATTACGATCCTGAGAACCATCACCTGATGGTAAAGCTCCGCCAGGAGAAGATCGATCGCGTCGCCCAGGACGTGCCGCTCGTAGAAGTCTTTGGCGATTCGATCGGAAAAGTCCTGGTGTTGGGATGGGGATCAACTTACGGATCGATCAGCACCGCAGTTGAAAAGTTGCAGCAGGAGGGCAAGAGCGTTTCAGCCGCACACCTTCGTCACCTGAATCCTTTCCCCAAGAACCTCGGCGAGGTGCTCGCGGGATTTGAGACCGTGATTGTGCCTGAGATGAACCTCGGCCAACTTTGCACGATGATTCGCGCAAAATATTTGGTCGATGCGGTGGCGTTCTCGAAAGTTAAAGGACGTCCGTTCCAGATTCGCGAGATCGTGAGAAAGGTTGAAGAGTATTTGTGAGTATTTCGGTCGCAAAACACCTCACAGCCGACGAGTTGCTGGCGATGCCTGATGACGGATACCGCTATGAACTCGTGAAAGGAGAGTTAATCCGTATGTCCCCCACCGGACAAGAACACGGAGTTCTAACAATCAACCTCACGCTTCCACTAGGCACTTATGTGAAAGCCAATAAGCTTGGTGTTGTGTGCGCTGCGGAAACCGGATTCAAGTTGGAGCAGGATCCGGACACAGTTCGAGCGCCTGACATCGCATTCATAAGCCAGGCACGCTATGCGAAGGTTGGCAGAACTGCGAAATACTGGGACGGGGCGCCGGATTTGGCGGTTGAGGTGCTAAGTCCGAGCGATACTCCGCGCAAAGTAGAGAGAAAGGTTGCCGACTGGCTGCAAGCCGGCGCGCAATCAGTTTGGGTTGTTAATCCGAAACGACGAACGGTCACTGTATATAGCTCGCAGTTCGAGACGGTAATTCTAACTGAGCATGACGAACTTGATGGCGGAGATGTGGTTCCCGGTTTTCAGCTGACGGTCGCAGAAATATTTGCGGAATAGATATCGGTTTAAGGAGCAATCATGAGCACGAACGTGAACGGCAGTAACGGCAACGGCCACCAGCCCATCGTCGAGCAGGCGGTCTCAGCAGAAAGCGAAGGCAGCACTGTTACTTTCAAAGTCGCTCCGCCGCCGGGCGAGTTGACGAAGAAAGATTTTGTTTCCGATCAGGAAGTGCGCTGGTGTCCAGGGTGCGGCGACTACGCGATTCTCAACAACGTGCAGAAGGTGATGCCCGAACTCGGCATCCCGCGTGAGAAAGTCGTGTTCGTTTCCGGCATCGGTTGTTCGTCGCGTTTCCCGTATTACATGAACACCTATGGTTTTCACAGCATTCACGGACGCGCGCCCGCAGTTGCCACCGGCATCAAGTGCGCGAATCCGGAACTGAGTGTTTGGGTGATCACCGGTGACGGCGACGCGCTTTCAATCGGCGGCAACCATTTTATGCACGCCATTCGTCGCAACCTCGACATCAACTACATCCTTTTCAACAACCGCATTTATGGCTTAACCAAAGGGCAATACAGTCCGACATCCGAGTTTGGTAAGAAGACAAAGTCCACGCCTGTCGGCACGATCGACTATCCCGTGAATCCCCTCTCGCTTGCCATCGCAAGTGAATCAACCTTCGTCGCGCGCTCGATTGATATTGACGTGAAACACCTGGGCACGATCGTGCAGGAAGCTGCGAAACATAAAGGCATGTCGTTTGTCGTGGTCTATCAGAACTGCAACATCTTCAACGATCATGCGTTTGACTCGTTCGCCGATCGTTCAGTGCGTTCGGATATGGTGCTTTACCTCGAACACGGCAAACCGATGATCTTTGGCAAGGAGCGCAACCGCGGCATTCGCATGAATGGCGCGCATCCGGAAGTGGTAATGATTGGTGAGAATGGAATCACCGAAAGCGATCTGCTGGTACACGATATCTATCTGGACGATCCGTCCGTCGCGTTCATGCTGGCGAGGATGGACCAGCCTAACTTCCCGCAGCCAGTTGGCATCTTCCGCGCGGTAACGCGGCCTACTTACGAAGATATGATGGAAGATCAGATTGAAGCCGCGATTGCGAAGAGCGGTCCGGGCAGTCTTGAGAAACTCATCAACAGCGGCGACACCTGGGTGGTTGAATAAGCTGTCCGGCGCTAAATTTTTGATTTGCGGTTGGTGGACGCTGCACGCTTCGGAAATTCGCAGTCAGGAAGGTGTGGTTTACCCCCGCTTCTTCAACCTATTGAACGGGGCCTTTTCCGAACAAGCGGGGGTAAACCACCCTTCCTGACCTGCAAATCATCCTGACTTGCCTTTCCCCATTCAGGTTCAATCTCACTGATCCTAATAACCAAGCAAACCCTGCCGCTGTCCCATCCGTATTAGCTTCCAGTATTTCCAAAATTTCGGGAGACCTACCCCATGCTTAACAGAAACACCTTCGCCCGAGTTCTACTCGCCCTTGTCTTATCGATCCTGACGCTGACGGCGCCTATAGCATCCTTCAGCGCGCGCGCGCAGCAGCCAACGGCTGCGGCGACGACTGCAAACGACCTCGCCGCCAAACTCGCGGCCATCGAAAAAGCAATCGACGCCAAGCGCAAAGAACTGGGCATTCCCGGCGTTTCATTGGTGATCGTCAAAGACGACAAAGTCATTTACCTGAAGGGCCTCGGCGTGAAGGACTTCGAAAAGAAAGTTCCGGTGACTCCAGACACGCTCTTCGCGATCGGCTCCGCCACCAAAGCATTTACGTCGCTCGCAGCTATGATGGGTGTCGATCAGGGCAAACTCTCGCTCGAAGAATCGCCGAAAAAGCTCCTGCCATATTTCACCATGCGCGATCCTGAGACGGACGCGAACATCACCTTGCGCGATCTGCTATCGCACCGTTCCGGACTTAACCGCACCGATCTCGCCATGGCCACCGGCCAGTTGACGCGTCAGGAGCTCATTCAGGTCGCCGGCAAGGCGAAACCGACCGCGAAGCTGCGCGAGAAGTTTCAGTACCAGAACATCATGTACACGGCCGCCGGCGAGATGGTCGCAGTGTCGCAGAAGATGACGTGGGACAAAGTGATGGCGGCGCGCATCTTCAAACCGCTGAGTATGACGGCGAGCAACACCACGATTCGCGCGATGGAAAGCGCGAAAGACTTTTCGTTTGGTTACGATTACAACTCGACTACGAAAGAGACGCGTCGTCTGCCGATGCGCGATCTGACCAAAGCTGCGCCCACTGGTGCCATCAACTCAAACGCTCGCGACATGGCCCAGTGGCTACGTTTCATGCTCGGCGACGGCTCATTCAACGGCAAGCGCCTCGTCTCCGAAAAGAGTTTTGCCGAACTTACGACCAAACAAATCGATGTCAGCGGAACTGTTGGTTACGGCTTGGGTTGGTTTCTGCGGCAATGGAACGGACACAAGGTGGTCGAGCATGGTGGAAACATCGACGGCTTCAACGCGCAGGTGGCGATGATCCCGGATCAAAAACTCGGCTTCGTGCTGCTGACAAACGTAACCGCTTCTTCGCTGGTCAATTTCGCAATGACGACGGTGTGGAAGAACCTTGTCGAAGGCAAGACAGAAGACAAGCCGGCCGGGGTTGTGGCAGAGACAAAGGACGCGAAGGAAGAGGTAGGGACATATCACCTCGCCGCAGCCAACACGGATTTTCGCGTCACGATGGAAGCGGGAAAATTGACACTCACTGTTCCGGGACAGCCGACGTATCCATTGGTGAATGTCGGTGGTCGTCGCTACAAAATGGCGGCCCCCGCGCCCGATGGTTTCTTTGCCACGTTCCGTCAGATCAAAGGCAAAGAAACTGAAACGGAGATGTATCTCGAACAGCCGCACGGAAACATCGCGTTGCCAAAAGTGAAGCCGGGTGCGGTGGTCGCGTCGAAACCGGCGGAGGCTGCCGAGCCAGCGGGTGCGCTGGCCGAATTCATTGGCACTTACGAAAGCGACCAGCCAAAGCTGCAAATTGAGATCGGCATGAACGACGGGAAAGTCGCGTTAATGGTCAGCGGCCAACCGCCTTATCCGTTGGTTGAGAAAGCAAAAGACAAACTTGGCAGCACCGCGTTGCCTGACTCTTACTGGGTTGATGTTACGCGCGACAATGAAGGGAAAGTCAGCGGCATCGTTATGAATCAGCCGGAAGGAAAACTTTCGCTACGGCGAATGGCGAAGGCCGAGGCGATGATCAGCGCCGATGAACTCTTGCATAAGTTGATTGCCGCTTACGGCGGTGAAGAGAATCTGAGGAAGCACAAGTCTTCTGTGAGCAAGATTGAGCTCGACATGGAACATCAGGGCGTGTTGGGCCATGGAACGGTGAAAGCAAAGGCGCCGGGAATGTTTGCTTCCCATATTACCTTGACGGCGCTGGGCAAACAGATTGGCACCATCACGAGCTACTTCGATGGCAACGGCGGCGGTCAGATGATTAGCTTTGCTCCGGAAGAAATATTCGCCGGCAAGCGTCTGGCCGACATCAAGCGCGAATCTGATTTCTACGGACCGCTGTCGTGGAAAAGCAGCTACAAAACGATCACGGTGAAGAACATTACCAAGGTCGGTGACGAGAATGCCTATGTCGTTGAGAAGGTTCCAGAGAAAGGGACGAAAGTAACCGACTACATTTCAACGAAGTCGTTCCTGGTCCTGCGTCGCGACACGGTTATTTCTAGCGAGACTTCGAACATCGAGATCCCGCAGACGGAGACCTACAGCGATTATCGCTCAATCGAAGGCACGATGGTCCCCTTCGTTACTCGCTCGAACAACATCGCGAATGGTGACATCGTCACGCGCATAAAAGAGGTCAAATACGACGTCGACCTTCCCGACGCCGACTTCCGCAAACCCGTTGCTGCCACCAAGCCAGCAACTCCAAAAGCGAAATCCCGCGCGGCTACGTCAAAGTCCTAGCCCGCGCTTCTAACACCGAACATCTTCACACTGATGATCTCTTAGACGATTACGCGATCTTCTTACGCCGATGATCTTTCTACACCGATGATCTTCCTACGCCGATGATCTTCTTACACCGCAGGTGTTGGCGACCTCCAGCCCAGGGTTGCGCGCTTTGGCGCTACCCTGGGAACTGATCCGAAACAAGTATCTCAACCCCAACGGGGTTGCGGCTGTCGGTTGCAATCAGACTTTTTGATAACAGGAATAACCTTCGTGTTAGAATTCCTTCACTTCCAGTTTCAGGAACTCCAATGGCTAAAGTCTTAACCGAACGCATTAAGAAAAGCCAGGGAACACAAGGCGGAAAAGCCTGCATCGCCGGCCATCGCATCCGCGTGATGGATATCGTCATCTGGCACGAAGATGCGTCCATGAGTCCGGATGAAATTGTCTTGGCTCATCCTCAGCTTACTTTGAGCGATGTCCATGCTGCTCTTGCTTACTACTTCGACAACGTTGAAGAGATTCGCAATGACATTCGGCTTAATAGCGAGGTCGCTGACCAACTGCGGGTACAGTTCCCTTCCAAACTCAGAGAGAAACTGCTCCATGGAGCAGATTAGCTTTTACCTGGACGAGCACATTCACCGGGCAGTCGCAATCGGGGTGCGGTCTCGCGGAGTCGATGTGTTAACAGTGCAGGAAGCCGCTAGGAGCGGTGTGTCCGATCGCGGTCAACTTGAGTTCGCAAAGTCCGTCGGCCGCGTGATGGTTACAATGGATTCGGACTTCCTTCTGCTGTCGAGTGAGGGTGAACCGCACGGCGGGATTGCCTACCCTAATCCACAACGTTCTATAGGCGAACTAATTCGATCACTGATGTTGATCTATGACGTGTTGAGTTCG
>JBGTLE010000437.1:0-5347 GCA_041744295.1 Pyrinomonadaceae bacterium | reverse complement strand
ATTGGCCGACGATCTCTTTCGCGTCAAAACTGATTGCGCCGAGTACCAAGCCGCGAGACTTCTGTTTGCGATCGGCGCCATGGCCCATCCGCGTTGCCTCAATGTTCCCGGCGAAGATCTCCCAAAGGTGCATCACCTTTTCAAAGAACCTTACCCTTACGTTCGCCGCGATGCGTTGGTGATTGGCGGCGGCAACAGCGCTGCCGAAGCGGCGCTGTTTCTCTCTGAAGAAGGCGCCCGCACGACGATGGCGATCTGGAGAGAAGACTGGGAAAACCGCGACCCGAAACAGGGCGCGATGAAACATTGGGTGCGCAAGCCGCTGGAAGATGAAGTGGACGCAGGAAGACTGCGTATTGTTTTCTACAAGGAAGTAATCGAAATCACCATGGACGCAGTTTTGCTGATCACCGATGAGGAAGAAACCCTCACTCTTCGAAATCACGTTGTCTTTGTCTTGATCGGGAGTGATGCCGACTTGACGTTGTTGAAGAGCCTGGGAGTTAATACCGAGCCGGGAAAATTGACTGAGGTGCCGGTCTACGATCCGGAAACGTTTGAGACGAATATTAAGGGAGTCTACGTTGCGGGGCACTTCACTCACGCTCGTCACATCAAAGCTGCGATCGACGTTCCCCGCCACATCGTCCCGTTGATCGCGCAAAGCTTACGCCAAACACTCGATCGTGATTAAAGCATCCCACCCAAAGCGAGAATCTTGACTTTGTCATAGCATCCGAATATCGTCCACGCGTTCTCACTAGTTCACACCCCTTGCTGCTTACCAGCTAAGGTCCACCGGGATTGTTTTCAGCGTCGTCAGCTCAACACCTAAACACAAACGGCGCTCCACAGAATCTGCAGCGTTAGTCCCGGCGGAAGGAAGGCCCCCTAATGCCCTCGGACACCGTGGCTAATGTGGCCCCAAAGCCTTATCAGACTGCCACTAAAGAAAGCTTGAACGAAAACTTAAGACGCCTGATTCTCTATGAGGTGCTGCTGGAAGAGTATCAAAGTCACCGTGCTTTGCTTGAGGTAAAAGGCGATTCGTTTGAGAAGTTGGCCGAGCTTGAAGTCACGGATCCGCATGCTCCGAGGCCTCAACCGGCGCTGATGAGAGCCTCGGTAGACGATATAACGAAGAGAGGAAAAGACTGTGCGAAAGCACACGCTGACTTATCGAACGAAGACGTGAGAGCAGAAACTGAGAATGCTGACAACGGCAAGTTGGTGTCAGACGTTTTGGAGTTAATCGTACGAGCCCAGAAAGAGGCGGCTGAGCACAAGTTCAAGGCATTGGAAAAGAAGTATGAGCAGAAACTACAGCTGCACTTTAACGAAACGCCGCTCTCGGAAGAACACCAACGGATTGTGGAAAAGGCTGTCGTAGCAGACATCCAGGGTGTCGTTGACGACTATCGCGCACAGTACCACAGAGAAAGGATGGAAACCGACGGGACCGATGAGGTCACTGACAGCCAGGAGGTCCGCCGATCGGCGGATCAATTCGCTTTCGAAAGCGTGATCAAGGAGGAGTACTCGGCTGCCGATGAAAGAGACCCGACGACCATCAAGGAAGAAACGGGACAAAACCTCCTGAATCCCCAGGCACGGTTACGAACACCGGAAACTCCCGGTGGGGAAACCGCACTACCAAAATCCCCGACCAAACCACCTGAACCGTCCGCCGCGCCCGTTAAAGAAATCGCACTTCCTAAGGAAGTTGATCGCGCACTAAAAGCTAAAAGACTGGACGCGAGCACGCGCCGCTCAGCGCTATGTTTATCGGGTGGCGGGATTCGCAGTGCCACTTTCAATTTGGGAATCCTGCAAGGCCTGGCGCGGCACGGCTTGCTCGGCCAGTTTGATTATCTATCGACGGTTTCGGGCGGCGGCTTCGCAGGGGGGTTCCTGACAGCATGGATGCACCGAGCCGGCACGAAAGTGGTTTTGGAACAGTTAACGAATCCGCCCGAGTCTCCCCTCGTTACGGAACCACATCCGATCGATCATCTTCGCGTCTTCGGAAACTATCTCAGCCTACGGCCCGGTATGCTTAGCGCAGATACGTGGACGCTAATCGCAACTGTGCTGCGCAACTTGTTACTCACGTGGCTCGTGTTCGTGCCTTTTCTCCTCATCATGCTCATGGCTCCCAGGATCTGGCTGATTCTTATCTCCGGATATGTGCAGATGGTAAACGGTCCCCAGAGTTACCTACGCTCTGCTCCTCTTTGGCTGGGCATCGTTTTTGGGTGGATAACCCTGGGGTTCACAGCACACGCGCTGTCGAAGCAGAACAGCGATCATCCAGGCATTGCGAGTAATTATAAGAGCGACGAATCGCTGTTTCTCGTACTGTGCCTGGCGCCTGCAATTCTCTCCGCCATGTGTTTCGCCAGCTATTGGGCCGGGCTCAATCCGTTGTCAGACCACGCGACAACAACCTGGTGGGACTTTGTCAAATTAATGATTGTGGTGGTGGGCCCACCGTGGATATTCGGCGATGCCCTTCGCGGGCTCCAACAGATCGCCCCGAAAATAAAGGCCGGCGTCGTAAATCCGGAAGCGCGGAAAGGATTGTTCTTAAGACTGCTCGTGGCGGGCAAACGTCAGATGCGGCGATTGTTGAGGTTCGGTTCAACCTTAGTGTTAATAGTTTTGTCTCAACTCATCGCTGGTGGTCTGCTTTACGTTATTGCATCGAGATTGATGCCGAGCTTTGCGGCGCACCCGCGGCTCTACGCGACCTTCGCTGTACCACTGTTGTTGCTGGTATTGACCCTTGCGTGCACGCTCATCGCGGGTTTTAGCAGCGGCTTCACCAAAGACGATGATCAGGAATGGTGGGCACGTTTCAGCGGCTGGTTCCTGATCGTGGTGTTGAGTTGGATTGCAGCTCACGTATTAGTGCTTTATGGCCCGTCCCTGGTCTTAACGCTCGGGTACAGCTTCCAAAGGCTCTGGGCTGGTGAGGGAGAGTTCCTGAAAACGGTGGCACAAGTGGGCGCGGTGTTAGCAGGAATCGTTTCGGGCGCGATCACTTTGTTGGGCGGCTTCAGTCCCAAATCTCCCGCTAACGCTGACAAGGCGGCGTCAGCCAGCATGGCCTCGAAGATGCTGGAAGCGCTAACCAGCGCCTTGGCTCCGATCTTCCTCGGCTTCCTGATTATCCTGCTTGCCATTGCCACAGACGCGTTGCTCACGTCCTGGCTGGCGGCCTGGATGATGGGCAAGCTGCCCGTGCCCTTTTACACCGAACTCAGCAACACGGGTTTTCTATCAACCTTTCCGGGGAATCACGCAGAGCTGGTGAGATTGACGCCTTTGTCGCTCATTGTCTTGATGAGTTTGTTTATTGCGGTTGTTGGTACCCTGATGGGACTGCTCGTTAATACCAATACCTTTTCACTTCACTACATGTGGCGCAACCGCATTATTCGCGCTTACCTTGGCGCGTCACGCAAGTTGCGAAGTCCTGATCAATTTACGGGATTCGATGTCAACGACAACATCCACATGCATGAACTGCGACCGCAGCCTCCCAATGTTGTCGCTCCGCAGGTGGATCGTCCGTGGACGGAAAATCGACCTGCTGGAGTGCCTTGTCCGACAAAGTTGTTTCACGTCGTCAATGCCGCATTGAATTTGGCAGGCGGCGACAAACTCGCTTGGCAGGATCGGAAGGCGGAATCCCTGACTGTTTCGCCGCTGCATGTCGGCAGCTACTGGTTGGGTTACCGAAGATCGGTGGTCTACGGCGGTGAACTCGGTATTTCACTGGGAACCTCCGTCGCTATTTCCGGCGCCTTTGTTAGTCCCAACATGGGCTACATGATGACTTCGCCGATCGTCAGATTCTTGATGACGCTCTTCAATGTGCGTTTCGGATGGTGGCTCGGAAATCCGGGCGCTGCGGGCGACAAAAAAGACCTGACAGAATATATCGTCGCCAAGGTTAGACACCTCTTCTTTGGTAAAGGGAGTGGAAAACCATTTGAGCTCAAATCTCCCTTGCTGTCGATCAAACCAATTGTCCAGGAGGCTTTTGGCAAAACAAACGACAAAGCACCATACGTTTATCTTTCCGACGGCGGCCATTTCGAGAACCTCGGTCTTTACGAAATGGTGCTCCGCCGCTGCCGCTTCATCGTCGTCAGCGACGCCAGTACCGACGCGGGATATTCCTTTGACTCGCTGGCACAGTCGATTCGTCAAATTCGCGTGGATTTAGGGATTCCCATCGAAATTCGCGAGATGTCGATCATTCCCCCCGCTCAGGATCTGAGAGGTAAGTACTGCGCGATCGGAAAGATTCGCTATTCGTGCGTCGACCACAAGAAAGGAAGCGGACTGCATCATGAAGACTTTGACGGAATCCTCATTTACATCAAAGCCTCGATGATTGGCGACGAGCCACGCGATGTAATGAATTATGAGCAGGGCAGTAAGGATTTCCCCCAGGAGATTATTGTTGACCAGTGGTTCAGTGAGTCGCAGTTCGAAAGTTACAGAGCGTTGGGATCTCACATTGTTGATGCCATCTGTAGCGACGATCAGCACAAGGTAACCCTGGCGGCTTTTGCCAGAAAGGTTAAGGAGCACAATCGAGTTAACTTCCGCGTCTTTAAGGAACAGATAAGCTTTGCAGCCCTCGAAGCCCAGTTCAAACAAGCGATGCTGGAAAATACTCCTCAGGGCTACAAGAACAAGGTCAAAGAGTATCTGCGAGATTTACTTGATCTGAAGTAAGAAAGCTGGGCAAGGCTCGGTTGCTTTGCGGTCCGAATGAGGTTTCCTGTTCGTGGCTCTGAAAGATCAGACCGGCTCAACTTGATCAAGCGCCATACGATCGCGGCGCGCCACGCTAGTTTGATAAGCAGCCTCTTCAACGCCCTTAGCGACAGCTTCCGCAACTCGTTTATCGAAAACCGACGGCACGATGTATTCGGGATGGAGTTCTTCCGGCGTGATTATTCCCGCAATCGCATGGGCCGCGGCGAGTTTCATCTCTTCATTAATGCGCGAAGCACGACAAGCGAGCGCACCTTTGAAAATTCCCGGAAAGCAAAGCACGTTGTTAATCTGATTGGGATAATCAGATCTTCCAGTGGCCATCACCGCCGTGTAGGGAGCCGCCTCCTCAGGCATGATCTCTGGCGTGGGATTGGCCATCGCAAAAACGATCGGCTGCCGAGCCATCTGTTTGATGTCTTCCACGGTGATCACTCCGGGAACCGACAGGCCCAGGAAGACATCGGCGCCTTTGATAATGTCGTGAACAGTTCCCTGCTCTTTGTTTGGGTTCGTATTTCTCGCGTACCAATCCTTGACCCAGTTCATATGT
>JBGTLE010000436.1:0-20666 GCA_041744295.1 Pyrinomonadaceae bacterium | reverse complement strand
AAACACCAAACACCCAAGTCCAAAGGCCAGCAGAACAACTGACCACGGACCACTGACAACGGACAAGGATTCCCTTTACTCACACCGCGTTTTCAGTTAAAAGCCTTGTCACTCCCATCCGCTGAAGCCTAAACGCGCCAGCAAATTACTCTAAAGAGAAAGGTGCAATTACGGACACGCTTATGGACCGAACAGTGCAACCAGGCGACTTCGACAATGCGGGAACCGATAGCGCGGGTATTTTTGGCCAGCCGCGCGGTTTGCCGACGCTTTTTTTCACCGAACTTTGGGAGCGCTTCAGTTACTACGGCATGCGCGCCATCCTCGTGCTTTATATGGTTGCGCCGGTGGCCCAGGGTGGTCTGGCGTTTGACACAAAACGGGCGGCGTCGATCTACGGCACTTACACCATGTGTGTCTATCTCGCGGCTTTGCCCGGAGGGATGATCGCAGATCGGTGGTTGGGTGCGCCGCTAGCAGTCTTGCTCGGCGGGATCGTAATCGCATTCGGCCATTTCTCAATGGTCTTCACTTCGATGACAGCGTTTTACCTCGGCATGATCCTAATCACCGTCGGGACAGGACTGCTGAAACCAAACATCAGTGCGATGGTCGGCAGTCTTTATCGCGAAAACGATCCCCGAAGGGACAGTGGCTTTTCGATCTTCTACATGGGAATAAATCTCGGCGCGCTGATGGCGCCACTCGTTTGCGGTTATTTGGCCCAGTCGGATAGCTTCAAAAGTTTTCTTTCAGCCAGAGGTTTTGATCCAGCTTCCAGTTGGCATTGGGGATTCGGTGCGGCCGGTGTAGGGATGGTTTTGGGTTTAGTTATCTACCTGATAAATCTCAAGCGTTTGCGTTTGAAGCAAACGAAGGTGGAGGCAGTCAAAGCTGCGAAGAGTGTCGAGAACGCCAAGCCGCTGACTTCCCAAGACAAGAAACGTGTCGCTGCTATCTTCATCTTCTTCCTTTTCACAATGCTGTTCTGGGCGGCATATGAACAAAAAGGCGCGAGCTTGAATCTGTTTGCCAAGGATCTGGTGCGCACGGAGTTTTTTGGCTATAGCTTTCCTTCGAGCTACTTGCAATCATGCACGCCACTCTTCGTAATCATTCTGGCTCCCATCTTTTCGTATCTGTGGGTGCGAATGGGCACGCGCCAACCATCGAGTCCCGCCAAGTTTACGCTGGGGTTAATATTTATCAGCCTTGCCTATTTCCTGCTTGTGCCGGCGGCGTACCTGACTGCATATGGAAAAATCAGTCCGCTGTGGCTGGTGGGGCTCTACTTTCTCGAAGTGATAGGGGAGATGTGTTTGAGCCCGGTGGGTCTCAGCACGGTTACGAAACTGGCGCCTGTTAAGCTTGTCGGCATAATGATGGGAGTGTGGTTTCTTGCAGCTTCGTTTGGCAGCAAGCTGGCGGGATACCTTTCAGGTTTCTACGTGCCTGAATCAACAACGCTGGTTAAGCTTTATGGCAGCATAGCGGTGGGGTTGCTGGTTTCGGCAATCCTGCTGGCGCTGCTGACGCCGAAGATTAAGAAATTGATGGGGAGTGTGCATTAACTGCAGATGTCGGAGGTCAGATGTTAGATGTTAGTTTCCAACCTCCAAAACCAAAGATTCCAGCCAAGGTGCGAAAAGTATCCGCCACTGACATCCAACATCTAACATCTGGTTCCCCGGAGGTACATCGTGATCGAAGAAAATCTGGTTACAGAATCCAACGCAACGAAAGCGGAAACGCGCAAATGGGTTTATCTGTTCGAAGAAGGCAGCGGTCAGGACAAAAGTCTCCTCGGGGGCAAAGGCGCCGGGCTTTGCGAGATGACGCGCGCCGGCCTGCCGGTGCCACCGGGTCTGATCGTTTCCACCGAAGCCTGTAACGCCTTCTTCGAAAACGATAAGAACTTTCCCGACGGTCTGTGGGACCAGGTCAAAGAAGGTCTGGTCGCTATCGAAGAGAAAGTTGGAAAGCGCTTCGGCGATCCCAAGAATCCCTTGTTGGTATCGGTACGTTCAGGCGCGGCGTTCTCAATGCCCGGCATGATGGATACGGTCCTCAATCTCGGCTTGAACGAAGAGACAGTGAAAGGTCTCGCTGCGCAAACAGGAGATCTGCGTTTTGCGCTCGATGCTTACCGTCGTTTTGCCTCGCTCTTTGGCGAAATCGTGATGGGTGTCGCGCACGAAAAGTTTGAACGCGTCATGGATCGCTTCAAAGCGCAGACTTCCGGCGGCCGCGACACCGATCTCAAAGCCGAAGCCTTGCAGGAAATCATTGCTGCCGAAAAGCAGATCATCGGCGCCGAACAGCACGCGATTCCCGAAGATCCATACGAGCAACTGCGCGTCGCAATCGCCGCTGTCTTTAACTCATGGATGGGCCGGCGCGCGATGGACTATCGACGCATAAATCGCATCCCTGATTCGCTCGGCACTGCGGTCAATGTGCAGGCGATGGTCTTTGGAAATATGGGAGCAGGCAGCGGCACCGGCGTAGCGTTCACGCGCAATCCCTCGACCGGAAAGAAAGAGCTGTATGGCGAGTATCTGCTGAATGCACAGGGCGAGGACGTGGTGGCCGGCACGCGCACGCCGAATCCGATCAGCCAGTTGAAAAAGGAACTGCCGAAAGTTTATGAGGAGTTTGCCTCGATCGCACAGTTGCTTGAAACCCACTACCGCGACATGCAGGACGTGGAGTTTACGATCGAGCGACGGAAGCTTTGGATGTTGCAGACGCGCACGGCAAAGCGAACCGGCGCGGCAGCTGTGCGGATCGCGGTCGATATGTTCCACGAGAAGCTGATCGAAAAAGACGTCGCGGTGCAGCGAGTCACGCCCGAACAACTCGATCAGTTGTTGCATCCGACAGTTGATCCTAAAGCTGATGCCGTGGTACTCGCGACGGGCTTGCCCGCGAGTCCCGGCGCCGCGCAGGGTCAGGTGGTGTTTAGTCCTGATGAAGCCGAAGAGCTTGCGCGTGAAGGCGCGAAGGTGGTCCTGGTGCGAGTGGAAACCAGTCCGGACGATTTTCACGGCATGGTCGCGGCGCAAGCGATCGTGACGGCGCGCGGAGGCATGACAAGTCACGCTGCGGTTGTTGCGCGCGGCATGGGAAAGACCTGCGTCAGTGGCGCGAACGCACTCAACATTGATTACAGCCAGCAGCAGTTCACCGTTGAAGGCACCGTGGTTACGAAAGGTGAGTGGATTACCGTCGATGGCTCGACCGGTCGAGTGTTTCTTGGCCAGGTAGCCACGATTCGTCCAACACTCGGGCCTGACTTTCATGAACTGATGACCTGGGCCGACAAGTTTCGTCGCCTGCGGGTGCGTGCCAATGCTGACACACCGCGCGATGCGAAAGTTGCGCGAGGTTTTGGCGCGGAAGGGATCGGCCTTTGTCGCACAGAACATATGTTCTTTGGCGATCATCGCCTGGCGGCGATGCGCGAGATGATCCTTGCCGACGGCGTGGGCGCTCGGGAGAAATCACTGGAAAAGTTGCTGCCATTGCAACGCGGCGACTTTGTCGGCATCTTCCGCGAAATGGCGGGGTTGCCCGTAACGATTCGCCTGTTGGATCCGCCGCTGCATGAGTTTTTGCCGAACGCGGAAGAGCTGATGACCGAGTTGAGTGAGTTGAAGATGGCGATTCGCGGTTCCGGGACACTCGCCAACATGGACAAGCTACTCGACGAAATTGACGAGAAGCGCCGCTTACTGCGTCAGGTCGAACGCATCCGTGAGGCAAATCCGATGTTGGGTTTTCGGGGCTGCCGTATTGGCTTGTTGTTCCCTGAAGTCACGCGCATGCAGTGCCGGGCGATTTTTGAAGCGGCGTGTGAGGTGCAGGGCGAACGCAAGAAGATCACACTCGAGATCATGGTGCCGCTGGTGTCGCTCAGCGAAGAGTTGCGTCAGCAGCGCGAGTTGATCGATGAAGTAGCGAAACAGGTGATGGGCGAACAGGGAATGACGATCGACTATCGCGTGGGTACGATGATCGAATTGCCGCGCGCCGCATTGACCGCCGACAAGATTGCCGAGCACGCGGAGTTCTTCTCTTTTGGAACCAACGATCTTACGCAGACAACCTTTGGCTTGAGTCGCGACGACTCGGGAAGATTTCTGCCCAACTACGTCGATCGCAAAATCATTGCTGACGATCCATTTCAGGTACTTGACCGAGAAGGTGTCGGGCAGCTCGTGCGGATGGGAACAGAACGCGGGCGGAGCACGAAGCCGAAGCTGAAAGTCGGCATCTGCGGCGAACACGGCGGCGATCCGAGTTCAATCGCATTCTGCAATGAGATTGGATTGGATTATGTTAGCTGTTCGCCGTATCGCGTGCCAGTAGCGAGATTGGCTGCAGCGCAAGCAGCCCTCGCTGCCAAGCAGGCGAGTGAGGAAGGCGACACCAGATAGATTGTAGGGGCGTTCCTTCGTGGGCGCCCCTCGTTCCCCCTAAATGGTTTCCAATAAGACGAGGGGCGCACACGGAGGAACTCCCCTACAATCCTTCACAGGTGCAGAATCATGCGGGCAATGGTGAAGTAGATAACCAAGCCTGTGGCGTCCACCAATGTTGTAATCAACGGCGCTGACAATACGGCAGGATCCACACCGAAGCGTTGGGCCAGAATCGGGATGATTGCACCAACCGAAGTCGACCAAATGCAGATTGCAAACATTGTCACAGCCACGGTCACTGCCAGAGTCACAGGCACTTGCCACAGTAAGGCCTGAAGAAACGCTATTGGTCCAACCAGTAAACCAAGCACCATGCCAGTGGTTGCTTCGCGCATGACCACACGCCAGGCGTGTCGCACGCCAACTTCACCGAGCGAGAGACTACGAATCACCGTCATCACCGTTTGTGCCCCAGCGTTCCCCCCAGTGCCGATCAAAAGCGGAATGAAGAATGACAGCGCGACGACTGCTGTTAACTCTGCTTCAAAGCGATGCAGCACGGCACTAGTCAACGTGCCAGCCACGAACAGTAGTAACAACCAACCTACTCGCTGACGCACCACCCGCAGAATCGTATTGTCAAAGTAAGGCTTGTCCATTGCGCGCGAACCAACGCCAGCCATGCGCAGAATGTCTTCGGTCTGTTCTTCAATCAGCACGTCGATCACATCGTCGACTGTGACAAACCCAACTACGCTTCCGTCTTGCTCCAGCACCGGCACGGCAAGGAGATTGTATTTACCGATTTTTTGGGCCACCGCCTCCTGATCGTCGAGCGCGTTGACGGTTACGGGCTTCCGGCGCATCACCTCGCGTATCGTCGAGTCTAATTCCGCCATCACCAGATCTCTCAAGGACACCGCCCCGAGCAGGTGTCCCGACGACGGTTCCATCACATAACACGCGTAGATCGATTCCTTTTCCCGAGCCACTAACCGAATGTGCTTCAGCGCATCAGCGACGGTCATGTCTTGTTCCAGTCTCACAAATTCTGTGGTCATCAGCCCGCCGGCGGTGTGATCCGGGTACTGCAGTAGAACTTCGAGTTCCTTCTGTAGTTCGGTACTGAGTTTCGGCAGAATCCGATGACGCTCGTGCAGGCCCATCTTCTGGATGATGTCCGTGCGTTCGTCCGCGGACAGGCCGGTGAGAATCTCAGCAACGCGCGGTGGCTCAAGTTGCTCGAGGATCGCTGCGCGCCGACGCATTGTCGGTTGATCGCAGATCTCGATGGCCCGAGCCACCGGCAACATTGAGACCACCGTCGCGGCTTCGAGCAACGTTAGTTGGTTAAGTAGTTCCGCCAGATCCGCGGCCGGCAGATCGGCGACTTGCGAGCCGATACCGACTAGACTCTCATCCAACCGCAGATGAATTCGTTCGAGGAGTTGTTTTATGTCCTGGTCGGGCATCGTTTGTCCTGAGTGTGTAGAAGCGATTTAAGAACTTTCGCGAACTGTAACTTGGTAACAATAGCTTTCACAAAAGCCTGGGACGGCAACACTATGCTTGGCTCATCAATGTCCGACATGCTTCAGCTTGTCGCCTGGATTGGGAACTCTCAATGTGCGACGTTACAATTTGAATGTTATGAATCTCAATGACTAGATCAGGCATGTCGGACATTGATGAGTTTCCAATTTACAATTATTACCCCTAATATCCGTCAGTCCCGAATCAAGATAGATTTATGAGAAGCACCGATGCCCCCAACCGCTCCTGTCGTCTGCGTACGATCATATTGATCGGCGTCATCGCCTGTTTGTGCTTTTCCGTTGGTGAAGGACTGCGACTGACGCCATTCCCAGTCTTGCCGCGAGTGGAGGCAGGCGCGAAGACCGCTAATCGTCAAGCTACCGCCTTGTTTGAAACTTTGCGGCGCAAGTATGGCCCACTCGATGTGCCGACGCGAGCGCAGACTCGAGGTAAACGCCAAGCGGTTGATTTCGGGTACCCACTCTCTCAGAGCAGCCGCGAGTTAGCTGGTCCCCAGTTTCGGCTGGCCTTTAGCGGCGAACTAGTCAGCATCGTTTCCCATCTTTCCGGATCACATCTCGCTGGACGGGCGCCGCCTTCGGGCGCTTAATCCCAAAAATCAAAGAGTCAGTACCGTAACGCGGTAGCAAGCGTCGGGTTTCGGTTGCAATGCCGAGTTCTTGTGTTAAACGCGCTTCTGAATATCCAACTTACACCCGACGCTACTGCGTTACGGTACTGACAACCCGACGCTACCACGCGTTGCGATACTGACGAACCGGACTACCCAAGGAGGAGATGGTTAGTGGAAAGCTTTGACCTTTCTTTACCAGGTACATTTTTACTTTTGGTGACCGACGCCTCGACCGGACATGGGGGAGATCTCCTAAACAATATCGGCTTATGCGTCATCGTTGCTGCGACCCTGGCCTTCATCGCGAACAAGCTCAAACAGCCCGGCCTACTCGCATACCTGTTGGCCGGCGTACTGATCGGTCCGGAAATCGGATTCAGCCTCATCACCGATCACGAGACGATCGAAATCATTTCTGAAATTGGCTTGGTTCTGCTGCTGTTTATCATTGGCCTGGAGATGGATCTGAAAAAGCTCCGCGCTTCGGGCAAGCCGGTAATAGCGACAGGCGTAACCCAGTTCCTGATCTGCGTGGCCCTCGGAATTCCGTTTTTTCTACTGCTGGGGTTTCGCATCGGAGATGCCAATGCCTTCGGAGGAGAATTCGGTCTTTTCTACATGGCAGTTGCGGCGGCCATCAGCAGCACGATGATTGTCGTCAAGCTGCTGTATGACAAGTTTGAGTTGGACACGCTACCCGGTCGCATCACTCTTGGCATTCTGGTGTTTCAGGATATCTGGGCCATCATTGTGCTCGCGCTGCAGCCAAACCTGCGTAGTCCACGGTTTACACCGCTTGCCGCTTCATTCGGGAAAGGGATCCTGCTGGTGGTAGCGAGTCTGCTGATCAGCCGTTACGTCCTCCCCCGCTTATTCCGCTCCGTCGCTAAAATCCCTGAACTGGTCTTGATAATGGCGCTGGCCTGGTGCTTCCTCGTCTGTGCTGCTGCAAGCTATGCCGGCCTGTCGAAAGAGATGGGAGCTTTAATAGCAGGCGTGGCGCTTTCTACTTTCCCTTACAGCCTTGATGTCATTGCCAAAGTGATCAGCATTCGAGATTTTTTTGTCACGCTATTCTTTGTTGCCTTGGGTATGAAGATACCTATGCCCACTGCGTACATTTTGGGTTTGGCTGCGTTGACATCTGTTTTTCTGATTGTCAGTCGCTTCCTTTCGATCTTTCCCGTGCTCTATCTCATGCGCTACGGTCACCGGGTGAGCCTCATACCGGCCATTAATCTCTCCCAGATCAGCGAGTTCTCTCTGGTTGTCGCTTCTTTGGGATTGGCTTTCGGGCATATCAACAGTCAGGTAGTGTCACTGATCATATTTGTCTTCGTGATCACCTCAACTACCTCGACCTATATGATTAGCTACAATCACCAAATCTTTTCCCGCTTGAGTCGAATACTTTCCTTCTTGCGGCTGAAGGATCTTGCGGCGGCTAAGGGCGGGGAGTCTCCCCCAACCTCGTCTAAGCCGATAGTCTTCCTGGGATTGTTTCGTGAGGCGAGTGCCATAATTCACGAGTTCGAGCTTAGCGGTACGGAGAACACTCGCCACGCTTTACTGGACGACATTCTGGTGATTGACTTCAACCCGGTGGTCTATTCTGAACTGAACCGGCGCGGCATTAAGTGCATCTACGGCGATGTGGCCCACATGGAGACGCTCCATCATGCAAACATCCATCATGCAGAATTGGTAATTTCAACGATTCCCGATCAGATTCTCAAAGGTACCGACAATGAACGGCTGCTAAAGAAGATTCGTCAGCTATCTCCTCACGCAGAGGCGATAATGACCGCGGACAGCCCCCGAAAAGCGCTCGACCTTTATGACCAGGGCGCGGATTTCGTTTTTATCCCGCGCATGCACTCTTCGGCGCAAGTGGCGCAGATTATTGAGACGGGACTCCGCAACGGACTGGAAGATGTTCGAGCTGAACAAATTGCTCACCTGAAAGTGCGCCATGAGGTCTTAGCATAGCGATGCCACACTCTCCTCCATTGCTTCAGGACTTATTACTGCTTTTGCTCGCCTCCGTGCCGATTGCGTTCATCTTCCACCGGCTGCGTTTGCCGACCATAGTCGGGTTCATGATTACCGGGGTCTTAATTGGCCCTCATGGTCTCGGACTGATCAAGGACGTTCAGGCCATCGAGGTGCTCGCTGAAATTGGCGTAGCGCTCTTGCTCTTCACGATTGGCCTGGAGTTCTCGTTGCGTCGCATGCTGGAAATGAGGCGATTGGTTCTAATCGGAGGAGGGCTGCAGGTAATTCTTACCACGCTGCTGGTCACCGGAATTGCGTACCTGCTCGGTCGTCCGGTTAACGAAGCGGTATTTTTCGGATTTCTCTTCGCGCTCTCCAGCACTGCTATTGTGCTCAAGAGTTATATCGATCGCGCAGAGATTGACGCGCCGCACGGAAGGGCAGCCGTAGGCATACTGCTCTTCCAGGATCTCAGCATCGTGCCCATGATGCTAATGATCCCTCTGCTGAGTGGTCGCGAAGGAACTTCCGCGACGAAAATCACCCTCACGCTGGGCATTGCTGTCGCGGCCATTGCGATTATTATCTTCGCCGCGCGAACGGTTGTGCCTTACCTGCTTTATCACATCGTCCGCTTGCGCAGCCCGGAAGTGTTTATTATTTCCGTGGTCCTGTTGATCCTCGGCACGTCCTGGGTGACTGCACAGGTTGGGTTGTCGCTGGCACTCGGCGCCTTCATTGCCGGCATAGTGCTTTCCGAATCCGAGTACAGCCATCAGATTGTGGCCGACATCCTGCCTTTCCGCGACGTCTTCAACAGTCTCTTTTTTATCTCCATCGGGATGCTCCTGTCATTGAACGCCCTCGCCGGCGATGTCTTAACTGTACTGGCGTGGGTCGTCGCCCTGACGCTGGGGAAGGCTCTGCTGGTGCTGGCAGTATTGCGTTTAATGCGTTACTCAATACGCGTCTCAACAATGACCGCGCTGGGTCTTGCTCAGGTCGGTGAGTTCTCGTTCATCCTGGCGAAGGCTGGTTTGCCGCAGGGACTGCTCTCTGAACCCGATTATCAACGGTTCCTGGCCGCTTCGATTCTTTCAATGATCGCCGCACCATTTCTCATCAGGGCAGCTCCACGCATTGGGTACGCTTTGCAATCTGTGTTCGCACGAGGTTCGTTACTTGAACCATCGGTGACTGGATTCGACGCCCAGGAGCCTGACCTCCGCGGGCATGTCATCATTATCGGCTATGGCCTAAACGGTCGGAACCTGGCTAAGGTGCTGCGCACAACTGGCGTCCCGTATCTGGTAATGGAACTGAATGCAGAGGTAGTTCGGGAAGCACACGAGCAGGGAGAGCGGATTGTCTACGGCGACGCGACGCGCAAGGAGGTTCTGCATCATATCCGGTTGGAACACGCCCGGATCATCGTGCTGGCGATCTCCGATCCCATGGCATCGCGTCATACCGTTTGGCTCGCGCGCCAGATGAATCCCGATATCCATATCATCGTTCGCACACGATACATGTCGGAGATATCAGACCTGCGCGAACTAGGTGCGAATGATGTAATCCCTGAAGAGTTTGAGACCAGCATTGAGATCTTCTCACGCGTGCTCAGAGAGTACGGCATCGCGCGCCACGTCATCCAACGTCAGGTCGGAGCGATCAGGAACGAAGGCTACCAATTGCTGCGCCTGCCATCATTGCCTAACGTCGACATTAGTGAGATCTCCGAGGCGCTTAAGTCCGCGTCGACCGAAACTCTGACCGTCGAAGGCGATTCTGTTGCGATTGGAAAGACTATCGGGGAATTGAAGTTACGGAAGAAGACTGGCGTCACTATTATCGCGATTACTCGTGAGGGTCATACTGAGATCAATCCAGGCCCGGAAACCAGAATCCAAGCTGAAGACGTGCTGGTGTTGCTCGGAGGCGCGGGGCAAATTGATCTGGCGATCGAAAAAATTAACGATGTCCGAGAGCGCGTATCATGACTCGGTGTTCTCAGTGCTCGCCAGCCGCGTCCTTCATCGGTAGTACAGTGAACGAAGCGAGTCCCACCGCAACCTGCTCGCCAACTTTCAACGGCAGTGCGTGAATGTCGGGTTTGAGGCGAGTGGCAATGACCGGCGCGCCCACGGACCATTCAGTTGGAGTACTGTGGATATTAGAAAAAGGCGCGGCAAAGGGCGGAGAAACGAGATCCAATCGCACTGTGACTCGTTCGAAGGCGCCGACAAAATTGATCTCTTCGATCAGTCCATTTGCCAGCACGGCCTGACCCCCAGGTAATCCCTTACCCTTGCCGAACGAAACATCCTCGGGACGAAAAATCAGTTTTGCGGGCTGTCCGTTACGAAACTTTCGTGGGTCAAGGGTCGTGGGCAGCAGCGCTGAACCAACTTCTATGTGGCCCTCACGAATCACGCCCACGAGCATGTTGGCTGCACCCAGAAAAGTCGCTACATATTCCGTCGCCGGGTGATTGTAAATTTCGACAGGTGTGCCGACCTGTTCGAGGTGTCCAACATTCAAGACGGCAATGCGATCGCCAAGCTCGAGCGCTTCTTCCTGATCGTGAGTAATGAAAATGGAGGGAACGTTGACCTTCTTTAAGAGCCCGCGAATCTCGCGGCGCAAGTGTCCACGGGTTTGCGCGTCCAACGCGCCGAACGGTTCATCAAATAATAAGACTTGCGGGTTGTAGGCGAGCGTGCGAGCAATCGCCACGCGCTGTTGTTGGCCACCCGAAAGTTGCGAAGGATACTTCTTACGATGCTCTTCGAGTCTAACCAGTGACAAGAGCTCATTGACTCGCTGCTTAATCTCTTTGCGCTTTCGCCGTCTGATTCTCAACCCATAGCCGATGTTCTGTTCGACATTCATCTTGGGAAAGAGCGCGTAGGACTGAAAGATGACGCCCACACCGCGCTCGCGTGCAGGCAGCTCGGAAACATCCTGATGGTGCAGGATCACGCTGCCGGTGTCGGGCTCTTCCAGTCCGGCGATGATGCGCAGAATGGTGGTCTTGCCACTGCCCGAGGCGCCGAGCAGGACGAGTATTTCTCCTTCGGCAACTTCGAAGTTGATATCTTCCAACACCGTCGTCGTTTTGAATTTCTTGCTGATGCCAATGACACTCGCGGCGATCTGCGGCGAGCCCTCGCGTGTGCTTGGGCTAACAGAGTTGTCTTCCACCTTTTTCATGATGGCCTTCATTCGACATCCAGCCAATCACGCGCGAAGAAAAGGACGCTGAAGATCAAAAAGGAGAATAGGGCGAGCACGATCGCGATCGCGTTCGCGGCTTCAATCTGACCCTCGTTGAATTTAGCAAAGATATAAAGTGGCGCCGTCTGGGTGCGCCCGGCGAGGTTACCTGAAACCAGGATCGTCGAACCGAATTCGCCGACAGCGCGTGCGAACGTCAGCAACGCACCGGAGACGATTGCTCCGCGCAACGACGGCAGCGTCACGTGCCAGAATGTTTGCACCCGCGTCGCGCCGATGGTCGCCGACGCTTCTTCGAGCGAGCGACTCATGGTGTCGAACACGGGTTTGATTACTCCAAAGGCGAGCGGAAAGGTGACGAAGATGTTGGCCAGGATAATCGCCCCGGCCGTAAACATCATTTCAATTCCGTGCGGAGCGAGATAGCGGCCGAGCGTCCCATACGGTCCCCATAGCAACAGCAAAGCAAAGCCGGCGACTGCCGTGGGAATGGCCGTAGGTAACGAGATGGTCACGATGAGCGCGTTGCGTCCCCAGAAGTTGTAACGAGAGAGCACGTAAGCGGCAAACAATCCGAAAATCACGTTGAATGCCGTTGCCCAAAAACTGGTAACCATCGAAAGTTTGAGCGCGAAGATCGCCTCAGGCGCCATGAGGGCGGCCCAGAAGCTGTCGAGTCCTTTGCTGGTGCCAAAGATGAAGATCGATGCCAGCGGCAGAAATACGAGCGGCAGCATCATGAAAACCAGCATGCCGATACTGAGGGGCCGAGCAACGTCGAACCCTCGAACGTGACGCATTGATGAAAAGACTGAACCCATAACGCTGGGAGATGTCGGATGCTGGTGGTCAGATGTTGGTAAGACCTGTCCTTACTAACATCTAACATCCACCATCTGACATCTACTTAACATTCTGCACCTGATCCCTGAACACCTTCTCAATAATCTCAGGATACGCTCGGCTCCAGCCTCCAAAGTAATCAATCGTAAAGGGCATTTCAATCGTGCCAAACTGCGTATGCTCGTTATTCAACTCCTCATTAGTAATCGAGCGAAAGTGATACTTCACGAAAGCTCGTTGCGCTTCTTCGGTCCAGAGATACTGCAAGAACGCATTGACGATGGGACGATCCGCAGGCGATACGTAGCGATCGATTACTACCGCCGGGTGCTCGCTGAAAATCGTGGAGCGAGGGATGACGACATCGATCGGTGAGTTTGCGTCCTTCATCAACAGACCTTCGAGTTCATACGTAATCAGCGCGTCCCCAAAACCAGTTTCAAACTGGGTGCGGGCCTCACGTGCTGACCCCGGCGTTGACTTAACGTTGCGCCAAATCGCGCGCAGGGTTTGCAACGCGCGGGCCTGATCAGGCCCACCGGACTCTTTTTCTGATTTCATAAGTTCGGAACCGTAAATCGCCAGCACCGACCATTGCGCCCCGCCAGAGCTAATCGGATCCGGATGAATCACGCCCACTCCCCGTTTGGCCAGGTCAGCAAAGTCTTTAATGGCTTTGGGATTTCCTTTGCGGACCAGGATCACGAACGGAGTTTTGTTGATGACTCCTTTGTGAGGATATTGCTGCCAGTCAGAGGTAACAAAGCCACCCTGTTTTAAGCGGTCGGCGTCGCGCTCAATTGAAAAGATTCCGATGTCCGCCTTTACGCCCAGCAGGATCTGGTTCGTGATTGTCTCTGAACCGGCGAACGATGAGGTGAAGCGCACCTCATGCCCATGCTCGCTCTTCCACTTTGCCGAAAATCCTGGATAGATTGCTTTCTCAAGCACCTCTTTCATGATCGAAAAACCATAGAGTGTCAGGTTCGTTCCACCGCCGGTTTCGGAAAGAGGCTTCGGCAAGCAACTGACGAACAGCAGGGAGAGAAGTGTGAGCGCCAGAACGACAAATCTTACTTCTCCGTTGCGTCTTGAGTTTAAGAGAAGCACTTGCAACTCCTTCTGCGACGTCAATGGACGAGGCGGATAAACAACCTTTTTCCACTGTGTTGGCGCTCCGGCCATCCCTCCGAGTGGGACAATCCGGCGGAAAGGGCGACTTCACCTTATGTTGCCGGTCGACCAATCTGGTTGCGGGGTTGATGGTCTATACCATACCTTTTCGATAGTGGGAAGATGTTCACCGTGAATTACTGATCTCTTTGTTTTGCGGAATATTGACGACTGCGGGTCAGGCTGTGGGAGTTTGCAAACAGCGCCCGCGTCGCTTAGAGACACGTGGTTTTGCTGCCAGCCAACTCCAACGTGTATATTGTTCGTCAAACACGGACAACAGCTAAGGAGTTAGAAAATGAATCGATACAAATCTCTCGTCGCCATTGTCGCGCTAACGGTTGCTGCGACCTTCCTGAGCGCACCAGCAACCCGAGCGACCGCGGATGACCCTACCCAACCGGCTGTCGGCTCGGCTGCGCCGGATTTCAAGCTCACTACCAATGAAGGCAAGCTCGCCAGCCTCGCCGACTTCAAAGGGAAATGGGTAGTGCTTTACTTTTATCCGAAGGACTTCACTTCCGGCTGTACGCTCGAAGCGCGCAATTTCCAGCGCGACCTGGCCAAGTATGAGGCGGCCAATGCCGTGATCCTCGGCGTCAGCATCGACACCCCAGAATCACACAAAGAGTTTTGCGCGAAGGAAGGACTTGCGTTCAAGTTGCTTTCAGACACGGACGCCAAGGTTTCCGCGAGCTACGGTTCGATCATGGATTATCAGGGCAAGCAGTATTCGGCGCGAAACACTTTCATCATCGATCCGCAAGGAAAGATAGCGAAGGTGTTTGTGAAGGTAAGTCCTGCCGGCCACAGCGACGAAGTGTTGACCTCGCTGGGTGAGTTACAGAAGGGAAGTTGAGCGAATGCTTCTGAGAAACTAAAGATGCAGTAACCGAGCCCGGCGAGGATCAAGCATCAAGGTGCTTTCAAGCTTGAGAGGTTATGTGGGACAGAATCAAGCCCCGAAGAGTGCGTTCAAGTCTTCGGGGCTTGTTCCGTTTTAGTAACGCTGACGTCTCAGTTGATCGACGCAATCGAGATTGAGTTGCTTGCGTAATTCGGAACCCAGATCCGCGAGCCGTCAAAGGCAACTGCAAACGGTCCTTTGCCGGTTGCATAAGTCGTGACCACTGCGCCGCTGGCGGGGCTCACTCGCATCACGGTGTTGTCGCCGTTATTAGCTACCCACAGATGAGCGCCATCGAAAGCCATTCCGGCGGCGCCATCTCCAACAGTGAATGTCCCCAGATTAAAACCATCCGTGGCACGTAACTTCGTCAAGCTCTTGCCAAAGTAGTTTGATACCCAAACATTGGTTCCATCTGAGGTGACTCCGAATGGTCCGCGGCCAACTGCGTAAGTGCCCAGTACGGCGCCGGCGCTGCTGAGACGCGTAACGTTGTTGCCGAAGTTGTTGGCGACCCAGACGTTGCCGCCCGCGTACGCCATGCCCATGGGACGTTTACCAACGGCAAAAGTTCCGAGGGTTGCGCCCGTGCTCGCTTTTAATTTGGTGACGTTGTTGCTCTCACGATTCGCGACCCAAATGTTTGTTCCATCATAGGCAAGACCGCCCGGTCCGCTGCCAACTGAGTAAGTAGCTACTATCGCCCCCGTCGAAGCATTCAATTTCATGATGTTGTTGGACAGCAGATTGGCTACCCAGAGATTGCCTCCCGCGTAAAGCAATGCGACGGGTCGCTTTCCCACCACGAAAGTGCCGGTGACCGCGCCATCACTTGCCCGAAGGCGAGTCAAACTATCGCTGAACTGCGTCGCAACCCAGACATTAGTACCGTCAAACGCCACGGCTTCCGGTCCTGCAGTTGCGGTTGAATCAGTGCCCGTTGCCTCGGCAGAGGAAACCGCCGACACTCTGGACACGGAGTTTAGGGTACTCGGCGGTTGGCTACTCAACTGAATTTCGATCATGCTTTCCTGAGACATGGCGCCGGCCGGAAGCAGTGCCACGAGTGAAAGGTTCAGTGCGGCCAGCAAGAATCCTGATTTTCTTAGATTCATTTGGCGCCTCCATTCTGTTTCATGTCTGCGTTTGCGGTCTTGGGCCAGTCGACCCAACTCACGGTTTTCACAATCCAGGGCGCTTTTGACAACGCGGGACATCCACCCCAGCGTTCCAGTGGTTCGTTACCATATTTGATCACGCCGATGTGGTTTGACTTGTCTTTGTCGACTTCCGGATCCGGATCGGTGAATTTAAGCTTCTGACGAAGCGTTTCCATATTTGCGGGACTGCCGGTAATAAACTTCCAACCCGGACCAGCCTTGTGCATATGCGCGTAGTGGGCCAGCTTGTCCGGCGTGTCTTCTTCAGGCTTGAGCGTGAACGAATACATGAAGATGTCTTTCCCCATGCGATCGCCCAGCAGCTTTTGTACCTTCATGAGATTCATGGTTACCGGCATACAAATGCCTTCGCATTTTGCATACATGAAATTCATGATCACGAGCTTATCTTTGATCAGGTCATCGTAGAACTTAACCTTGGTTCCTTCATGCGTCGTCAGCTCTAGATTGGGAAAGTATCTTTGTCTGATCCTTTCCCGTGACGAGATGTTCTTGAAGCGCGGTTCCGACTCCTGCGCGTGTGCTTCGCTCAAGGCGCCCGCAAGGAAAGGGGCCGTCCCGAGCAAAGCAATCAGACTCCTTCTGTTCATGTTCGTCATATGAATCCTTTCTACAGCAGCTTGTTCCTCGTCAACGTGCGAAGGGCACCGTCACGCGAAGTGCCTGCTATGGTTGGGTCTTGTTGTCTCCGACGTCGTTTATCTGGCCCAGCACCATCATGGCGTGGTCTTCGTGGACTACGTTGTGACAGTGCAAAGGAAACTTTCCGACGAAGTCCCGGAAGCGGAAGAACACTTTTGCTTCCATGTTGTGTTCCAACCTGAAAACGTCCTTGCGGCCCTTAGTGATGAGTCCAGAGTTTGAGGGAGCCTGGCCGTTGATTGTAAGAGTCTGGAATTCTTCAAAGTGCATGTGAATCGGGTGCTGCCAGCCGCCCGAGTTGTTTTGAAAGACCCACTTTTCCACGCTGTTTCTCTTAATCGCAAAGCGGATATCGTTGGGATCCTCGCAATCACCGACCAACTGGCCGTTTACCTGCCATTGTCCGTTGCCACGTTCGAATCTGAACGTGCGCGTGATGCGCGGCGCATCGGTAGTGTTTGGGAAGCCGTAGAAGTAAACCGGCTGGTTAGTGGGAATTGTCGCGGGGTTGATACTGTTGTCCGGAACCACAGGACCGTCGACGACGATCTTAAGAATCTTCTGGCCCTGACCAGCGCCAGCAACATCGCCATCCGGGCCACGCCCGTCGTCCTGTTCGAGACGGTTCTCGAGATAGAACGTCTTGCCTGCCTGACCGGTGAAATCAACTATGACATCAGCGCGCTCGGCCACCGAGAAGCGAACACTGTTGACCTGCACGGGTTTCTCCATGAGGTTGCCGTCGGTCGAGATCTGCCAGAATGATTTCGTGGTGTTGTTCGGTCCCAGCACAAACATCTGGTAGAAGCGTGACGGCCCCGTATTCAACCAGCGGAAACGATATCTCCTTGGGCTGACGTGAAACACCGGCTGGATCTTTCCGTTGACGAGGAATTTGTCGCCCAGAATCCCGTCCGTATTGAACAGATCAAATTCCAGCAGACCGGTCTGGTTGTCGAAGACTTTGTCATTGAACACCATGTAGACGTCGAAACTGGTGAGTGGGTTCTGGCCGTCTCCGAAGCTCGGCAGCTTAAACCCGGTGTTCTCATCGCCGGTATCGAATTCGTTGAAGAGGATGTAGGTACCGGCCAGACCCTTGTAAGTATTTTCAGCGGTGTGATCAATGCGGTGGTCGTGGTACCAAAGCGTGTGCCGCTTCTTTGATATCGCCACCCTGCGCGATGTGAGTCGACTTTACCCCGGCCAGGACGTTTGGATAGTGATGGTCATAAAACTTGTTGCGCTCTTTGAAGAAGCAGGGAAAGCCATCGCTTTCAAGTGGCGTGTGCCCGTTGTGCAAATGCATAGTCGTGGAAGGTAAGCCAAAGCCGCCATTGTTGATCGGTAGATTGTTGCGGATTCTGACGAGTACCGAGCCATTCTGAGGAGAGCCTTGTAATCCGTACCGCTCGACGATCATGGGTCCTGGCGTAATGCCATTGAAACCCCAGATGGGCTGGGGCGGCAGCGAACCGGGAGGGGTAACTAATACCGACGCGGCTTGCTCGGTCATCTCGTAATACCTGAGCGGTGGAAACTCGTCAAAAGCCTGGTGTGGAACCGTGCGAGCTTCGCCTGCGGCGGTGTTTGGATTCTTCGTTGGCGCTGGAGTAAGTGCGGGGACTGGCTGGAGCACGGTCAACCGCGGCATATTCTCGACGAAGGGCGTTGTGTTAGGGCTATTCGGCTCGTCATCGTCGAGTACGAATCCGGACCGGGTCACGGGGTGGGCGCTCAATCCCTTTTTGGGAATCAGCATGCCGGCGCTGGTTAACAACCCCATTTTTAGCAGGTCACGCCGTTTAAAGCCGGCCGCAATTAATTCGCGGCGGTTATTAGCTGCGGTCTGTTTATCTTTTTCTCGTTTTCGATTTCTCTTAGAAATGTTCGCCATTTCGGGGATCCCTCCTATGGAGGCTTGGCAATGTTCGGCCAAGCTTGAAGCTTGTGCGTGATTTGAGAGTGTATTGCTTGGTTACGTGGAAGCCGGAGAGCGCAGCCAGCCCCTGGAATACGCCACTGACCGGCTAGCTGCTATGGAATACGAATGATGCTTTGAAGCAACCGCAGCCGGGAGATTGATCTGGAAAATTCGTGTGAGTTAAAACGATCTTCGCAGAAGAGCTGGGCAAAGGGAGTTACTAAGACGGGCGGAATGTATTTCCTACGGAGACTCGTGTCAAGGTTTTTTTTGTTTTTAGCGAATAACAACCGGTGTTGGTCTCAAGTCTCAAGTCTCAGGCCTCAGGTCTCAGTGCGTTTGTTGCTTTGAGATCTAAAATTTGAGATCTCAGATAATCCCCAGATATCTCAGATCTCAAAAGAAAGTTGAGACCTGAGACTTCAACCCCTCTCGCACAGACGCAGTCTATGCCGGATTTACCTCCGGTTTAGTTTCACGACGCACTGAGACTTGAGACTGTGAGACCTGAGACTTGACACCTGAGACCTGAGACTTGACACCTGAGACCTGACACTTGAGACCTGAGACCTGAGATCTGACACTTGCGACTTCGCCCTCATTCATATCGCAACGCTTCGATTGGGTTCAGCCGCGCTGCCTTCCACGCCGGCCACAAGCCAAACAGCACGCCCAACCCCACTGAGACGACAAACCCAACCACTGGGGACCACAGCGGAATGTAAGTCGGCATCACGGTCTGAATTGCGAGCGCAATCAGCGATCCGACAACGATCCCAAGGATACCGCCAAGGCCTGTGAGCGTGGCTGCCTCGATCAGAAATTGGATCACGATATCTCGCCGCCTGGCGCCGATGGCTTTTCTAACGCCAATCTCTTTAGTTCTTTCCGTGACAGACACGAGCATGATGTTCATCACACCGATACCGCCAATCAGGAGTCCGACACTCGAAATTGCCACCATCAGCGCAAAGACGCCGCCGGTGATAGCGGCGAACTGCGTCAGGATCTGTTCTGAAGTCGAGATGCCAAAATTGTCGGGCGCACCAAAGGCCACCTTGCGGCGGCGCCGCAAGAGATCTCTTATCTCCTCTACCGCCGTTTGCATCTGCCCCGGTCTTGCCGTGGCCATCACAAAGTTGTCGTTTACGTCTGGGTAGAGTTTTCGCAACGTGAGATAGGGCATGTACACCGCTTTGTTTTCATTGTTGGGATCTTCCGCGCCAACCAAAAAAACATCGCGTTCCGCGAGCACGCCCACCACGCGATAAGCGCGGCCATTTATCGTGATGTCATTGTCGAGCGCATTGCTGAACGGGAAGAGCGTGTTGGCTACGTCGTTTCCGATCACCAGCACGTTGGCGTGGCGCGCGTTCTCGTCATCAGTGAAATAGCGGCCTTCCCCAATTGTTGTGACACCCATTTTGAAGTAGGAGGGCGACGCGCCTTGCACGGCCGCGTTAGTCATCTCGATGTCGCGATAACGCACGTTCACCCTTTGTGCGAACGGACCGCCGAAAAAGTCAACCGGCGACATGAAAGCTGCGGCGTACTGAATGGAAGGGCAGTCGTTCTGAATCGCGAGCATATCTTCGTAGCTTAGCGGCTTTCGCATTCGCTCTTCCTGCGAGGGATTGAAATTAAAACCGGGATCAAAACGGTAGATGTAAACTGAGTTGGTCCCAAACGATTCGATCTCTTTCGACACACGCGCATCAATCCCGGAAACAAAGGCGGCAATAACAATCACCGTCATGGTTCCGATCACTACCCCGAGAATCGTCAGCAGCGACCGGAGCTTGTGTTGCCACAGCGTGTCGAGCCCCATTCTGATGTTCTCGTAAAGGCTGCCCTCGAAAAGTTTCATGGTTCTCAGGCTGTTCCCGGCAAGCGAACGATCCGATCCTCAGATTACACTGATTCAAATAAGCAAAAGACGTGTGCTTGAGTTTTGTATTTGATTCCTAATCTGAGAATTCTGTGGATAGTTTTTTGGCTCCCGTCATCGAACAATCAGTCAGCTCGCAACGCTTCAATAGGATCCAACCCCGCTGCCTTCCATGCGGGGTACACACCGGAAATCAAACCAACACTGGCTGAAACACCTAAAGCGATCGTGACTGCAACGAGAGGTAACGCGGTCGGCACCGGAGTCAATACCGCCACCAAC
>JBGTLE010000435.1:0-6974 GCA_041744295.1 Pyrinomonadaceae bacterium | reverse complement strand
TTTTTCTGAAAGTGTAGTCGGAAAGGACTTGTGAGAGAGAATGATCGGGTTACTAAGAGGCGGGTCTTACCTGCGCGCAGCGCTTAGTAAAACAAAGCCTTGCAGCTGACGGCGCGATAGCATTTTTCTCAAGTAACCTTTTCCCTTCAGCTCGGATGCTGATCGTACGACGCAGCTGAAGGCAGGCGGTTCGACGTCTCCGCTACTTGACCCAAAGGACATAACAACATGCCAGCCATTAACGTTGCGAAAACAAAGTTCGAACATGCGGATCCTATCCTGAGCGTCAGTGATATGGCCACCAGCGTTAAGTATTATGTCGAGGCGCTCGGCTTCAGGAACGCGGACTGGGGTACTGATGCTTTTACCTCTGTGAACCGCGACACAGCCGGAATCTATCTTTGCCAAGGTGGCCAAGGACAAGCCGGCACTTGGTTGTGGATTGGTGTAGAGGACGTAGCGATGCTGTATGAAGAATACAAGACGAGCGGCGCCAAGATTCGCAAGGCACCTGAGAATTATCCCTGGGCTTACGAAATGCACGTGGAAGATCCGGACGGTCACGTTTTGCGCTTCGGCTCAGAACCCAGAACCGACAGGCCTTTTGCGAACCCAGGTTTCTAATGACCGTGCTGCGGTTGAACCAATCGTGGGACGCGAGCGGCGGGGGCGTGTTGTTAACTTGATTCATCCGGCGATGCTTGATTGAATTCGCGCCGCCGCGTCAACTCCACCGTTCTGCGCTTTCGCGGGTGGGATCGTTTTTGTGTTAGATTTGGTTAGACTCACGGCTCTGTTGAGGATGATACATATGAGTACGGCAAAAGAAGAGGTGGAAAGCCTTTTGAATAAGTTGCCTGATGACTGTTCGCTCGAGGACATCCAATACCATCTGTACGTGATTGAGAAAGTGCGTAATGGGCTTGAGGTGGCTGATGCTCAAGGCACCATTTCGCAAGACGAAGTTGAGCAGCGAATGAACAAATGGCTTACCGAGTAGAGTGGTCTTCCAGGCCGTTGAGGACCTGGAGGCGATAGCGCTTTAGATCGCAGGAGATTCGCCAGCCTACGCCGCTGCTGTCGTAAAAGACAGTCCTTCAGTGCACCCGTAACATCTCACGTTTTCCTCTTTCGGGTCGTACCGTACCTGAGTTCAACGATGCTGAGATCAGAGAGCGCTTCGCTTACAGCTATCGGATTATCTATCGCGTACATGAGCAAGTAATTACCATCGCGGCAATCGTGCATGGAAAGAGGTTATTACATGAGTACGATCCTTTCTAACGCAGCGCGCCCAACGCTGCTGTTGCACCGGACGGCTCGATAGCATGCTTCTCAAACAATCCTTTTTCCTCGTTGCTTAACTGGTTTCGCTCGCCGCCGGTGAACAGCAGCGTTAGACGGCAGACAGGTTGGGGAGGGAAAGATATGAAATTCAGCAACGTAGTCCGATCTGAGGCGGAGTTGCGGGCGTTGATGGGTGACCCTGTCGCTCCTTCCGTCGTTGAGAAGACCATGACCTCACTCGACCGGCATTGCTTTGCCTTCATCGGACGCGCACCTTTCGTGTTCGTTGCCACCAGCGACGCTGAAGGGCGGACGGACATTTCGCCTAAGGGAGACGCTCCGGGCTTCGTTAAGGTACTAGATAACAAGACGTTGGTGATTCCAGACCGTCCCGGCAACCAGCGCTTCGACACTTTTCGAAATCTGTTTGCATCGCCGCGAATCGGGTTGATCTTTCTAGTCCCCGGAAAGCGCGAGACACTCCGCATTAGTGGTAAGGCCGAGGTCGTACGCGATGCCGAGCTGCTGGAAACGCTGGTCGCCAACGGTAAGACTCCGGCGCTAGCCATCGCCGTCCATGTAGAGGAAGCCTTCTTTCACTGCGCGAAGTGCATAATTCGCTCGCACCTGTGGCAGCCGGATCGGTGGCCGTCGATCGAGGGTCTGGCGACGCTCGCCGAGACGATGAAGGACGCTGCATCAATCCCGGCGCCGGTGGATATTCTTGAAGCCATAATCAAGGAAGATGAGGAGAATCGCCTTTATTGAGCGAAGGCGAATGTTCAATGAAAAAGCATCTCGTATTTGTCTATGGAACTTTGCGAAGCGGCGGTGCTGGCGCAATGGCGACAAGATTTCCCAACTCCAAATTTATTGCTGAGGCGAAGGTAAGTGGGGTGCTCTATGACCTGGGGCCTTTTCCGGGCCTGCTACTCGATGAATCCCGTTCACTTGTTATGGGAGAAGTGTATGAGATTGATGAGGAGACTTTGACCAAACTGGATGAGTTTGAAGCAACGAGCAATTATCTTCGCAAACAGGTTGATATCACATTTGGCAACGAACGAGTTAGTTGCTGGACATACGAACCCAATCCAGACTTTTATTCACTGCGCACATTAATCACATCTGGCGACTGGCTTAAATATTCAACGACCGGACAAGGTTCCACGGAGGGAACGAAATGAAAGGGCAACTCAAAAACGCGTGGGGCTATCAGGGCAACAATATGAACCTTCCCGTAAAGGAGGTGGAAGCGGCCATCCCTTTCTACGAAACAGTGATGGGCTTCCGTGTTTTGTCGCGAAGCGATTCGCCGCACAAGTCTGCGGTCCTTGGGAGAGACGACGTCCAGATTGGCCTGGTTGAAAATGGCGGCGATCCTGAGCAGGACGGCTGCGCCTTTGAAGTCACAGATATTGAATCGCTCCTTGCGGAGTTCAAAGCTAATGGATTGAAAAAGGATGAGGCGGGATTCAAGATCGAGTATCGCGAGGGAAAGCCCTGGAAGGTATTTTTTGTGATCGCGCCAGACGGACTCTGTTACTGGCTCGGTGAAAAACAAACAGAAGGGTAGCGCTACAGGTGTGCGTACGCGCCAATGTATGCAGCGCGTAACACTTAACCTACGCCGACGGCGTTACGTCCTCCAGCCCAGAGTTTCGCGCTTTGGCGCTACCCTGGGACAAGATGCCGAGGCAAGACCGCAACCCAACGATTCGGTTGCGACTGAAAGCGTTGCAGACACTTTTGCGCAGGCGCGTTTTCTTTGAGCCCCCCGCTCGAGTTTCACGTTGATGACATTAAGAAAGTTGCGCTAGACTTCGGCCATGGACATCAAAGAGATCGAAACCGCTATTGCGCAGTTACCACTCGCGAAGGTTGTCGAGTTAGCGACTTGGTTTGAGGAGTTTCATGCGCACCTTTGGGATGCGCAGATCGAGCAAGATCTTAAGGCAGGGCGACTTGATGCTCTGCTCAAAGAAGCCGAGCAAGATTTAGAAGCGGGTCGCTGTGAGCCGCTGTGAAACATCTGGCCTCACCGAGATTCTGGCGGCATTACCATCAGTTGCCCAAGGTGGTACGGAAGCTCGCAGATAAGAATTTTGAATTGCTCAAAGCAGATCCTCATCACCCGTCATTACATCTGAAGAAGATAGATCAATTATGGTCGGTGCGAGTTGGCGCTCACTATCGGGCTCTCGGCTTGGATGCCGAACAATCCATTATCTGGTTTTGGATCGGTTCACATGCGGAATATGACAAGCTTGTATAAACGCCGATCAGTCATACAGCAACACACCCGCACGCGCCTTGCGAAACTCTTCCAACTTCTCATTCCACGATCGCACGATCTCTTCCGGGGCTTCGCTTCGCTTAACTCGCTCGAGCGTATCCGCATTCACCAGCAACCGCAGATAGCTGTCCACTTTCCACTCCGCCGGATGCAGGCGACGCAGGGCAACCGCGAGTTCGATGCCCATCGACACCGGACGTAGCTTGCTTCGATCAGTCACAAGCAAATTAAACCCGCTGCATTCTTCGTCCTTGAACACAGAGGCTTTCGGCTTAAATCTCACCGGAACAAACCGCACACCGGGAATTTTTCGTTGATTTAGATACTCGGCGATCGCAGGGCCATTCATCCAGGGCGCACCAACAACTTCGAAAGGCGTGTCAGTGCCACGACCAACCGAAACATTCGTCGTTTCGAGCAAACCCACTCCGGGATACAACGTCGCTTGAGTCAGGCTGCGCATGTTGGGTGATGGATTCACCCAGGTCTGCATCGTCGCGTCGAACCACATCGAACGCCGCCAACCTTCCATCTTGATCACTCGCAGATCACAGCCAATCGCTTTTTGCTTATTGAAGAATTGCGCCAACTCTCCGGTCGTCAAGCCGTGTCGCACCGGCAAAGCGTAGTAAGCCGTAAACGAAAACTTGTCCGCGTCGGCGATCGGGCCTTCGATTTCAACGCCGCCGATTGGATTGGGTCGATCAAGAACAAAGACCGGCTTCCGGGCCTTAGCCGCCGCTTCCATCACATAACCAAGCGTCGAAATATAAGTGTAATAACGCGTGCCGATGTCCTGAATGTCGAACACAAGCGCATCGATGTCTTTCAATTGGTCCGCGCTGGGCCGGCGAGTCTCGCCATAAAGCGAATAGATCGGCAGGCCGGTCGCCTCGTCTTTTGAATCTGAAACTTTCTCGTCAGCTAATCCGCGAATCCCATGCTCCGGCGAGAACAACGCGACCAGTTGCACATCCTTAGCCTTGTTCAGCACGTCGATAGTTTGACGACCATCGCGACTTCGCCCGGTATGATTTGTCACCAGGCCGATCTTCATCCCGGCAAGCTGCTTGAAACCATCTCGCTCAAGCACGTCGATCCCATTAAGAACTTTCGCCACAGTTTCGTTCGCGTCAAATGAAGCGCCCAGCGCAGCGCCGCGTGAGGCGGTGAAGCGAGTGAGATCCTTATTTAGAGTTTCGTAGTAGCGAGTCTGCTGCAATCGTGCTGCCGACGCTGCCGCCAAATCAATCACCGCGCTCGCAACGATGGTCGCGACTTTTCCTCGCACTGACGCGACATCACCTTTGCCGTCAGGATGCACTCGGTTACTCAGGAAGACGAGGAACACTTTTGTCGCAGGATCGATCCAGATTGAGGTCCCGGTAAAGCCGGTGTGGCCAAACGAGCCGAGCGGAAACAGATCTCCACGATTAGTTGAAAAACTGGTGTTTATGTCCCAGCCGAGTCCTCGAGTCCAACCAGCTTCCGACACGAGCCGCGGACGCGTCATCTCGGCCACACCAAGCGGGCTCAGAATTCTTGCCTGGCCGTAGCGACCACCGCCCAGAATCATTTGCGCATAGATCGCGAGATCATCTGCGGTTGAGAAGAGTCCGGCATGACCAGCCACGCCATTCATGCGAAACGAGGTCGGGTCATGAACCTGACCGCGCAACCAACGCTCGCCTTCGGGGTCATCGTTCTGCGGAGTGTCGCCCAAATAGCTCTGTTGTCCGCGCCGTTTTTCCGTCGGCGCAACCCGATTGGTGAGCGCGGACCGCGGACGAAACCCAGTGTCCGTCATTCTCAAAGGTACGAAAATATTCTGGCGAGCAAACTCATCGAGGGTGGTGCCGCTCACGCGATGCACAACTTCACCGAGTGCGATGTAGCCAATGTCGCTGTAGACAAACCGCGCCCCGGCGGGATTGCGCAGCGGTTCAATTGCGAGGCGCTTGATCGCTTCGTCGTAACCGGTCCAACGCTCTTTCAAATTAAAGTCAGGAGCGTAACCCGAGCGATGGGTGAGCAGGTGCTCGATGGTTATTCGTTCACGGCCTTCGCCTTTTAATTCCGGCAGGTAGGTTGCGACGGGATCGGCGAGTCGGATCTTACCGCGCTCGACAAGGATCATAATGCTGGTTGCGGTGGCGACGACCTTAGTCAAACTGGCGACATCGAAGATTGTGTCGAGCGACATGGGCTCGCGTTTTGGTTCGACAACCCGAGCCCCATAAGCCTTGCGCCAAATCACGCGGCCATTGCGCGCAGCGAGCACAACGGCCCCCGGCATCTCTCGTTTTGAAATGGATGATGCGACCGCCGCGTCAATCTCGAGCAGTCGCGCCTGCGACATTGAAACGGAGGCCGGGTTTGCTAAAGGCAGACCCGACCCAAATGCTTGCGTGGTGAAAGAAAGGAAGAGAAGACAAGCGACGATTGAAGAGTAGCGTTTTTTCACAATTCCTTTGGCGGCTTTGCCGCGTTCCTTGCGGTAAGCCTATGGCCTACCGGAAATTGATCTGCCAGGTTAAGTCAGTAACCCCGACCCGACGCTACCGCCTTACGGTACTGACTTCATCAACTCACCGAGACCCTACGGCATCACCTGCAACTGAATCCCCGTCCCGCGCGGATAGAGTTTCGGCAGCGAGATTGGTAACCGTCCCGTAATCGGTATCTCACCGAGCACTGCTCGCGCCGCCGCTTGTTGCAAACTCGGCATATCGCCGTACGCCACGAGGTAAGTACGCAACTCGGGAAAACTCTGCAACAGGTACGGATTTCCAAAACTAATGCCCACTACTTTCGTCTTGTTCGCAATCAGCGACGACAAGGCCTTCGCTCCCGCTTCGGGCAATCCGACACTGCGAACCTGGCCCGTGCGCACCCTCCCGTAAAGCGATGCGATCACGACGTCAGCGTTCTGCGCTTTTTCCAAAACCTTCTCGACGTCGGCGGGAGAGGAGCGTTCATCGAGCACCAGCGTCTCCATCTTCCTACCTGATCGCGTGATGGCGCCGGCGAACGAATTTGCAACCCACAAGCGATCGTCACCATTTGTGATCGCCAGGTTGAAAACGCGCGCATCCGCTTTGAGCGTCTTTAACGGCAGCAGGTTGTCATCATTTCTTACGAGTGTGATCGCGTGCTCAGCGATCTCCCGCGCGAGCGCGGCAACATCCGGGCTGCCGACAATCTGATCGATCTCGTCGACGGGAGTAATTCTCTGTTTGACCAGACCGAGATCATACTTCGCCGCGAGCACCTTTCTGGCTGACTCTTCAATTCTCGCTTCGGTCAATCTGCCGCTTTGCACTGCCGCCTTCACGCCGCGAAAAGCAGCATCGTTATCGGCCGGCTTGAGCAGTAGATCGGCGCCTGCTTC
>JBGTLE010000434.1:0-7158 GCA_041744295.1 Pyrinomonadaceae bacterium | reverse complement strand
TGTTTCAAGCTGTTCTTCTTTGAGATCTGAAATCTGAGATCTCAGATAATCTCGGATGGCAAATAATTGCATGTCTCAGAAGACCGGAGACCTTTGAAACCTGAGACCTGAGACCTGAGACCTGAGACCTGAAGACCTGAGACCAAAGATCAAAGACCAAAGACCAAAGACCAAAGACCAAAGACCAAAGACCAAAGACCAAAGACCAAAGACCAAAGACCAAAGACCATCTTCCCCTCGTTGCCGATTTACCCCGAACAAATTATATTAAGCGCATTGCACCTGTAGCTCAGTTGGATAGAGCGTCTGACTTCGAATCAGAAGGTCGCAGGTTCGAGCCCTGCCGGGTGCACCAATCCCTTCAACTCTCTGCCTCAAGTAATTCTGTCTTGTTGTGTTCGAGGCCCGAAAATAGCAGAACCGCCGCTATTAGCGGCGGTTCATTGTTCTTTACTGGCTGGTTCCTGAAAAGGGTGCGTGATTGGACCTTACAGGCCCACGCGAATGCTAAGAGTGTTGTACATGATTTGATCCTTTCAATACCGTTGCCCAATGGCCAGTGGGAGATTAACTCTACAAACCCGGTCTGTCAACCAGTAAAATACTTCCAAAATACGGTCGATTAAGTTCACAGGCCTGACGCCGCTCCGCTCATTCATTATTGGACGAAAAGAACAAATTGACGCCAAATTCCTGGCCGGCTGGGATATTCTCACCCCGCCAGCCGATTATGTCGAATCCTGCCGGCCTTGAGTAGTCTCGCAGTTCAAGCGAAGTCATCTTCTTACCTAGCACAGTACCATCCTTGGGCACCATGCTCACCTGACCCGCGCCCTTCGGCCAAAGCAGCACTAGATCCATTCGGTCAATCAATCCGGTGGCACGAAGAGGGGCGATCACGAGCTCGTCAATTCGGCTTTCGATTAGCGGCTTAAGAAAATCCTGCGACGCATCGGTAATGGTAAGCGCGTATGGACCGCTGTTTTTCTTTAGCACCGGCAAGAATGACAGTAATAGTCCGCGCCTGGTGGGTACCACGGAGTCTCGTATCGGCATACTACGAATATCGATGGAAGTCTTGGTCGTTTCCTCGAGCACGGAAAATTCGGCTGTATCACCGGCCGCGGGATTGTCACTCTCTGTGAGTGATATCGCGTGACAATAGATCGGATCGTTCAGGGTCGCAAACTTCATTACGTTCCAAACGTAGTCCGGCTGCTTATGGTCCCCTCCGATGCTGTTTCCCTGGACCACCAAACTGCATTCCAGATACTTCAACTTACTAGGCTCGTGCTGTATTCGGTAAACTTCACCCAAGCTCTTCATCATCGTCATATTCTGTTCTTGCCAGGCATCGCCGGAGATCTTTCCTATCTTAGCCAGTTTGGACGACACGAACTCGCGTAGGAACTTAGCGGCTTGTTGTTTGACCAGATCGTACTGCACTCCCAACCCCTCATCGATCGCTTTGCCAAAATCAAAGGTGCCGATGTTTGTGGCGATGCTGAACACGCGGTCGGTTCCCAGCCGTTGTCTCGCACGACTCATCGAGTTGCTCATCGCCGTATCCAACAAGGCTATAGAAAAATCTTTGAAACTGCTCGGGGCTCGTCCGCGCACAGGGTCGAATGAGAATCCGATGGTCGGACCGTCCTTATCTTCAAACCCAACTAATTCGTCCGATGGCAGGTTCTCGCAGATGCCGCCATCCACTACGACAGCACTTCCCGACTTGCTCCAGGTGCGAAAGCAGTAGGGCAAGCCACATGAATCCAACAAGGCCTCCACTATTTTCTTGCTCGGATCATGATGGACCAGTTTACGAGACTCGGTGAGATCCGCCGCTACTACATACACGTCCACATTCTTCTTTGCGCGTAGATCTCCAAGCGTAAAGACCTTGGCGCGTTGCCCAAAAAACCTATCCAACTCCTTAGCCAGAGCATCGGGTTTCCAGAGAGGTTTGCCAAATGATAAGCGAGTCAAATTTTTTAATCCGGGAGCGGGAAACATCTGGCTGAGCTGCGGTGGATTGAAGCTCTGCAAACGTACTTTGACGACTTCCATCGGTATGTCCGCAGCAAACAGGCAACCCACGATCGCGCCGGCAGAAGTGCCCGCTACGCGAGTGACCTTCACGACGCCCTCCCGTTCAAGCTCTTGAACGGCGTCCATTGCCGCGATAAGCGAGCAGATTTTTGCTCCGCCTCCTTGGATGGCAATTTGGATAGCAAATGGTTTCGTTGCCATAACTAGCTCCTTAGAACCAATTCGAGAATAGAAGTAATCGGTGCGGCACCCGGTTAGACCGAGTCTAATGAAGTAGGTTGAGTTTGTTCCGACTGCTGATTCTTAGCTATGCATTTGCGCTCAAGGACTGGCGATAAGGAATGAGGAACTCCAACTGTATTCGATTTCCTGGAATCAACATCGAGCTATCGACACCAGAGTTCTGAGTGACGGGCAACGTATATATTCTGATCAGAATCTTGTCAAGCAAACAGGGTTTTGTAAGCCCAGGTATTTGCTGGCCGAATTATTTCCCCTGAAAATTTCGTCGGATCAGTTGCACCAATTCCGCCGCTTCCTTCGTCGAAAGCTTATCTTTGAATGCGGGCATTCCCTCTCCGCCATCCAAAATCTGTTTCACCAACTCCTCATCAGTGTGTTTTACCGCGCTGCCCTCTTTGAGCGATGGCACTTTCAGCGTGACATCCTCGAGTTTAACTGTCCCGCCCTCGCCCCGTGGCCCATGACAAACGAGGCATTTCTCCGTGTAGTGTGCCTTCGCGGCGGCGAGCGGATCAGCCGAACTCGGTGATGCCGACGACGTCGCAGTTTGCGAACTGGGTGTCGTTTTCGTTTCCTGACTCGCACATGCAAGCATCAAAATTCCAGCCGCAACGGTAGCCAGGACAAGTCCTTTTGCCTTCATTCTGTCTCCGGTTTAATAGTGATTTTGAAAGATCAGGCGCGAGTATAGCCCATGCCAGATCAAGTCAGTACCGTAATGCGGTAGTGTCGGGTAACTGGAAGATTACAACCGGCAATTATTAAACCCGACGCTACGACGTCACGGTACCGACTTCATTTCTGGTCGCGCTTTAGGTGGTTCCACAACTGCACTGCTCGGTTGCATTCAAACGTTGGACTCGTCAGAATACAAACGCCAAGCTTTCATACAGTCCTTTCTGAGTTGAAGTCCTTCAATTGCTTTTCAGAGGTAGAAACGAATGAGTACTGACAAAGAGAACGGCGGTGCACTTCGCGGATCGCTGCGTCTCGCGCCAAACTGCGAAGTGATGGAAGAGCAAAAGGCGAAACTCCCCCGTCAGTTCGTGAATTTCACTTTCTATCACGCGCGTCCTGAGTGGAGACTTTTGCCAGAGGCCGACAAGCAACGTGGCAAGCAGGAGTTCGCGGAAACCATAGACGAGTTTCGCAAGCGCCTGCTGATTCATAGTTACTCAACCGTTGGCCTCCGCACCAATGTGGATTTTATGATCTGGCGCATTGGTTACGAACTCGATCCGATTCAGGAGATGACGTCGCGGTTGAACAAAACCGAGATGGCCAAATACATCGAACCCACCCAGTCGTTTTTGTCTATGACAAAACGTTCGATGTACATCGATAAGGACAATCCCGAACACGTCGAGGACCGCCTCCATATAATTCCCGGCAAGTCTGACTATCTGTTCGTCTATCCGTTCGTGAAGACGCGCGAGTGGTACACACGCACCGCCGATCAGCGGCAGGAGATGATGGACGAGCACATTCGCATTGGAACAAAGTATCGTTCGGTGAAGCTGCATACGACTTATTCGTTCGGACTCGACGATCAGGAATTTGTGGTGGCGTTTGAGACTGACAACCCAGCGGACTTTCTGGATCTTGTGCAGGAGCTGCGAGAGACGAAGGCGAGTTCGTACACGCTGCGGGACACACCGATGTTCACCTGTAGACAACGATCTCTAGGGGAATGCCTCGATGCGCTTGGGTGAGACACGGACGTGGAGACACGGGGAGATGGGGGGACGCGGGGACGCGGGGACGCGGAGACGCGGAGACACGGTGAGATGGGACACGGGGACGCGGAGACACGGGGACACGGGGACACGGGGACAAGAGCCAAGATTTCTTCAACCTATCCAGGAGACCTCACACTCATGGAGCATATCCGAAGTTACAAAGACTTATTGGTTTACCGTGCCGCCATGAAGGCTGCGATGACCATATTTGAAGTGACAAAGAAGTTCCCTATCGAAGAACGATACTCTTTGACTAATCAGATACGTCGCTCATCTCGGGCAGTTTGCGCCAATCTTGCCGAAGGTTGGCGGAAGAGAAGGTACCAGGCTCACTTTGTAAGCAAGCTAAGCGATTCTGAGGCTGAGGCGGAAGAGACTCGGGTGTGGATCGAATTCTCCTGGCGATGTGGGTATCTTTCACAAGATGACGCGGATGACCTAGACCGGCAGTACGATAGGATTCTCGCTCAACTGGTCCGAATGATAAGCAGGCCAGACCAATGGACAATTCGAACTGAACGAACGCGCTAATGTTTAAGCACAATAGATCAAACGACGGCCGGCAACGTGACCGACATTTGATACGGCAACCTCGCTTGAACGTTTTCACGCTTGCGTTTGTTCTTATCCTGACCTGGTCACCGTTAAAACTCTCGCATCTCCGCGTCTCCGCGTCTCCGCGTCTCCCCGTCTCCTTGTCCCCGCGTTCCCGCAACCCGGCGTCTCCCCGTCGCCGCGTCTCCCCGTCCCCGCATCCCCCCGTCGCCGCGTCGCGTCCCGAGTACCTCTGGTTCGAGGCCGAGAACATGCGCGGCTTTGCGACCAATGCTCGGCACGAGCCGGTCATCAATGCCTCGTGGCTAAATCCTCCAAAAGCAAAGTCACCTGGGTGGGGTATCAACGGTCCGGGCGTCTCCGCCGAGTGGACGCAAGGCGGCGAGAGTGAATGGAACTCAGCCGCCGCCAGCGCGGACGAATCGAGTGCGACCATCCATCAGGATCTTGAGATCCCGCGCGCGAGTGATTTCAGGATCTGGGTGCGCTACGCCGACTGGGCGCGCAAAACAGAAACCTTCGTCATCAAGATCACGCAACAGAATCAAGAAGTGTTTCGTCGTGAGTTCGGTGCGAGCGACATTATCGACGTTCATGATGAAGTCAGTATGTATTGGGGCTGGGCTTTTACCTGGGACGGCGCGCCGGCGAAGCTCAATAAGGGGCCGGCACGCGTTTCGATCGTCGTTGAAAAGCCGGCCGAAGCTCGTCGGCATGTCGATGCGGTGCTCGTCACCAGCGATCTGAATTACCTACCGTCAGGACGACGCAAGCCGGATTTTGCGGCAATGAAGTATTTGCGTGAAAGTGCGGGCACTCGTCCTCAGCTCGAGTCTTTGCTTGGGCCACAGAGATCGTCTACCGTTCCTGCCGAGTGGCAGCGCCCAGCAATCAGTGGTCGCGACTTTATTATGCCGTGGAACATCACGAAAGAGTTCTGGCCGCTTTACCAGCAACCGCCCGGCGAGCGACCGCTCTATCCTTTCAGTACTGAAGCGGTGGACGAGTTTGTGAAGAAGTATAGAGGCGTCCGCGACGTTCCCCTCTTCTCGTCAAAAGCCGTGGTGCCGGTGATCTATCTGAATGACCTTCCTGCCTTCTTCAAAGAGGGCAGTCCGTTTCTGCGTTACGTGCGCGATACGAAAACGCCGTTTGCAATTCTGATCAATTACGGCTCGGCCTCGATGACTGAAGCAGATGCGCAAGCCGCATGGAAGCTACTCGATGGAGAGTTGCGTGATCAGTTTCTGGGCTGGATATCGGGAGAGAGTGTTGGTTACGTGTGGGATGCTTCGGAGACTGAGCTCAAGATCGATCCAGCGATGTCACGCAAACAACTGCTCACGGCACATCGCGACTTTTATACGAAAGCCCTCGATAAGAAATGGAGTTCGACGTTTCACTCTGCTACCGGCCCAATGTGGGACAAGTTGATTCCCGCGCAGTCAACTTCCAGCACTTCCTTCTCGCATGCATTGATGGATTGGGGGACTAAGCTGCTGGGCATCGAGACTGCAGCAGTGCAGCCTATGACGGCGATGCGGATGGCCTTCACTCGTGGCGCCGCGCGGCAATACGGTGGCGCGTTTTTGTATTATCACGCCCCGAATTTTGGCGACTCAGCAACGACATTCACCAAGACCCAGAACTTTGCCGGCCCAGATAACTTTCTTCATTCGCGTTACGGCGTGACGATGGGGCCGTCGCTTTCGTGGTATCGAAAAAGTTACTACCTTTATTACATGGGCGGCGCTTCAGCCATCTATCTCGAGCAGGGATACGATCAGTTTTTCAAACCGGGTCCTGGCGAGAATCCTTTGCAGCTCAATCCGCTCGGGCGCATCACGGATGAGTTTATCCGCTTTGCCGAAAAGCATCCGGATCGTGGGACCCCATACACGCCCGTAGCAATCCTGCTTGACCCGGCACACGGTTGGGAGATGACGGACTATCCTCATTGGCCGTTTGGCGTCTCGCAGATCAGTCGCAGTGATCGTGCGTTAAGGGAATTGTTTGGCGTTGCGTATTACCCGGGCATGGTAGTCGAAGGCGAGCCGGCGACTGCGGACCGGCAGGCATTTGTCTCGAGTGTGTTCGGGGATATTTTCGACGTGCTCGTCGCGTCGCCGCAGGGAGCTGTCCAAAATCGAAAGTCCACAGTCCAGGGTTCCTCTATCCCCGCATCTCCGCGTCCCCGTGTCTCCCCGTCTTCTTCGTCCCCGTTGACGCCCTACCGCGCGGTCGTAGTCGGCGGTGAGATTGAGTGGACGCCCGAATGGATCCAGAAACTTACGGCTTACGTGAGACAAGGTGGAGTGGTCGTGCTCAACGCGTCGCAGATCAAGGGCCTGCCGGCAGATTTCATCGGTGCGAACGTTCGAAGCACGACAGCCGAAGCCGACAGCGCGACTTGTCTTTTACCAGGCGAGCAGACGCGAAATCTTTCCGGTCAGCTGTTTCGTTTTCAGAATGTTGAGACGAAGACGGCGCAAGTTCTCATGCAGTCACCCACGGGCGATCCGCTCGTCACCATGAACAAAGTTGGTGAAGGAAAAATAATCCTCGTGGCTTT
>JBGTLE010000433.1:0-27235 GCA_041744295.1 Pyrinomonadaceae bacterium | reverse complement strand
ACACCCCACACCATTTATCGCGACATCTACAAATTACCCACCGCAAGTTATTTGCTGTGCAGCTTCGACGGACGGATGGGCGAACCAGTCAAGTATTGGGACGTTAATTTCCAGGAAGAGAACGGCAGGTCCGATGCTGATTGGGAGGAGAAGGCTGAGGCGATTATTACCGACTCGGTCAAAGCCCATCTGGTTTCAGATGTTCCTTTCGGCGTCTTCTTATCTGGTGGTATCGACTCGTCACTCGTTGCCCTGAAGATGAGCGAGTTGCTCGAGCGTCCTGTCCAGGCTTTTGCCATCGGTTTCAACGAAGCACAGTATTCCGAATTAGGCTATGCACGACAGGTGGCTGAGCGCTGTGGCATCGAACTACACACTGAGATCGTAAAGGACGATTCATTAGACTTCCTTCCGGAATTGATCGCGCATTATGGAGAGCCGTTTGGTGATAGCTCAGCCGTGCCGACCTGGCACGTTTCACGCCTGGCGCGCGAACGTGTGCCGATGGTCCTCTCTGGGGATGGTGGAGACGAGGGTTTCGCCGGATATGGGCATTACGACTATTGGTTGCGGACCGATCCGCTGCCGCGAATCCGGCAGGATTTTTCGGTCTCAGCGCGCGCTTCATTCTACTGGGCGCGAAAAGCGCTTCGCACTCGCTTATCAGGAGGGTCGTGGCACAGCTTGGCCGATTGGGAAGAGCTGCTCTATTACGTGGACCAACAAAGTCGCCGCGCCCTCTGGCGTTCCGAGTATCACGGCTTTATCGGCCGCGGCTGCGAGATTTTCGAACAAGCGGGCCGGGCCGCACGCGACAAGGACCGCGTGGCCTACGCTCAGTACCTTGATTTCCAGACATACCTGCCAGGTGACATTCTGACCAAAGTGGATGTGGCCAGCATGTATCACGGGTTGGAAGTGAGGACGCCACTTATAGACGTGCGGGTGGTTGAAATGGCGGCACGTTTACCTATACAGATGCGAATCCGCCGCAACGGTTCGCCGCAGGGAATAACCAAATATATTTTGAAGAAGATTCTCGGAAAAACCTTTCCACCGGAATTCATTCATCGTAAGAAGCAGGGTTTCGCTATCCCGCGTGATGTTTGGTTTCGACCCGGTCAGCCAGCTCGCAAACTCCTCGATGAAGTCTTACTGGATCGCGACAGTCGTCTTTATGAATTCTTCAATCAGCAGGAGATTCGGGCGCAGCTGAATTTGCATCAGGAGGATCACGACAATTCCAACGCCCTCTGGTTGCTACTCGTACTTGGCATCTGGTTGGGACAAAACCCGCAAGTCAATTTTGATTCTACGAGTAGGCTTTGAGCTCCCCTTTCACGAGTAAGTTACACGCCAACCTGGGATCCGATGGTCCCAGATCTGGCTTCCATCCGCCCAGTGCCCGGTGGTCAAGCAGATGAGTCTGTCGTTCGCACCAGATTCTCATCCGGGTGGTCTCAGGATTCTCTTTGTCGGCGCCAGCGAGAGTACCCACACACACGCGTGGGTTGATCTGCTGAGTGGTGAGCCTTTCAACGTGCGGGTCTTTGGGCTGCCGGGCACTTCGCCTCCCGACAACTGGCCGGTTAGAACATACGTTACCGTCTATGACGGACGCCCACTCGATCCCACCACTCGCCAACGATTCTATCCCGCCAACCGCGTCGCGCGGTTTGCAAAGTGGCGGCTACCTCGTGGGGGACGCCCACGGACGATGGACGAGGATGCCAAGCTTTGGCTCGCCCGGATCATAAAAGATTGGCAGCCGCATATTGTGCACACGCTCGGGCTCGATCCTGCCGGAGAACTCTACTTCAACGCTCGCCGGCGGTATGGATTGGAAGGTATTGGAAAGTGGGTCTTGCAGCTTCGCGGAGGCTCGGACCTTACACTGCCGAGCCAGGATCCACTCAGACGTAGCGTAATCGCACCAGTGCTGAATGCCTGTGATCAAGTCCTGGCCGACAACCCATGGAACTTTGAAGTAGTGCAGACCATGGGGGTGCGACCCGACCAGTTGTCACGCATCGGCACAGTGCCCGGCACTGGCGGTATTGACATTGAATCTCTGGCCGAGAATTGGCGCGGATCGCCAGCGACTCGCCGGCTGATCCTCTGGCCGAAAGTTTATGAAGGACCATGGGCAAAGGTGCTGCCAATTTATGAAGCGCTGAAGTTATGCTGGGAGCAACTGCAACCATGTGAGCTGCATATGCTATCGATGAATGAGGAGGCGCGCGCTTACTTCTGGACGTTGCCCGAGCACATTCGCCGAGGATGCCATCTCAATGACAGGATTCCCCGAGAGCAGGTACTGGAACTTATCACTCGCGCGCGGGTGATGCTCGCACCCTCTCTCGTCGATGGGGTGCCAAACTCGATGTACGAAGCGATGGCAGCGGGGGCGCTACCGATTGTTTCCCCACTGGAGACAATCCGGCCGTTTGTGGAGCCGGAACGGAATGTGCTGTTTGCACGCAACCTCTATCCGGAAGAGATTGCCAGCGCACTGGTACGAGCTATGAACGATGACGCACTGATTGAAAGGATGGCGAGAGACAATCTTCAATTGGTGCGCAGGATTGCTAATCGACAGGAGATTCGACCGCGAGTGATCAAGTTCTATAACGAGTTGGCCGGCAGTCAATAGCATGTCAAATGTCCGCACTAGTGAACCGCTCGTCTCGATCATCGTCCCAACTTACAACTATGGGCGATTCATCGGAGAGACGCTTGAGAGTTTGCGCTCCCAGACACTGAGTGATTGGGAATGCATAGTCGTAGACGATGGTTCCACGGATGACACTGAAGTCGTCGTAGCGAAGTACTCAGCCGGCGATAAGCGCATAAGGTACATCTGGCAGGCGAATGCGAAACAGGCCGCAGCTCGCAACAACGGTCTGCGTCAGGCGCGCGGCAAATATGTTCAGTTCCTCGATGCCGATGATCTGTTGGAAAGGGAAAAGCTCGAACGGCAGGTGGCACTCCTTGAACTGAAGCCAGAAATTGATGTTGTTTACTCGAACGTACGCTACTTCGATGCTGATCGCCCTGCCGAACTAAGGCGAGCAAACAATAGTGACGAACCCTGGATGCCCGCACTCTCCGGCGCCGGCAATGAAGTTCTTCTGAAGTTGGTACAGAACAACATCATGCCGGTAAATTCTCCGCTTCTACGACGCACGGCCATCGAGGAAATCGGCTTCTTCAATGAAGCTTTGCCGCCCGTTGAAGATTGGGAATATCTTGTCCGCTGCGCGGCCGCCGGAAAACGGTTTCATTACGACGACGACAACGGTATGCGTGCGCTCGTCAGGGCTCATCCGGAAAGTTCGAGTAGCGACCACCGCAGGATGTTCCAGGCAGAGATTCTCATGCGCGAGACGATTCGCCAGCAACTCAATGATGAGAAAGTGTATCGGCTCAACGAAGCACGACTCGCAGAGATCACCGGATTGCTTGGGGTTGAGGAACATAAGCTCGGCGAAAAAGGACGTGCATTGGCGCAATTTCTTAAGGCTGCAAGAATGGATACGCGTTCCTCTTTTCGCGCGAAGTGGCTGCTCTGTGCCGCCGCGACTCCGTTCGCCACGCGCGATCAAATGCGCCGTCTCGTGAGCACGTCGGTAAGGGACTCAGTAGCGGGAACCTTGCGCAGAACGTAAGTGCTCGAACCGTAGTTAGGATGGAATGCTGGTAAGCCATGCACGTTTGTATTGTTGATACAACTCTGACCACGCCACCGACTGGAGGAGCACAAACCTTTCTGGTTGAGCTTTGTCAGGCGCTCGTGCGCATGTATTGGCAAGTGTCCGTAATCACGCAACCGGGACCCGACGCCGCAATTGTCGGATCGCTGAGAAAGTCGGGGACCACCGTTCTAGATGACATCTGGCGACGCTCGGACCTGCCTGAAGAGCGCGGCCTTTCGTTAGCCAAGTGGGTTAATTCTCAGAAGCCGGACGTTTACGTTGTTTCGATATCGCCCGATGTCGGCTGGCTCGCCCTGCCTCTGCTTGCTCCTTCGATCCCAACGATCTCAATAGCCCATAACGACGTCGGCGCATTCTATGAGCCAGTCGCGCACTATGCGCCGCTGCTTGATTGTGCGGTCGGAGTCAGCCAGGAAACCGCGCGACGCTTAAGCGAGGATAGCGGCATCGCGGCCGAACGTGTGCGCCAGATCCCCTATGGAATTCACTCGCTAACTCCGGCGGAAGCTGGGCGACGATTCGCGGCTGATCGGAAGCCAGGCGCACCGTTGCGTATCGGCTACGTCGGACGCATGGTCGAAGAACAGAAGCGGGTGACGGATTTTCTTGGACTGGCAGGCGAACTAAGAAGGCTGGCCGTGCCTTTTGAGTTGCATTTCATTGGCGACGGTGATGAAAGACCAGGTCTGGAAGCGGCATTCACGCAAAACGGCTTTGGTCAGGAAGTGAAGTTCTGGGGGTGGCTCAGTCAGGATCAAGTCAGGGAAAAACTCGCGGAACTGGAAGTATTTGCCCTGCTTTCTGACTACGAAGGATTGCCCGTAGCTCTATTAGAAGCGATGGGTCATGCGCTCGCGCCCGTTGTTACGCGGATTCCCAGCGGCAACGAGCAACTTATTCGTGAGGGCGAAAACGGATTGCTTTTCCCCGTGGGCAACATGGTAGCCGCGGCGCATCATCTCAGTCGCCTGGCAACTGATCCGCCCCTGTTGCGCGGTTTGCGGCGCAGCGCCTGGGAGACCGCCCGCGAATACTCAGTCGCGCGCATGGCCCAACGTTACCAGGACCTCTTCAAAGAAATTTCACAACCGTCATTCCCGCGTACACATCGGCTAAACGCTCCTCAGCCTTACCCACTCTTGCCGGCTTGTAGATCGCGTTATCCCACGTGGCTCCGCAAAATCAAGTACCGGCTCAATGCATAAATGAAACTGAAGACGAGGCTGCAATGCCTTTACTCCGCGAGCGCGCTTTCGACAAAATACCGCGAGCACGATGCGGGTTCGACTAACCTTGCTCGCTCTGACGGGCTTTGCTACTCGGACTGATGAACTAAGTCCCTGTTGACGCGTGTTTCATTCGCTCCTTAGTGGCCTCGACAATCTCCGCGATAATCAGTTTGAGATCGTACTTGTAACCCCACTGAGGATAGTCCTGTTGAAATTTGCGCACGTCACTAATCCACCAAATGTGATCTCCCAGCCGCGCATCGTCCGATAACGTGTAATGGAGCTTTCTGCCGGCGAGTTCTTCGGTGTAGTCGATTGCCTCCAACATGGAACAGTTGCTATGGCGTGAGCCTCCAATATTGTAGACGGCGCCGGGAATCGGGTTTTGAAAATAATGCCAGAAGGCGTTTACCAGATCGTAGGAGTGAATGTTGTCGCGGACCTGTTTTCCTTTATAGCCGTAAATGGTGTATGGCTTTTCGGTAAGCGCGCACTTCACCAGGTAGGCCAAAAAACCATGAAGCTCCGCGCCCGAGTGTGCTGGTCCAGTCAGGCATCCGCCCCTGAATGACACGGTCTTCATACCAAAGTAACGACCATACTCCTGAGTCAGCACGTCAGCCGCTACTTTGCTAACTCCAAAGAGACTGTGCTTCGATTGGTCGAGAGTCATGTTCTCGTCGATGCCAAACTCGGAATAAGGATGAGCCTCGTCGAGTTCCCAACGACTTTCCTGCTCGACCAACGGCAGTGCGTTTGGCGTGTCACCGTAGACCTTGTTGGTGGAAGTAAAGATGAATGCCGCATCCGGAGCATAGCGCCGCGTTGCCTCGAGCATGGTGAGCGTGCCATTCGCATTAACAGTGAAATCGGTTAGCGGCTCCTTTGCAGCCCAGTCATGGCTGGGTTGTGCTGCCGTATGGACCACGAGGCTGATTGCGCTCCCGTGATCGGCGAAGACCTTGGCAATCGCTTGTTCGTCTCTTACATCAATCGGGTAGTGACTGAAATTCTTAAGGTCGTCTTGCAGTCGCACAGTGTTCCACTTCGTCGACCCATCAGCGCCAAAAAAATATTCCCGCATGTTGTTGTCAATACCAACAATCTCCATTCCCTGGGCATGAAGAAAGCGCGTGGTTTCGCTGCCAATTAAACCCGAAGAACCGGTTATCACTGCAACAGACATCTTGAAGCACCTCTTAAAGATTACTCATGGCCCGTCCGCACGTGGCCTGGTGATTAATTACTGAATTTCAACCAACGAAAGAATCTAGTCGATCCGTAAAGAGTCCGCAAGGAGGGCTTCTGGCGCGTTTTCTGCTCAAGACTTTGAAGGACGTTTGGAACTATTTCAGAATACCAAGCCCGTGTGTCAATACGCGCGCGGCTGTGACCACAGGAATAGGTAGTGCTCCGTTAGTGTGTTGGTCGACTGTACGGTGGCAGTGAAGTCAGTACCGAAACGCGGTAGCGTCGGGTCACTGCTGCGGATATCAACTGTCATGCTTGTTCTTGCTTTTTGTCATTAACCAAAGCTTAGATTGCCATTAAACCTCGCCGGCAAGACCCGACGCGACCGCGCTTCGATACTGACTTCATCGCCACTGCGGCCCAAATGGCCCAACGACTAAACTGCAGCCGGCAGTTAGCAACACACTAACGCAGCACTACCCAGAAATACCGATGGTTGCCGCTCATATGCTCATGTAGTAACATCGGTTCCCCAAGAGTCAAAATGAGCAGCCCTGAAAATATTCTACCTCTGGTTTCTGTCGTCACTCCCACGTACAACCAAGCGGCCTTCCTCGAAGACACTATTGAGAGCGTCCTTTCGCAGGACTATCCGGCCATCGAGTATCAGGTCATAGACGATGGCTCGCCCGATGACACACCCGCCATCCTAAAAAAATATGCCGGGCGCGTTTGGACCGAGCGCCACGAGAATCAGGGCCAAACTCCAACAATAAACAAGGGATGGCAACGCTCGAAGGGCGAGATCATCACGTGGCTGAACTCTGATGATACATTTTTGCCCGGCGCAGTAAGCACCGCTGTTTCTTACCTGCGGGAACACCCTGAAGTGGACATCGTTTTTGGCGACACGTTGTTCACCGATCAAGCAGGCAAACCACTCGAGCGATCCGGCAAGCGATTCGAATTTGAATACGAACGATTTGTCAGACTCTGCCACAATCCTATTGCGCAACCTTCCGCGTTTATTCGTCGTTCAGTCATGGAGGATATTGGACTGCTCGACACGTCCTACTATTACTTCATGGATTGGGATTTTTGGCTAAGGGCAGGAATAAATCATCGGATCCAATACTTCCCGGAATTGCTCTCGACCTACCGATTGCACGCTGAGTCGAAGACCGTAGCAGAGACAAGCAGAGCCGCGCCTGAGCTGGAATATATGTATCGCAAGTTTTTTGCGCGCACAGATCTACCGGAGAGGATCCGCTCACTCGAGCGAGAGTCGATGGTGAACATGATGATCACCAGCGGTGGTTACTATTTGGAAGGAGGCAATGGGAAGGCTGCGACGCAAGCCGCATTGCGAGCACTGCGCAGCTACCCGTCGTACTTCCTTCGTCCTGCGGCGATGCATAAGTTTATCTATCTTACTTTCGGCGGTAGTTCGGCCTATCAAGGCAGCCGCGGAACATATCATAAGTTACGGGCATCCTTCTCCGGCGCACCAGTTACGACAAAGCAACAGACCCGTTGAATCTCACCAGAATCCACTGTCCAACGCGCGCGATGGCGAAAGCACTAATCACAGGAATCACCGGGCAGGACGGATCTTACCTGGCCGAATTACTGCTGGGCAAAGGTTATGAAGTGCACGGCATAATCCGGCGCGCCTCGACCTTTAACACCGGCCGTATCGATCACCTCTACAAAGACCCACATATCATTGGCGTACGTCTGTTTCTGCACTACGGCGATATTTCCGACTCTACCAACCTGATTAAGCTGCTCTATCGGATTCAACCTGATGAGGTTTATCACCTCGCGGCCCAAAGTCACGTGCGTGTCAGCTTTGACATTCCTGAATACACGGGCGATGTGACAGGCTTAAGCACGGTCCGTATTCTCGAGGCGATGCGTGAGACTGGAGTGAAAGCAAAGTTTTATCAGGCAAGCAGTTCAGAAATGTTTGGCCAGGTGCAGGAAGTTCCACAGACAGAGACCACGCCGTTCCACCCCCGTTCACCGTACGGCGCGGCTAAAGCCTATTCCTATTGGACCACCGTCAATTATCGAGAGAGTTACGGGATGTTTGCCGTCAACGGCATTCTCTTCAATCACGAAAGCCCGCGTCGTGGAGAGACTTTTGTTACGCGAAAGATTACGCGCGCCGCTGCCCGAATCAAAGCCGGCCAACAGGAGAAGCTGTACCTTGGCAATCTGGACGCGAAGCGCGACTGGGGCTACGCCAGGGAGTACGTGCAGGCGATGTGGTTGATGCTGCAGCAAGAGACGCCGGAAGACTATGTTATCGCGACTGGCGAGACGCATTCGGTTGCGGAATTCTTGACTGAAGCCTTTTCTTACCTCGAACTCGACTGGAAGAAGTATGTCGAGCTTGACCCGAAGTACTTGCGACCAGCTGAGGTTGATGTACTTATCGGCGATGCTTCAAAGGCCAAACGCGAGCTGGGTTGGAGTCCGACAGTGACTTTCAAGGAGTTGGTGCGGCTGATGGTTGACGCAGACGTATCGCTGCTCAAGCGGAGCGATCACGAAGCTTTTGGAGACACTGGCTCTGCCGACTCAACTACTTCACTACCCTCATAGCCCTGGCCAGCGGGCCTAATTAGTGCTGATTGGTAATGACTAACATTCAAGGAAATGAGTCAACCGCGAAGTCTGGCGAGCGTCTTCCTTACAAGCGCGTTGTCGTTACCGGTGGCGCCGGTTTCCTCGGCCGATTCATCGTGGAGCGTTTGCGCGCCCTGACAGACGTAGATGTGTTTGTGCCGCGCAGCGTCGACTACAATTTGGTTGACGCTGCCGACATCAAACGCCTGTTTGCCGAAACGCGCCCGGATCTGGTGATTCATTTGGCTGCGGTTGTAGGTGGCATCGGAGCAAACCAAAAGTACCCAGGAAAGTTTTTTTACGAGAACCTCATGATGGGCGCGCAGCTCATCGAACAGGCAAGACTTCACCAGGTGCGAAAGTTTGTCGCTATGGGAACTGTTTGCGCGTACCCAAAACTCACACCCACTCCCTTTCGCGAAGCCGATCTCTGGGACGGCTATCCCGAAGAAACAAACGCGCCATATGGGCTGGCCAAGAAAATGATGCTGGTGCAGTCGGAAGCTTATCGGAAACAGTATGGCTTCAATAGCATCTTCCTGTTGCCGGCAAATCTTTATGGACCTCACGACAACTTCGAAGTGGAGACATCACATGTCATCCCGGCCCTCATACGAAAGTGCATTGAAGCCCGCACTGGCGGAGCGGATTACGTAGAAGTCTGGGGGACAGGGAATGCTTCTCGAGAATTTCTTTACGTCGAAGACTGCGCGGAAGGCGTGCTGCGTGCTGCAGCCAGTTATGACGAGAGCGAGCCGGTTAATCTCGGTACCGGTACCGAGATCAAGATCTCGGACCTGGTCCAGCTAATAGCGCGCCTTACTCGGTTCGAAGGTGAGATTCGCTGGCAGCATGATAAGCCCGATGGTCAGCCTCGCCGTCGCCTTGATGTCACCCGCGCGTTCGACAAGTTCGGCTTTCGGGCACGAGTGACTTTCGAAGAGGGTCTGCGACGGACGATAGCTTGGTACGAGGCCCAGGTGGGTGGTGGAATCAATTCGCTTTCGGGATTGTAGGCAGGCTTTCGCGGTTCTTCGGTTGCCCTTCCAAACTAAGGTCTAAAGGCGGCAATAGTTTCCACGATGTAGCGCTGTTCCTCATCTCGTAATTCAGGAAAACACGGGAGCGCCATGGTTTCGGCGGTAGCCCTTTCTGTTTCAGGCAAATCTCCCTCACGATATCCCAGATAAGCAAAGCACTCCTGCAAGTGTAGCGGCACCGGATAGTAGACTCGCGTGCTTACGCCGTTTTCGCGCAGGTGAGTCATCAGCGAATCGCGATGTTGCGCAACGCGTATGACATACTGGTGAAAGATGTGAGTGCCGTCACTGCGAACGAGCGGAGGGACAATCTCGCAGGGAAGTTTCGTCTGCTGGAAAAGCTCAGCATAGCGAGCTGCTTTCTGGCGTCTCGCCTCAGACCAGTCGGCGAGATATTTAAGCTTCACTCGTAGTACGGTCGCTTGCAAAGAATCCAGACGGCTGTTGATGCCGATTTCGTCGTGATGATATTCCGTAGCTGCGCCGTGAACACGCAGGTTCTTTAGCCGGGCGGCTAGTGCTTCATCGCTAGTAGTCACCATTCCGGCATCGCCGGCAGCACCCAGATTTTTCGAAGGATAGAAACTAAAACAACCGATTGCTCCTATCGAGCCAGCGCGGCGGTCCCTATCCATTGCGCCGATGGCCTGCGCCGCATCCTCGATTAAGGGCAGACCGTGCTTGCGGCCGATGTCCTCGATCGGTTCCATGTCAGCGCATTGACCGTAGATGTGTACGGGAATAATTGCGCGCGTCCGTGGGGTGATCGCGGCCTCAATTTTCTCTGTATCGATGTTATAGGTCCGGGGATCGATATCAATGAAAACAGGACGCGCGCCCACTCGAGTTATAGCGCTGCCGGTCGCAAAGAAGGTAAACGCGCTGGTGATCACTTCATCGCCGCGTTTTATGTCCAGTGCCATCAAAGCCAACAACAGAGCATCTGACCCGGAAGCGCAGCCGATCGCGTGTTTCACGCCCAGGTAGGCCGCCATTTCCTCTTCCAGATTTCTGACCTCAGGGCCCAGAACAAACTGTTGCGAATCCAGCACTCGTTCGACAGCCGCAAGAATCTCCTGCCGCAACGCTTGATGCTGCTGATGCAAATCCAGAAGCGGAACGTTCATTCTTGTTCTTTGGAGAAAAGGTGTAGGCAAGTCGATGGGGAGTTAATCGTCACGGTGAGTCTTGCAAATGAATGCAAGACTCACCGTCGAATTCAACGAGTAACAGGCGCTTCGTCGGGTGCATCTTCGGCCGAGTCGCCATCCTTCTCGTAATACTCGGCGCTCCCGTAATAGCTGGAGTAGTAGTAGTCCTGAGCTTCGAGTTTCACATTGTTGAGAACCACGCCAAAGATGTGCGCACCTACGTCCTGCAACTGCTGCCTGGCTCTTCTCACAACTGCCCGGGAACTCTTGCCACCGTGGACCACCAGCATCACTCCGTCCACCATTGTCGAAAGGATCGAGGCATCCGTGAATGAGATTGCCGGTGGCGAATCGATGACGATGTGAGTAAAACGCTCACCAAGCAGCGCCAGGAGTTTCCCCATCTCGTCAGAACCCAGCAACTCTGCAGGATTTGGCGGCACCGGACCGGAAGTTAAGAGTTTCAGGTTAGGCTGAGGGCCATAGGTCTGTATCAAGCCGTCGAGATCCGTGTCGCCCGACAACCAATTCGTAAGCCCCTGGTTGTTCTTCACATCGAAATGGGCGTGCAGCCGCGGCCTTCTCAGATCGCAATCGATAATCAAAACCTCGGCGCCAGTCTGGGCCAGCATCACCGCTGTATTGATCGCCGTCGTTGTCTTGCCCTCAGAAGGCTGGCTGGAAGTCACAAGGATAGTCTTTGGCGGCTGACCTGCCGAAGAGAGGAGAAGCGATGTACGCAAGTGTCGATAGGCTTCCGCCACTGGCGAACGCACATCCCTGATCATCGCCAGGGCTGTTGTCTCGTTTGGGGCAGGAGCCGATCCAGGCAGTCCAATAAGTCGAGTCCGATCGCCGCGGCTCGAAGGGATCATTGCCAAGGCGGGAAGGTGAATATAACGGTCGACATCATCCACTGACTTGACGGTGTCATCAAGAAAGTCCAGCAGGAAAGCTAGCCCGATGCCGGCAGCCAGGGACAGGAGAAACGCGACAAAAATATTGCGCAGTCGATTAGGACCAATAGGAGATCTGGGCAAGCGGGCGCTGGTGGCCACGCTAACCTCATTAGGTCGATCGTTCGCAGTAAGCTGGAGTTCACGTTGTTTCTGTAGAAGGGTGTTAAGTGATTGAGTATTGGTTTCGATTTCCTGCGACATCTCCCGCATCCCAATCTGATCTCGGGTCTGTTGCGTAGTAGTGGCTTTCTGCTGATCATAAGCCCTTCGCAAACTGACCTCTCTCGAGACCGCTGATTGGTAGCGGCTCCTCATTGCGGATACAACCTCAACTGGAGCTTGGGCCAGTTGCGCCTCCAGAGGCTTGAGCTGGGCTTCCAATTTCTTAACTTCAGGCCATTCAGAAGTGTAAACCACGAGTAAGGCGTCACGCTTCTCTTTCAAGGATTCGATCTTTTCTCGCAGTTTGGCGATACGTTCAGAGGCCTGCACTTCCGGAACGGAATAAGCGTCCTTCTCCCTGCTTGCCGCTTCATACTGCGCCTGCAGGTTCTTTCGCTCGTTTTCGGCAGTCAGCAACTGCTGACTGAGGGTTTGCAAACGTGTCAGTTCCAGATTCGTACTTTGGTCTGGAGTTAACGGAAGGCCCTTCTCTCTCGCATAGTTGAACTGCATCTCCTGCTGCCGCTTAATCTTGGTTTGCAGGCTCGCTATCTCTTTCGCAAGCGTATCTCCCGCCTTGTCCGAAAACGCGGTCACGCGATAGAGATTGTTGGTCACGAACAACTCGGCCAGAGTGTTGGCAATTTTTTGCGCGAGGACCGGATCAGAGTGAGTAAACTTGATCTTCACCAAACTGGTGGACATGATTGGCTCAATTGTCTCGCCCGCAATAATGGCGTCTTCGTAGGGCTCTAACTTTTCCAGTTCCTGCTCCGTGAGTGCTCTTTCGCTGACCTCGCTTTGACTGATCAAAGGCAATGCAGCGCTATCGGCTGGCGTGTCCGCTTTATTTTTCTTGCCCGAGAAGATCCGTTGTATTGAAGAAAAAACTCCACCCTGGTTCTGCCCCCCAAAGAAATCCGGATTGTTCTGGAGATCCAGAGTAAGCACGACCTGACGAGCAAGCGCCGGGTTCTCAAGTAGTTTCAACTGCGTTCCCCAGAAGGTCGGATCCGCTTGCGCGTTGATCACCAGTCCTTTGGTTTCAAGGATGCTCTGCGGCTTCGGCTCAATCTTGATGGTGGTCTCTGCCTGATAGATAGACGGCAGACGAAACATCTGGATGGTTACCAGCGAGGTGATTACCAGGACGAGGCTGAGGATCAACCATTTGCGCTTCAAAACTACAAAAAAGTAGTCCCGAAGGCCGGTCGGTTCCGTGGCCGATGCACCATAGCTTCTGGACTGAGTTAACTCTGATAGCGGCCGATCGAGACCACGGTTAACCGAATTCACCGGCATCAAGCTGTTATCTTGCGAAATCATATGCGTTTAACTCTCTATTTAAGGCCATTCCGAGCAGGGAGAGAATAATAACAGAGACTCGGTGTCTGGCAAGTCACTGCCGGGCTGTTTGGTAACAATTGGCAACAAAAAGCGGATCGTTTCGAGAGTGGGCTGCAGCATCATCAGTCTTTTGCCGTTATTGCGATCCCGCGTTGAGACTCCCCAAAAGCCCTGACCGCCTCACGCCAGCTTCGTAACGGATCGAGCCCGATCGATGTTGAAAGCAGACAGCGCAGGCGAGAATTCCTGGGGCGGGGCGCTGGCCGATTCAACTCATCCATCAGAACTGTTTTCACATCAACATTCGCGACGTCAGCTTCTTCGAGGATAGCCCAAAGAAATTCCTCGTACGAGGCCCCATCGCCAGCATTCACTGAATGATAAATTCCCGGCAGATCGCGCATTGCGAGCTCCCGTAACCGGGCTGCGAGATCAGGAGCATACGTCGGCGTGCCCACCGCGTCTCTGATCGCCAGTAATCGTTCGCCTCGCTGCGCGCGTTCGACGATAGTGCTCAAGAAATTACGACCACCGTCTCCGAATATGAAACCGCTGCGAACAACTATTGTGCGCGCGCACGCCTGTTGGGCCTTTCGCTCGCCCTGGAGTTTTGCCACCCCATAAACACTTTCCGGATTGGGATCGTCACGCTGGGTGTAAAACCCTTCCTTGCGACCATCGAAAACGTAGTCCGTCGAGATTGTAACGAGGCCGGCGCCCGCTTGCCGGCAACCGAGCGCCAGGTTTTCAGGGCCGAGACTGTTGGCCGCCGTGGCCCTCGCAACATCACTCTCGCAGGCATCGACGTTTGTAAACGCCGCACAGTTGATCACAACGTCCGGTCTGACAAGAGAAACCGTTTCCAGAACCTTTGGTGTATCGCTGATGTCCAGCAGACGTCGATCGTAAGCAACGACTTCATCGCCGGCCGATTCGCACACCGTTTTCACCGCGTTGCCGACCATTCCTGCGGCTCCTGTGATCATGACCTTCAAGACGATGCAGCCTCCGTTCCGTATTGCTCAGCATAATATTTTCGATATTCACCGCTGCGGGCTCGGGCCAGCCAACCAGTGTTCTCCTGATACCACGCGATTGTTTTGCCCAAACCACTTTCCCAAGTCTCCCTGGGCTTCCAATCTAATTCTGTTTCGGCCAGCGTGGGGTCAATAGCATACCGGCGATCGTGTCCCAGCCGGTCCTTCACAAATGTGATAAGCGCACGAGGTTTTCCAACCGTGTCCAGCAAAGACTCGACCACATCGATATTGCGCTGTTCGTTGCGGGCCCCGAAATTGTAGGTCCCGCCAGGAACTCCCTGCTGCAACGCCGCCAGGATTCCACGGCAGTGGTCATCGACATAGATCCAATCGCGCACGTTCTTGCCATCTCCGTAAACCGGAATTGACTGGTCAAGAAACGCATTGGAGAGCGCCAGAGGCAGAAACTTTTCGGGAAATTGACGCGGACCGTAGTTGTTGCCGCAACGAGTGATGACGGTATCCAATCCAAATGTATGACGTGCCGCACGAACAAGATGCTCGGCCGCCGCTTTAGAAGCTGCGTACGGACTGTTAGGCGCAAAGGCGGACTGCTCGGTGAAAAAGGAGTTGTCATCTTCGGGCAAACTTCCCATCACTTCGTCAGTGGAAACTTGCACAAACCGCTGTACACCTCTTTCGCGAGCGGCATCCAGCAACACCTGAGTACCGAGAATGTTTGTGCGAATGAACTCTCCTGCGGAAGTGATACTTCGATCGACGTGTGATTCCGCGGCGAAATTGACTATTGCATCGGTGCCATTTTCCAAGGCCTCGAGCACGGTTGGCCTCTCTGCTATATCGCCCTTAACGAAAAGATAAGAGGCGGAATCGAGGCCCTCCAGATTCTCCAGGTTTCCTGAGTAAGTTAGCGCGTCAAAATTAACAATCTCGCAGTTTGGAAGTTCACTAAGTACCAACCGCACGAAAGCCGAGCCTATGAAACCGGCGCCGCCGGTGATGAAAAGTTTGTGCACCAGGAATTCGTCCTTAGATTTTGCCGCGCTGAGCGGGGATATTGTATTCGTGACCTGTGGAAACTAATTGCTGTTCCGGTGATTGTCAAACAAGTGGTTTTCAAGTACTCACTTGACCCCTCTCTCATCGCATGGCTACACTCGCGTCTCTTTTCTGGCCGTAGCGCCGGTTATGCTTCTGATTAGCTCCGCTGGCTTTCTTGAAACGAAGTGACATCAACTTCCGAACAGAGCTCAACAATGTAGAATGTGCAAGGAGATCCCTTTACCGTTGCAGCTGTGTTTTTCAATCCAAGTCGCCTGCCAAATTTCAGCGATAAGCTGCAAATCCTAGCGATAACATGAACTTTTCTGAGACAAATCTATCCGGTGCCTTTCTAATTGAACCGGCACAATTCTACGACGAGCGCGGCTCCTTTGGCGTGCTCTGGAGTGAAGAGGAATTCCGCACCAGGGGAATGAACGCGCATGTAGTGCAATACAACTGCTCCTATAACAAGAGGAAAGGCACGTTGCGGGGAATGCATTTTCAAATTAAGCCACACGAAGAGGCAAAGTTGGTGAGGTGCACGGCAGGTGCGATTTACGACGTGATCGTAGACTTGAGGAGAGATTCACCAACGTTCTGCAAGTGGCTTGGGGTTGAGTTAAGTGCGAACAACCGGCAACTACTTTACGTTCCGGAAGGGTTCGCTCATGGTTATCAAACACTGGCGGACGGTTCTGAAGTCTCTTATCTAATCTCTGAGAGCTATCATCCTGAATCGGCTCGCGGCGTGCGTTGGGACGATCCGGCCTTTGGCATCGAGTGGCCTGAACAGGTTACTGTGATCGCCGAGCGCGATGCTTCCTATCCCGACTTCGTTTCCACTGCTTCTTAAAGCCGACTCAAGTGAACGCCGATGAAGAAAGCCCTAATCACCGACCAATCGGTTGTTGCCGCTTGCTTGTACGTTTGGAGAATGTCTTTCTGCGGAGACCGCGAGTTCCTCTCCCAAACTCTACTGACACGAAATGACTGCTGCCCAGATCAAGTAGTCCAAACAACGATGAATTGAGCTCTTGAGAGCATGCATTATCACTTAATCGGAATCTGCGGCACCGCGATGGCTTCCCTTGCCGGCATGCTGCAAGTACAGGGGCATCACGTAACCGGTGCAGACGAACACGTCTATCCGCCGATGTCGACGATGTTGGCCGATTTAAAGATCAAGGTGCTGCCGGGTTATCACGCTGATCATCTCAACCCGGCGCCGGATTGTGTGATCGTCGGCAACGCGATTCCGCGCGGCAATGCCGAAGTTGAAGAGACGCTCAAGCGCAAGCTGCTCTATCGTTCCCAAGCCGAGACGGTGAAGGAAGAATTCATTCGCGGCCGGCGGTCGCTGGTGGTAGCCGGAACGCACGGCAAGACCACTACCACGAGCATCGCATCATGGGTAATCGATCAAGGGGGACTGAATCCCACCTTTCTGATTGGCGGCATCGCGCAAAACTTTGGTGTGAGTTTTCGAGTGACTGACAGCGACTACTTCATAATCGAGGGCGACGAATACGACACCGCATACTTCGACAAAGGCCCCAAGTTCATGCACTACCTGCCGGAGATCGCGATCGTCAACAATATCGAGTTCGATCACGCTGATATCTATCCCGACATCGCTGCGGTCAAGCTGGCGTTTCGACGACTTATGAATCTGGTTCCCGGCAACGGACGATTGATTGTTGGCTGGGACAGCCCGCACGTTCGCGAGGTAGTGAATTCATTTGGACAAAAGCTTTTCACACAGGTCGAGACTTTTGGCATGAGCAGCGACGCGAAATGGCAGATTCGTGACGCCGAGTACCTGGCTGAATATTCCCGCTTCAAAGTATTCCGTGAAGGCGTAGCGTGGGGCGAGTTTCAAACACCGCTGATTGGCGACTTTAATTTGTTGAATTGTCTGGCTGTGGTCGTTGCTGCCGATGCCTGGGGGATGAGTCGCGAAACGATTGCTGCCGCGCTCGCTTCTTTCAAGAACGTTCGCAGACGCGCCGAAATTCGCGGAACGGAACGCGGTGTGATGGTAATCGATGACTTTGCACATCATCCTACCGCCGTGCGAGAAACGCTGCGTGGCCTGCGCCAGAGATACAAAGACAATCGTCTGATTGCGGTGTTCGAACCACGCTCGTGGTCGTCGCGGCTCGCCGTTTTTCAGCAGGAGTACGCCAGTGCGTTTGCGGCGGCGGACTATGTTGTCATCGCCGGCGTCTTCGACAGTCAGAGGGCGACTGAAAAAGGGCAGACGTTAGATACTGCAAAACTCATTGCCGACATTGCCGAGCAGAACAAGATTGCTTGCGAACTTCCCGGAGCTGATGAGATCGTGCGACACCTAAGGGGCGAGTTGCGCAACGGTGACGTTGTTGCCGTGATGTCGAATGGTGGTTTCGGCGGTATCCATGAAAAGCTGCTTTCAGCTTTGCGAGACCCGGAATAACATCCGCAGATTCCGCAGATACGGAAAAAGAAAAAATATGATGCGAAAATGGAGCCCTTCCAGCGAAGGTTCGAGGTGAACTGACACGGTGCCCGCCTCTGCTCTGCTTTCGCTTCTTATTTTATCTGTGTCATCTGCGTAATCTGTGGCTAGTATTTCTGACATTTCTTCCGACTCCTCTCCGTCGGGCACAAATTCCATAAACATTTGTAACGCTCTTGAATCCGAAGGCGCGTAGAGATCAAAGCTCCTTCGGCAACAGGAGGTTCCCCCCATCCGTGAAAAACTTTTCCATATTCGAAAGCGCCCGCCGCCTCTTCGACTCGCCTGAAACGGAAGATCTGGGGCTTATCTCCAGCATCTCGCGGAAAGACTTTGACGAGCGCGAAACGTTCTATTTCAGCTCGGGTAGTCCGGGTCTCGAATACGCCAGCTTGTTGATTCAGAATGCGCTGCTGTTGAGAACGTGTCGTAAGGGAACGGTCTACGCTGGTTTTGAGAAGTTTTCATTGCTGCAACCGATTATCGCGAGCTATCTGCGGATTGCGGATGTTTCGGAATCAGTCTTCATCTTTGGCGAACCGGATTGGGAGCCGCCACGGCATCCCCACATTCGCGTCATTCCGCTGCAGCCGGATTTCGAACTGGCCCATGAACTATTTCTGATTTCGCAATCGCCCACACTGCAAGTTGCGCTGATAGCAAAGAGTGCGGAAGCGGCAACCGGAGATCTGCGGGAGGAGAGAATCCTTCGAGCAATTAAGACAAGCGAATCAAGCGCCGTGACGAAGCTGGCGACCGCTGCGGAAGGCATGATCGATTTGTCGATCGCTGCCTGAGGTGACGAGCTAAAATAATCTGAGTGCTGAGTTCCAGGAACGCATTGGATTTAAAGGTGTGAGGTAAGGTTTTGACAAAAACAAAGGTCACCGGATCTATTGGACCGTTAACCCTGAGTGTTCTCTTACGCGGAGTCTGTCAAATCTGCGGAATCTGGGGATAGTCTTTGCCGGCGTTCTCAACTCGGTTCCGAACTCACAGCCTCCAACTCGGGTTCCGGCCGCGCACGCAACAGGGGCTTGGGAATCAGATCAAGATTGTCGGACGCAACCTCAACCTTCGCAGTCAACACACGTCGGATTCGCTTCGGCAAGAATTTCGCGGCAAACATCGCCATCGCTCCAATCAACTCCACTACGTCGCCACCGCCGCTCCAATGCTCTCGCACAATCTCGGGATTCGTACGCTCCGCCAATCGCAACAAAGAAAGTGCAATCAGGTAAGCATCGTCAATTTGGCCCACGAAGGGAATCATGTCTGGAATCAAATCGAGTGGAATCAGAGCGTAGATAATCGCCCCGGCGACCAGTGCTTTCTCGGTTTTCGGCACGCGCTTATCGGCAAGCAAACGCGCGCACAAGAGCACCAGGTTCGGAATAAAAAGCAGCAGATTTTTCATCCGCCGGCTCGCTTGAAGGGCCATGATTTACCTCGTCGTTTTGGGCTTAACGTAAACTTAGCACGAAATTAGTTTGAAGACGAAAACTTGTCCTCTTTTGCCCGGTTGGTTAGACTCGCCCTTCTTAATTCAAACTAACGAAGAAAGCTCCATAGGTTGCCTCGTGGCTTGCGAGCACCAGTCAACCACTTTGCACATCACTCATGGACATACTCGACCAACTGAGACGACGCGCCGCCGCCCGCCCGCAACGAATCGTACTGCCCGAAGGTAACGACCCTCGCACCGTAATCGCAGCCGCGAACTGCGCGCGGGAACGTTTGGCCCACATCATCCTGCTCGGCGAAGAGGGCACGATTCGGGATACCGCTCACCGCGAAGGCGTCGACCTGGGAGGTGTCGAAGTCATCGATCACAAACGCGCGCCCGACTTCGACAAGATGGTGGCGCTGTTTCACGAATTGCGCCGGCCGAAAGGCATGATGGCTGACGAAGCGCGCGTGATCCTCGCTGATCCGCTCTACTACGGAAACCTAATGGTGCGACTCGGTAAGGCAGACGGTTCGGTCGCTGGTGCCACCAACACTACTTCGCACACAGTTCGCGCCGCGCTGCTCTGCATCGGCGTGCGACCGGGATTCAAGTTGGTGTCGAGTTTCTTTCTGATGGTCTTGCGCGATAAGAATTTTGGCCACGATGGCGGACTGATTTACGCCGACTGCGGAGTTGTAATCGAACCAACAGCCGCCGAGCTGGCTGAAATTGCAATCGCTTCCGCTGACTCATGTCGGGCTCTGCTGGCGGTCGAACCGCGCGTGGCGATGCTTTCGTTCTCAACCAAAGGAAGCGCAAAGCACAGGTTGGTCGACAAAGTTGTTGAAGCAGCGCGGACGGTGAAAGCCCGCGCCGGCAATCTGGAGATCGATGGCGAGCTGCAAGTGGACGCAGCGCTCGTCCCTGACGTCGCCCGGTCAAAAGCACCCGGTTCAAGCGTCGCGGGTCGAGCAAACGTGCTCATCTTTCCCGACCTGCAGTCCGGCAACATTGCTTACAAGATCACGGAACGCCTCGCCGGCGCCACCGCAATCGGGCCAATCCTGCAGGGCCTGGATAAGCCCGCGAACGATCTGTCGCGTGGCTGCAAGGCTGAGGACATCGTCGACGCCGTAGCAATCACTGCGGTACAAGCGCAAGCCCGTCAAAGTTCTTAGGTTCTGTAGCCCGACAGTGAAGGAGGGACTCAGATCTCTAACAACAAAGATGCATCAGAAGATAGCGGCGGCTAAAGCAACTCCCAGGTGGTTGTTTAAGCATCCAACTTGCCGATTTCAGAAATTCTAGAAAGCCATCTGTTTATCTTGTTCTACCTAAAATATATTTGGTTGCTCGCTTTTTCCATCTTGCTGGGAGCCGGCAGTTTTGTAGCAGCCCAACAACCCACGCCTTCGCCTTCGCCAACTCCGAGAAGCGAAGATTCGGTAACTGTATTTACCGAAGAAGTGCGATTGCCGGTAATCGCTGTCGATCAGTTTGGCAATTACGATCCGACAGTCGAACCCGAAGACATTCTGGTGCTCGAAGACGGAGTGTCACAGCAGGTTCGCAGTGTCCGGCGCATTCCCGCGAACGTGCTGCTGCTACTCGACACAGGCGGCGAGTTGAGCGGGTTAGGTGGTCAATCAAAGCATCCCAGTCTTACGCGCGATGTGGCGATGCAACTGCTGAAACAACTGAAACCGGACACGCAAGTGGCCGTGATGCAGTTCAACAATACGGTTGAGACGGTACAGACATGGACTGCTGATAAGCTGGCTGCCGCGCTTAGATTGAAGACCAAACTCTCTTCCGGCAAGCGCGCGAAGTTTTCCGATGCGCTCGCGGCTGCTTCAGCGCAACTTGCAACGCGTCCCGAAGGAAGTCGTCACCTCGTGGTGATCACCGACGGTGTCGACACAGGCAGCAAGGTCAAAAGCAACGAGGCAATCAAGCGGCTGATGGCGAGCCGAGCCACCGTCCACATAATCAGCTACACGGAATTCGTCCGACAGAAAAAAGCGGGACGTCCTTCGTCGGTGCGAGCCGGACAATTGCCCCCAACTTCAGATCCGATCACCAGCACCGATCCGACGCAACCGCCAGGCTCAACCCGCAGTCCATCCTTTGGAGTCAGCATCCGTTTTGATCCGGAGATGAAACGGCAAAGAAAAGCCTACGAAGCCGACGTAAAAAATAGTCAGCAGGCGCTCGTGAATATTGCGGCCGAAACCGGAGGGCAGATCTTCTTGCCTAAAACGTCAGAGGAGATGATTGCGGAGACAAAAGAGGTGGCCCGGGAGATTGGTGCAGAATACGTAATCACGTATCGACCAAAACGGGCGCTCGCCGAAGCTCGGCCAGGTGAGTATCGTAGGGTTGAAGTAGCTTCGCGAAGAGTCGGACTGACGTTGAGAACTCGCAGAGGCTATGTCGTGCCGCAGTAGGACAGACATTCCGGTCTGTCTTAGTAGCCAGAGATTAGGTTCGGGTTGAGTAACAGACTTTCCTGCCTCACTTCTTCCGCGAGACAAACGAATTATCTGAACGCGAGACAAACAGAAATGTCAGCCCTACCCCACCAACGCTTCCAGCTGGCTTTCCCAGAGTTGCACCATTCGCGCTACATCAAAATCATCTGACTTAGGCAGCAACGACTGTCTATGGAGAATTTCCCAATCACTCTTTGGCACACGATGAAACGCTTCGACTACAACCGGGTCAAACTGCTTCCCTGACCACTCATCCAATTCGCGAGCAGCGTCTTCATACGACTTTCCGCGGCGATACACGCGGTCGCTGGTCATCGCATCGAAAGCATCGGCCACCGAGAAAATTCTCGCACACAGATCAATCTCCTCAGTTCGCAATCCTACTGGATAACCCGAGCCGTCCCATTTTTCATGATGTTGGGCCACCACTCTCGCAGCGCCTTCAAGAAACTCAATACCGCGCAGGATCTGCTGGCCATGAGCAGGATGTTCGCGCATGCGGACCCATTCCTCTTCAGTAAGCTTTGCCGGTTTACGAAGGATCGAGTCAGGTACGCCGATCTTGCCGATGTCGTGCAGCAGGGAACCAAATTCCAGTGCCTTCAGCTGGCGGTTGTCCAGGCCATATTCGCGACCCAGTCGCATGCTGTAACTAACAACTCGTTCTGAGTGGCCGTGCGTTTCTGAATCCCTGGTCTCCAACGCCGCAGTCAAAGCCCTTAGCGTTGAACGGTAGGCATCTTCCAAAGAGTCGAGTGCCCGATCGAGTTCCGCGGTCCGCTGCTCAACAAGCTCTTCAAGATGGTTTTCGTAACGCTGTTTCGCCGCCAGCAACTCGTGGTGTTCGAGCGCACGCTTCACGACCGCTTCAACTTGTCGAAGATCAAATGGCTTCATCAGGTAATCAAACGCGCCCAGCCGCAAGGCGCCGATGGCGCTCTCGACTGTCTGCATGCCGCTAATCATCACGACCACAGTCTTCGGTGAGATGCTCTTCACATGCGGCAGCATGTCCAGCCCGCTCATCCCAGGCATCGTGATGTCGCTGATTACCAGATCGAATTCGCTCTCGCTCAGTTGAGTTAACGCCTGCTCCGCCGACCCTGCCGAGGCGCAGTCGTATTCTTCACTCAACAGATCAGACAGGACTTCGTTGATGTCTTGCTCGTCGTCGACGATAAGAATCCGTGACTTTATGTCGCCTGACATTTCTCGCTCCTATTTGGGACGAACTGGTAAAGCAGGTAACCAACTAACAGGAAATTAGGCTTTCGAGGATGGGAGTTTGCGGCGGTTTCGCTTGAGGGGCACTGTCGTCGCAGGACAGCCAAAGGATTCTACAGGTTTTCCCCAATGGTGGCAAACATGTTTTTACGCAAGCTTAAAGCGCATCATTGCAAGACTTAGAGCATTGATAAGGGAGACGGGAGGTTGAGGAGAGTTGGATGAACCCTTCAGTCCCGTGCGGAGCGTCTTCGTTTGCGTCGGTACATCGTTACGAGGCTCTCGTCTCATTCACCCCAACCTTCAGGTTGGGGATCGCCCGTAGTCCAGTGCCACCGGGAACCATTTCAATGGTTTTTAAACGCAAGCTCTTGAGTTTGTTAAGCACAGGAAACCATTGAAATGGTAATAATATACTTGACTGACCACGCCGTTTCCTGTACCTTCTCAGCATGGGAACGCCAAAGACTTTACAGCAAGCAATCATCCACTTCTCGAAGCCTGAGAACTGCAATGCCTTCATGATAGCGGCTCGCTTCCCGGATGGGATAGTCCGTTGCCCTCAGTGCGACAGCGACAACGTAACCTATCTGGCGAAGGCTCGCGTGTTCAAGTGCTACAGCAAACATCCCCGCGCCAAGTTCTCGCTCAAGGTTGGAACCATATTCGAGGATAGCCCACTTGGTCTGGATAAGTGGTTGTCTGCGATCTGGCTGATTGCCAACGCGAAGAACGGGATTAGTTCTTATGAGGTTCACAGAGCGTTAGGCGTCACACAGAAGTCCGCTTGGTTCATGCTTCACCGCATCCGTCTCGCCATGCAGAACGGCTCGCTGGATAAGCTGAGCGGTCAAGTAGAAGTTGACGAAACTTTCATCGGTGGCAAGGCGAGAAACATGCATCGTGCGGTCTTGGCCCAACGCGTTGCTGTACACGCCACGCCGCACACTGGCAGAAACCAGAATATCGGCAAGGTGGCTGTGATGGGTCTGTTAGAGCGCAACGGCGAAGTGCGCACAATGGTTGTCTCGAATACAAAGAAGCGGTCGCTTCAAGGCGAAGTCAGCACTCACGTAGAGGCTGGTTCGGTGGTCTACACGGACGCTCTTCGCTCTTACAATCAGCTTGGCGACAGTTATATCCATAACGTGATCAATCACGCGGTTGAGTACGTGAACGGTCACGTTCACACAAACGGGATTGAGAACTTTTGGAGTCTGCTCAAACGGACGTTGCGCGGGACTTACGTTGCCGTTGAGCCATTCCACCTTTTCCGATACTTAGACGAACAAGCGTTTAGATTCAACAAGCGCAAGGGAACAGATGCCGATAGGTTCTTTGCTGTACTTTCGATGATTGCCGGGAAGCGATTGGAGTACAAGAACCTGATCGGCCAAGCAGCACAAGCGTGACGGCGGGAAGCCTCGACAAAAACGCGGAAAGCGGCGTACAAAGTAAGCGGAAAATCACCTTTGGGATTCTTTGCCGGAGCCAAGGGTGATTAATTGCAGCGAATTAGCTAGGTCTCTTCTCTCATGCCGCTCGTGACTAAATTGTAGCACGAGGTTGGCATGATGGAACTACGTGTACTTTTACGGGTTTTGAAAGAGAGCGATATGGCGAAACGCACCCCACGACAGCCTCATCAGTCATTACTCGATTATCCAACTTATACCATTCCTGAAGCCGCGCTTTATTTAGCGATTCCAGAAAATACCTTGCGATACTGGATCACAAGCCAACCCTTATGGGTTGTGAAGCACGTTGGTAAGAATGTACCCATTCTTTCGTTTCACGATATAGCTCAGGCGTATTTTATTGATGTCCTGCGAAGTCATTACTCTTTAACCGTTGCGGAAACACGCAGAATCTTGAACGCTGCCCAAATTGAGAGCACCGCCAAGTATCCGCTCCTAAAGGAAAACATCCGTGTATTTCATAGACACGTAATCATGGACAAAAAAGCGCGGGGCAAATTGCCGCGCCGGATGATCAATCTCTCCCGACACCCTCAACTTGTCATGCCGGAAATTGTGGAACCCTTATCAACAAGAATCCGATGGGATAACAAGGGGAATCTTGTGCAGATTTACCCGTGGCGCAAATGGACGGGAAAGGCGGAAGATAAAAGCCGTCCCGTGACCATTGACCCAAATGTAATGTCAGGGCGTCTTGTAATTACGGGGACACGCATTCCTGTGGAAGTAATCGCGCTTAGAAGAGCTGGAGGCGAATCCATTTCCCACCTCGCCAAAGATAACAGAATTAGTGAGGCTGGAATAGAGAACGCATTAGAACATCTTGTCCCAGAAAAAAAAGCGGCGTGAATATCCATGCGTCTTGTTTCTCGAAGATGCCTTTGGAGCCACCGATCATCCTGACGCCTTACGTGATGCAGGATATACAGTGCGTTGTTTTCGCGACGATTTTCCTAGTTCATCCAATCCTGGTAAGGCCGAAGAAAGCGTAAAAGACCCTCGCATTATTCGGCATTGCAATGATAAGAACTTCGTTCTCATTACAACCGACAAGAACCTGTGCTACACGCATATTGAGACGGTGAAGAAGACGGATATTGTCATAATTGCGACGCAAAGTAATAATGAGCCTATCGCCGTTTGGATCGAGGCTCTCAGAAAAAGTAAGGGCAAAATTGAACGGCTAGTTAAGCACACAGAGAAGAAAGGTGAGCGGCCATGCTGTGCGCGGATTAGTAAGAACGGCGACATTAATATTGACGAACACTATAGAACCCGTACCACAACAAGAAACCGACCACGTGAAGGACAAGAATGAAAAAGACTAAACCAACTAAGCCGCCATCAGAGGAATACACGCGCTTTGAACAACTCGCCAAGCAATTGATCTCCGTTCCTAAGAGTGAGATCGATAAGAGACAGGCGGAGTACCAACGAGAAAAGAAAGCCGCGAAGAAACGAAAGGCTGCGTAACAACTCAATGGAACAGACCAATCCTGCGGGACGGTTGCACGCAATTCTTGTCAAAGCAAAGCAGTCCGGAGGCAGTGCTTTTGCTGTTTGGTCAAGAGTCTTTGACGAGCCAAACACAACCGCAGACCAAGCTTCGATGGAAGTTCAGATTAAGATCTTTTCCAGAATCTTGCAGGTGAGACAACTCGTTGACGACGCCGAAGAAGCCCTTCTTCGGATTGATGGACTGTCTGACAAGTACTTTCGGCCATTCCAAAGAATTCGCCCTCTCATTCAGCAAAGCATCTCTTCGCTAACCGGCTCTGATCTAGCTGGCACGATGATGCAAATCACTGAGGGCGACATGACCGTTCTCGAGTTTTGCTCTGAGAAGCTGGAGGAGCTTCACATCGAGCCAATAGTGAATGAAGCGGAGCTTCAGGAAGTTCTTCAGGAAGTAAATTCGCTGTTTGATGAGGTTAGGGCCGCAACCATTGACGCGGAGTTGAAATCGTTCATCTTGGACGGCCTTGAGGCCATCCGGCGGGGCATTAACGAGTACAGGATTAGAGGGCCGAAACGACTTAAGGAAGCCCTTGGGGAAGTAATCGGCAGCCTTGCGGTCAATAGAGATGTAGTTAAGGCTGGAAGCGAAGAAGAGACGGTCGGGAAGTTCGAAAAGCTCTGTTATCGTTTTGCGGCAGTCGTATCGTTTGCCAGCGATGCTACTGGACTCTTAACTGCCATGAAAGTTGGCCTGCTGCCCGGAGGCTGACGCCTCACCAAAGGGAACCACGAAAAATTGATCGAAAACGGCCCCACAGCTAGATAGAAGTTTCCTCGTATTAACCCCCACACAACAAACCTTTTGCGCTTCATAATGAGTGAAGCGAAGCACAGATTAGGAATTTAAGTTTTAAGACAACACAAGGGCCGTCACCGTCCTCACCCCGCCAAGGCCCGACTCATAACTTTTGGAGGTTATGAGGTGCGCCGTTTCAGGCGCGCGGCAAGTACATTCAGCACTCGCCAGTTGGCCTGTCTTATAAACCTTGCTCACCTTACTGGCAAGGACTACCATAACGCGCACCTCGCGCTCTTCCAGCCAGACTCTTTGCATTGCTAAACCGAAAGGGAAAACTATGATGGCCCGTCCGAGTGTGGCACC
>JBGTLE010000432.1:0-8379 GCA_041744295.1 Pyrinomonadaceae bacterium | reverse complement strand
GCTGATAAGAAGAAAGGCGAGACAGAAGCCGCTGTACCTCCCCCGTCCTAAATACGTGGGTTCTGGGCAGACTTAACAGGTTCCTGGAGGAGTCAACACTGATGGAAACGGGTGGTTCAAAAGGTTCTTCAACCGCGCAGCCTTATATTAATGTGACCCCGCTGATTGACGTCTTGCTGGTATTGTTAATCATCTTCATGGTCATCACGCCGCTCAAGCCAAGCCGCTTCAAGGCAGATATTCCGACACAGAGAGATCCCAACGAAGACTTAAGTCAGTTGAAGCCTAATCCGCTTACTCTGGTGGTTTCAATCGCAAGCGACTTGCAGATTAAGCTTAACCAGGAGTCGATGGGCTCGGTGAATGATACCGGCGTTCTGTCGCAGAGATTAGCTCAGGTATTTCAACAGCGCAGGGAACAGCGCGCGTATAAGCCGGGGATGGAGACGCGCAGTGATCTGCAGGAGCAGGATCGCATCGAAAAGACGGTATTCATTAAGGCTCCCAGAAGCCTCAGGTACGAAGAAGTTGTAAAGGTAATTGACGCAATAAAGGGTGCCGGCGCGAGTCCTGTTGGTTTGCAGGTCGACGATCTACCCCAGTAATTAGAGCAATGTGGTCCACAGTCGTAAATGCTGAGTCCGCTACCACTTGCTCGATAATGGAGCCACTCGTAAATGAAACTTTCTCAAGCTGGAATCGCAACAACACTGGCGGTTCTTGTTCTCCTTAGCTCCGGTTGTAGCCTGGTAAATAAAATTAGAGCCAAAAATGAGCTTAATGAGGCGGCGCGTGCTTATCGTGAATCGCATTTCGAAGAGGCGGAGCAGCGTTCAAGGAGGGCCATCGAACTAGATCCAACTAATAAGACAGCTCCGTTATTTGTCGCGCGAACTATCCACGCGCAGTACAAGCCAGGGGTCACCACCCCCGAAAATATAGCTAAGGCTAATGAGGCAATCGAAGCTTACAAGAGGATTCTGGAGTCCGATCCTCAGAACGATGAAGCCTACAAAGCTATTGCCTTTCTCTACGAAAGGTTGAAAGCTGAAGATGTACTACGGGAGTGGATACTGGCGCGCGCAACCAACGATCAGATAGAACCCCAGAAGCGTGCGGAGGCCTATATCGTCCTTGCCAGCAAGAATTGGAATTGCTCATTCCAAATAACCGACCTACCTACTAACAAGTCTCAAACAATTGTGGGTGCCAAGGCGACGGTCTCGTATCGCAAGCCAAGCGATCCAAATGACTTTGAGCGGGCTCAGGCGTGTGTAAAGCTGGGTCTCGAACAGATTGAGAAGGCCATTAGCGCTGATCCCAATAGCGAGTCAGCCTGGTCTTACAAGACGAATCTTCTGCTCGAGGCGTCAAAGTTGGCGGAGATGGATGGCAAGATGGATCAGAAGACAGAGTGGGACAAGCAGCGCCAGGTCGCTCAAAATCGGACCGAGGAGTTGAGTAAGGCCAACCAGAAGAAGAAGCAAGAGGAGGAGGCCCTCAAACAGGCGTCTCCACCCACTAGTTAACGTACGGGACAACCCTGACAATCAGTAGGTGATGCTTGGCTTCAGCAGCCGAGCATCACCTATTTGGTTATAATCACTTAGTACACCCGCCACAAAAGCAGCTTTGAGCTCTATGATCCGAATTGAAGAGATTGTTGAGAACGTTGCCCGTAACCACCCACAGGCAGATTTAGATCTGCTGCGGCGGGCCTACCTCTTTTCGGCTCGCGAACATAAGGGTCAGAAGCGAGCGTCGGGAGAATCCTACCTGGTTCACCCGCTCGAAGTCGCCAACATCCTCTCTGAAATGAAACTTGACGAGGTCTCGGTGGCCACCGGACTCCTACATGACGTTGTTGAGGACACACTCGTCGATCTCGACACAATCCGGACCTACTTCGGTGAAGAGATTGCTCATCTCGTAGATGGCCTCACGAAGATAGCGCAGATCAGCAACATCTCTCGAGAAGAGCAGCAAGCCGAGAACGTTCGCAAGATGTTGCTCGCCATGGTAGACGACGTTCGGGTGGTGCTCGTAAAACTGGCGGACCGCTTACATAACATGCGCACACTCCAATACCTCAGTTTGGAGAAGCGCAAGCGGATCGCAGAAGAAACGATGGAAATTTATGCGCCTATTGCGCACCGGCTCGGCATGGGTAAACTGCGCGGCGAGCTTGAGGATCTCGCTTTCCGCCACCTGCATCCTGAGGACTATCGTGAATTGGCCGAGCAACTCGAAAAGCGGCGCAGCGAAAACGACTCTTTCCTGAACGGCATGACGCAACGCATCGAGGAAAAGATGCGCGCAGCGGACGTGCCTTACGTGCGCGTTGAAGGAAGAGTCAAGCGCCTCTATTCAATTTGGAAAAAGCTTAGACGGCAGAAAATCAGTTTGGACCAGGTCTACGATCTGGTTGCCGCCCGCGTGATCACGCCAAATGAAATACGGCACTGCTACGCAGCCCTGGGAGTAATTCACCACGCCTGGAAACCGGTGCCGGGCCGCATCAAGGATTGGATAGCGACTCCGCGAGACAATCTGTATCAGTCGCTTCACACCTCCGTCATCGGGCCGAGTGGTCAGTCTTTCGAAGTACAGATCCGAACCGAGGAGATGCACCACATTGCTGAGGAAGGCGTAGCAGCTCACTGGAAATACAAAGAAGGGAAGCGAGGCGATCGTGAGGACGACAGTGCCTTGCAGGCTCTGCGATCGCTTGTGGAGTGGACGCAGGAAGTCAATGACTCTCGTGACTTTCTCGACTCTCTAAAACTCGATCTCTACCCGAAGGATGTCTACGCTTTTACGCCCATGGGGAAGGTCATCCAGCTGCCTCGCGGGGCCACGCCGGTTGATTTCGCTTACATGATTCACTCTGAGGTGGGAAACACGTGCAATGGGGCACGCATTAATAGCCGCATGGTACCGCTCAGAACTCAGATTCAGAATGGAGAGGTAGTCGAGATCCTTACCTCGTCGAATTCCCATCCATCGAGGGACTGGCTCAACTTTATCGTAACTTCGCGTGCGAGAAACCGCGTGCGGCACTGGGTCGCCGAGCAGCAGCGAGCCGAGTCGATTGAAATTGGCCGGAAACTTTTCGAGAAAGAGGCGGTGCGGTTTCAGCTATCACCCAAGAAACTCGTTGCCGATAGTGACGGCGAGATGAAGCGCGTTGCCGGCGAATATGGATACGGGCGAGTTGAGGACCTTTTGGCGGCGATTGGTTACGGCAAACTCATTCCACGGAATATCATCGCAAAGTACCTTGGGCCGGAGCAGTTCGAGCATCTCGACAAACAGAAAGATTCGCGACTGCGGAGCGGCGTCCGCGCCGTCAAGCGGTTGATTCGGCTGGGCGACGATTCAATTGTTGTGCGCGGCGTTGATGATTTGATGGTCCAGCGAGCTCGTTGCTGCAACCCCCTTCATGGCGAAGAGATTATTGGCTACGTGACGCGTGGTAAGGGTGTGGCGGTACATACGAAGCGTTGCAAGAATGTGAATCAGTTGATGGTAAACCGTGAACGGATCGTGGAAGTCGAATGGGCCGGACGTTCGGACAAGACCGCTTATGCGGTCAAGTTGCTGGCAATCACTGAGAACCGGACTGGGATGATCGCCGGAATAACAGGGGCAATTTCGGATATGAAGACCGGGATTCGCGACGCGCGCGCATCAGTGGCATCGGATGAACGAGGACATATCGAAGTGACGGTCGAGGTCTTTGACGTCAAGCATCTGGACAAGGTTATTAATTCAATCAAGGGTGTTCCCGGAGTGCTGGATGTTGAACGAATGCAGGGAGTAGCCTAGCGAACTAAACGAGGTGTTAACGCGGTCCGTTGTGAGGCTCTCTGCAAGCTCTCGAACTTTGCTCTTCTCAAACCTTCCTGTTAAAATCACGCCTTTGTTTCGCCTGCCAAGAAATGGGAGATTCCAAACTGTGAGGGAGAGAGTCCAAACAGAGGCTGCGCCTCAGGCCATCGGCCCGTACTCGCAAGCGATAAAGGCAGGTGGCTTTGTCTTTGCGTCAGGACAGATTCCTATCGACCCGCAGACGGGACAGTTCGTTTCAGGTGGCGTGGCAGAGCAGACCGAACAGGTGCTGAAGAACTTGTCCGCAGTTCTGGAAGCAGCTGGAAGCGGCTTGAATCAGGTGGTCAAAACCACAGTCTTTTTAGCAAGTATGCAGGAATTTGGGGCGATGAATGAGGTTTACGCGGAGTTCTTTACAGACAAACCACCAGCACGCGCAACGGTCGAGGCCGCCCGGCTACCGAAAGATGCATTGGTTGAAATTGACGCGATTGCTCTGGTGCGGGAATAGAAAAACGGCGGGCCGTTAGGGCCTCGCCGCTTTTTCAGAAGAAGCTCAGGGATTAAATTACGCGGCTTTGGCAACCTTACCGCCCTTGATACAACTCGTACAGACTTTCATACGCTTCGCGCCTCCCTGCGGTTGCTGGACGCGAATTGACTGTAGATTTGGGTTGAAACGCCGCGGCGTTCGATTGTTAGCGTGAGAAACATTATTGCCGAATTGAGGGCCTTTGCCACAGACTTCGCAACGTTTAGCCATTATCTATGAAACCTCCAAAGTTCAGGAATTAATCAACTAATCACTGCTGACGTTGGATAGTGCAGCAAAAGGCAAGTTGAGAAGCCAAAATTTATAGCAAACGGGTTTCGACATCGTCAAGCGGCCAGAAGTGTGACGACTGGAACTCTTTTAGAAGGAGCAAGAAAGAAAAGTGTACAAAACCGTAAAGTTAGTAACCCCCATAGCGCTGCTGGCGATTGTAGCGTTCATCTCCAATGCGTGCAGCTCGGGTGGAGCGTCCAACACCAAGGACAATACGGTTGCAGCTACTGTTAACGGCAAAAGTATCACGATGGCGCGCGTAGAACAGGCTGTCAGTCAGCAATCAGCGGGCCGGCAATCCCAGCTGTCGCAGCTGGAGTTGGCACAAGCGAGGCTGCAGGCGCTAGGCTCTTTGATTCAGAGAGAGGTTTTGTTTCAACGCGCGGAGCGCGACAAATTATTGCCGACGGATGATCAGATCACGGGACTTATTGCCCAACAAAAGCAACAGAGTGGTATGACTGACGATGATTTCCTGAAGAATCTCAAGGAACAGAATCTTTCAATGGAAGCGTTGCGTGAAGAAGCGCGCAAGGATATCGCTATCAAGAATTTGCAGGACAAATACAGCGGCAAGATCACAGTCAACGACAAAGAGGTCGAAGAATTCTACAACTCCAACCGTGAGCGCTTCGTTAGTTCGAGGGGCGTAGCCTTGGCAATGATCATGGTTGATCCCGCGGACAACGGGCCTCAGGGCATCCAGAACGACGCCAAGGGCGAAGCTGAAGCAAAGCTGAAGATCGACAATATCAATCAACAACTGAAAGGCGGAGCAGACTTCGCCACTGTTGCGCGGGCGAAGAGCGAAGATCCAAACTCATTGGCACGTGGGGGAGACTTGGGTTTTGCGACTGAGGACGATCTTAAGCAGAACGGCTTTCCTCCTGACTTGTCCACGCGTTTCTTTGCCATGCAGGCGGGCGACGTCACTGAGCCAGTGCGTTTCAATAATGGCAAGTGGTACATTTTCAAGCTCGAGGAGAAGCGTCCTCAAACCGAGAATCTAACGTTGGAGAGTCAGGGAGTGCGACAACAGATCACCCAGGGCTTGATTAACCAACGCAAGGAGATTCTCAATGCGGCGTTGCTCGAGACGGCGATGAACGAAGCGAGGATCGTAAATAATCTCGCCGGCAATATGATTGCTAATCCTGGTAACCTCGGATTGCGTCCCGCCTCTTCTGGTGCGGTGAATCCGGCACCTGCGGCATCCGAAACCGCGACACCGCAGCCGGCAGCTAGTCCTACGGCGACCACTGCGCCTGCGGCGAGCCCCGCGGCTACCGCGTCTCCGAAATAGACAGAGTCAGCCGTTCGTTACGGCGGTATTGTTAGCGGTGCTTACTTGGTCTGCCCGTGAGCGGGCGCGGGAGTTATTTCGAACCCGCGCCCGCTTCTTATGTGCAAGTGTTGTTAGGTTAGTTTTTCTAAATGCTTTTTCGTCTTTCAGAGGTTCATAAATCTTACGGCACGCAGGATGTTCTGCGCGGTGCTTCACTGCAAGTAAATCCTGGTGAGCACGTTGGCCTGGTGGGGCGCAACGGCGCCGGAAAAACCACGGTGTTCCGTCTTGTGAGCGGTGAAGAAACACCTGACCGCGGCGAAGTCGTGCGTGCGCGGGGAGTGAAGATTGGTCTTCTGGCCCAACACGTTCACTTTGAAGCAGGGTCGACCGTGCACGAGTCGGCACTCGCAGCGTTTGGTCATCTCCAGCAGATTGAACACCAAATGCACGAGCTGGAACACCGGATGGCAGAAGCAGTTGATGATCTGGACGAAGTACTCGAGCGATACAGCGATTTGCAGCACGAGTTCGAGCGAGAGGGTGGATTTGAGTATGGCGCGAAGGCCGAGGCTATATTGCTGGGACTAGGATTTAGTCGCGACACCTGGTCGCTCGAAACAGAGAAGCTTTCCGGCGGTCAACAAAATAGACTAGGCCTCACTCGTTTATTGCTTGCTGAGCCGGACGTGCTCCTGTTGGACGAGCCAACCAATCATCTGGACGTGGCCGGCGTGGAGTGGCTTGAAGAGTTCCTTCAAAGTTACGCACCCGCTTGCGTGGTCATCAGTCACGATCGTTACTTTCTTGATCGTGCTTGCCGCCAGATAATTGAACTAGAGAGTGGACGCGCTTCAAGCTACACGGGAAATTACTCAGACTATCTGGTAGAGCGCGAAGTGCGTCGCGAGGCGCAACAGCGTGCCTACGACAACCAGCAACAAATGATAGCGAAGACAGAAGAGTTCATCCGTCGCAACCTGGCGGGGCAGAAAACCAAGCAGGCAAAGTCTCGCCGCACGATGTTGGAGAAGCTGGACCGCGTTGAGGCAGTGCGTGCAGATCAATCATCTGGAAATTTTCGTTTGCAGGCGATCGAACGCACCGGAAATCATGTGCTCATGGTTGAGGAAGCGACGGTTGGGTATCCTGACAAAGTGCTCGCGACTGACATTACCTTCACACTTCGGCGCGCAGAGTGTCTCGGCATCATTGGTCCAAACGGCTCGGGCAAGACCACCTTCCTCAAAACTATTCTCAACAAGACGCCGGCGCTGGCTGGGGAGGTTCGTTGGGGAACGAAGGTTCAGATTGGTTATTACGCACAACAACTTGACGACCTGGATGACCGCAACGAGATCATCATGGAACTGCGCCGGGTAGCGCCGTCGAGCGCCACAGCCGGCGAGCTAAGATCGTTCCTTGCGAAGTTCTTGTTCACCGGCGACGATGTTTACAAGCATGTGCGCGACCTTTCGGGGGGAGAAAAGGGAAGACTCGCGCTCGCGAAATTGATCTACTCGAGAGTTAACGTGCTGGTCCTTGATGAGCCTACCAACCATCTCGACATACCCTCTCGCGAGGCTCTGGAAGAAGCGCTTGCAGCCTACGAAGGAACGATCATCACCATCAGCCATGATCGTTACTTTCTCGATCGCGTCGCGACACAGATTCTGGCGCTGGATGGCGTGGGCCGTGCCGAACACTATGATGGTGACTACACGGCGTATCACGATTGGAAAGCTGCCAGATTGAGTCCCGGAGCGCCAGCGTTTTCCGTTAAACGCAAGTCTGACGAGAGCGTCGCCGCCGACGAATCAGATCCGGTGGCGGTCAAACGAGTTTCTTCGACGAAGAGCAAACCAGCTAAGAAGGGTTCAGAGGTGCCTCTGCCGCGAGGTGTAAAGGTAGTAAAGAAATCGCGGCCCAGTGTTCGCGCGGCCGAGCTGGTCGAAGGCGAGATTGCCCAGGCCGAAAAGCGACTAAGCGAATTATCAGAACAGATGGGCTCGCCGGAAATAGCACGCGACGCCACACGTTTGATGGATCTCAACGACCAGTATCAAGCCGCCGAAAAGCAATTGGCGGCACTTTATGAAGAGTGGGAAAGACTGGGTGCCGAGACCACCAACGCCTGATCGGTGTGGTTGTAGCCCATTAAAAGTGGTACTGCTCTACTACTCTGTTACTGCTAGACCAGTACCTTAAAAGTAGCCTGCTTGACACGTTTGCAAACCGTTTGCTACTTTCAGGCTTCCTTTTTTGAGCCTTCAAAAAAGCGTATTTAAGAGACTTCTAGGCGCGTAGCTCAGGGGTAGAGCACTACCTTGACACGGAAGCGCTTGGCAGGTTTTCGGTCCTCGAAAATCTCAGCAAATGCAAAAACATTAGGAAATAACAAAAAGTGGCATTCCTCAGTTTCTGCCTATTCCTCAGA
>JBGTLE010000431.1:0-5952 GCA_041744295.1 Pyrinomonadaceae bacterium | reverse complement strand
GTCGCGGCCTATCGCAAAGATCGTGTCTGCGCCTCCCGGCGCCGCGCGCACCAACTCCACACTCGCTTTGCCATTCGTCAGATCGAATGAGTTCGCCGAAACATAACCGTTGTAGTGCAGACCACTCGCTTGATTGAGTGGCGTGATCACCAGTTGCCCATTGATCTGCGCGGTGGTTACCTGCGGATCAAAGGCGCCCACCGGCTGGGTCTGCGTGCCAAGGTTCCACTTGCTCGCATCACGCACGGGAGACGCGAAGTTGTCACTCAACGGCGGCGTTGGTACTGGTACGGCCACCGGCGCCGCGGTGAAGTTCGCTGTTTGACTGCTGCCTAGGTTGAAGAAGTCTGACCGCGAAGGCGCGAAAACGTAATGCGAACTCTGTACCGTCACTGCGTAGTTCCCGCCCGGCGCGAGATTCGCGAACGTGTAGTTGCCATTCGCATCGGTCTGAATCACGCGTGTGATCGGCCCAGACAAAGTTACCGTCACGTCTGGCAATGGACTGTTGTTCGCCGCCTTAATCTGTCCCGAAATAGAAAGTGAGGTTTGCGTGTTGCAGCTTGTCGCATTATTAAGAAAAACCGAGACGCTACTGGTGCCAGGAGAAGGTCGACAGGCGCAGTTAGCAACTACGATGTCCGGCCGACCATCACCATTAAGGTCATTTACGACAACCGACCCAGGACTCGTGCCGAGCGAGGCAAAGTTCACGGCACCCGCAAAGCCGCCGAGGCCATCTCCCAATAGTACTGAGACATTATTTGAGCCGTTATTCGCGACTGCCAGATCTAATTTGCCATCGCCATTCAAGTCACCAGCGCTGACCGAGAAAGGGTTAACTCCTGCGGGAACGATGGCTCCGGTAACGAAGGCACCCAGTCCATTCCCTAACAATACAGTCACGTTATTGGTGGCGTTATTTGCAATCGCCACATCCAATTTGCCATCGCCGTTGAAGTCGCCGACTCCAACTCCTATTAGAGTGCTTCCTGAAGCTACGTTCAGCGCTGCGGCAAAGGTGCCATTGCCCGCGCCAAGGAAAACTGAGATCTCATCAGGGCCGAAGCCGGAATTTGCCACTACCAAGTCTACCTTGCCATCGTTGTTGAAATCGCCGGTCGCCACCGATTGAGGGATGGCGTCGGTGGGCACATCAGGTGCTCCGCTAAACCCTCCCGTGCCCGAACCCAACAGAATCGAAAGCGTGTGAGAGCCTCGGTTAGCAACGGCCAAATCGCTGTTGCCATCGCCGTTGAAGTCTGCTGCCACCATGAATCCCGGAAACGAGCCAGCAGCAAAGTTAGTGGCTGCGCCCAAACTTCCGGTACCCGTACCCAGAAGCACTGAAACGTTATTGGAACCATTGTTGGCCACAGCTACGTCGATGTCTCCATCATTGTTGAAATCTCGCGTTACGAGAGAAGATGGACTCGTTCCCACAGCAAAGTTCGTGGCACCACCGAAACTCCCATTGCCACTGCCTATCAAGATTGAGACGCTATTTGAACCGAAATTTGCGGTAGTCAAATCGAGCCTGCCGTCATTGTTAAAGTCACCCGCTGCAACCGAGATGGGATTGGCGCCAGCTAAGAAATTGGTTGCTGCTGCCAGGCTCGCGATGTTGCATTGCGTGGGAATGCTCAGCGCCGCTTTAAAGTTTGCGAAGGCGTTAGTCATCAGATTGCTCAAGACCTGACTTGAAGGAGCAAAGCTTCCTGACGGAGTCACGACATAATTCGCACCTACCATCTGATTCGCAAAGCTGTAATTCCCAAGCACGTTCGTTGTGGTCGTCCCGGCCGCCAGACCGTTCTTAGTCAACGCAACGGTCACGTTGTTCAAAGGGACATTACCGCCATCAACCACATTGCCGCTGATATTCACCAGCGTCTGCGTCCCCACAAAGTTTGCGATCCGATTCACGTTCAAGTTAGTGAAGGTATGGTTGGATGGACTGAACGAGTAGTTGCTGCTCGACGGCGTCACCGTGTAGTTACCACTCACGAGATTCACGAACGAATAATTACCATTGCCGTCGGTAGTAGCGTTTCCCGAAGCGGTACCGCTCAAGGCCACCGAGACGCCAGCAATACTGCCGCCACTGACATCTTTCACCTTTCCCGAGATAGTCAGAGGATTGACTATAGTCGTGACTGGCGGTCCGGAGATCGGCGCCACACTAGTGCCTTCGATCGTATAGTTGCCGTTCGTTACAGTCGAGCCAGATGGGCCATTGACATTTACCGTCAATGAAAGTGTCTGTCCGGTTGTACCCGCGGGAACCGTGCCGATGTTCCAGGTGACAACATTGCTAGTCGCCGTGCCGCCATTCGAGGCTGCTACAAAGGTGGTACCGGCGGGCAGCACATCTTTGATGATCACGTTCGCGGCTAGCGCAGAGCCGGTATTGCCGTAGGTGATTGTGTAGGTCAGATTCGCGCCACCGTTGACAGTGTTCGGTGCAGTCTTGGTTAGCGTAAGACCTGGCGCTAGACCGGGGGGCAGGAAGCGCACGGCGCCGGCGCCGCGTCCACCGCCGGTTATGTCGACGGCGAATGAGCGTGCTTCCGCTGCAGTGAAAGGCGCCCCGATGAACGCAGCAGGAGCGTTCAAACCGCTGTTACCAGTCAAAATCGCAAATTGGCCGTCCGCGCTAATACCAACGTCTTCAAACCCAATGGCAGCTGCGATTACTCCAGGCGCGAGGGGAAGTTGTTCGACGAGCGAGCTACTAGAGAAAGGGGCGCTGATGGCAAAAGCCGCTGGTGTAAAAGCTGGAGCTACTATGGCTTTAGTGCCGTCTGGCGAAATCTGGATGCCATCCAAACCCGAGCTGCCAGTCGTCAAGGTCGTCGGAGTTGAAGCTGCTGAGAACGGAGCATTGAAGATCTTAATGTTGCCCGTCAGCAAGTCAGTAGCCAGCAGAGTATTTCCGTCAGGAGCGATGGCAACCGCACCGCTCAAGCTATTGCCGGATACAGGAATCGTAAAGGCGATCGCAGTGTAGGGAGGATCAATCACCGAGATACCCGTGGTGTGATAAACGAAAGCGCGGCCTGCCGCATTAAAAACAATGGCCTGCGTTTGATAGGTGGCGACCGTTCCAGGCAGAGGCACAGTGGTGACGCTTGCGGTTGCGACAAAAGGAGCATGAATCACAGCAAGGTTGGCAGCGCCGGTGCTCGTAGTACCGCCGCTGGCAAGTGCGTAATTCAGGTTCGAGGAAACGGCTATTGTACCAGTGCCGCTATACGTATTCGTCGTGTTGATCGTGGCAAGCAAGGAGTGGTTAGAAATCTGGACGACAAAGACTTGCGAGCGCGCGAAGTCCGAGAGCAACGCGCGATCGCTGCCAAAATAGCTGACTCCGTGGGGGCCCGAACCCGCCGGCAGCCCGGTGACAAGGTTTTGCGTGGGAGCTGGAAGACCCAAGTCCGGACGCGGGAAGACAACCGCCAAATTCCCGGCGCCAATCGTGCCCATGATCGCAGGTTGCGGATTACTTAGCGGCGGCATTTGATATGTGAAATCTACATTGGTATTGGAATCGCCGTTACTGTTCCTGACGATCACTGCTTTCTGACCACGTCCTGCAGGGGCAGTTGCGGTGATAGTCGTGTCATTAACGACTACTACGCTAGTCGCCGGTGTGGCGCCAAAAAGCACTGAAGTTGCGCCAGCCCCCGCAGCGGAAAAGTTGCGCCCCGTAATGGTTACTGGCGTACCAGCCTCTGGCCCAGTGTTGGGGTTCACGCTAAGGATCGAGGACGCGCCCACTTGAGTGCAACCAGAGAAGGCCGACGTATTGTTAGCGGGATCGGTGGCGGTGGCAGTGACGAACTGACCAATGGGAACAGAAGACGAGATCACTGAGAACGGGGCGCTGCCGCTGCCATTAGTCGTCACCTGCGTCGAAGTGATGAACGTTTGGCCCTCGCCAAACCGCGACCCATCACAAGCCGTATTGCGAAACAACTGCACGGTGAAAGTAGTGTTTGGAAGGCTATTTAAGGTCCCCTGGAAGGTGGTGCTACCGCCAGAGGTAAACACCGCAGTAATGGCAGGGGCCGGCCGATTGTTGTTGCCGTTGTTAGTAAGCGTAATACCGAGGCCGGCATTAGAGAAGATGGAATTCGAAAGAATGGCATTGCCGGTGCCAGTCTGAATCCTCACGCCATCAAATGAGTTGAAGGCTACGATATTGGGCGCCCCGACACTCGTGCCGCCAAGGGTATTGTTCGAAGCTGACAGTACGTGTATTCCGTGCGAAAGATTTCGGAGGGACCCCGTGCCGCTGACAGTGGTGCCAATAAAGTTTCCCTGAATCACATTTCCAGTAGTGGTGGCGCCATCCAGCGTGATGCCGGTTGAGTTATTGCCGGAAATAACATTTCGCGCTCCCGCAGCCGTGCCACCGATGACGTTGTTGGCTGAGTTTTGTACGTACACGCCAGTACTGCTGTTGCTGACTAAGGCTGTACCTGCCGCGCTGGTGCCGATGTAGTTGCCTTGAATGATGTTGCCCGTGGAATTCGAAAAGAGATAAATCCCAAAGCGTCGATTGCCTGAAATCACGTTGCGCGTCGCGGCCGTGAGGCCGCCGATTCGATTGTTGTTTGATGCAGTGATGAAAATGCCGTCAAGAAATTGGCCCAACGCCGCAGTACCGGCGCTGTTCGTGCCGATGTAATTTCCTTCGATTGTATTAGTGCCATTGCCCTGCAAGACAATGCCGGCGCCGCCCGTCGTACCGAAACGATTGATAATCAGTCCGCGAACCGTGCTATTCCCTGCCGTAATTACTAAACCGTTCGTCAGGGCTCCCGCACTAAGTCCGTTAAGTTCAATGAGCGGCACGCCGGCAAACCCCGGTTGCGTTGTACCGTCAACTGTGACCGGGTCAGTGATTGTCGGAAGCGGCGAGATGGGGCTAATGGTGCGCACGCCGCCGCCAGGAATGTTGAAGGCAATCGTGTCCGCACCAGCATTGGCATTGGCATCCAGAATTGATTGCCGCAACGATCCGGCCCCGCTGTCGGTCGTCGTTGTAACCGTGAACGTTGTCGCTACTCTTTGAACTCCCAAAGGATCTTGCTGTGCCTTGGAGGGCACTAGTTCGCCCAAACCCAATAATGATCGAGGAAGAAGATGAGGGTCGCCGGATGAGTTGAGCGGACCATTTTTCCGCTTGAGATCCTCGAGTTGGGACGTTAACGGATGATTGCCAACAATGTCTCCGGTTGAATCGGGAATCACTACCGAGTCTAAAGGGGACTCGCGGCGCGCACGAGTGTGCGAGTTCGTGAGACCAACCAGCGGCAGGGTGAAGGCGAGCAGACACAGGAGGCTCCTTGTGCCGCGAATATGAGAGCGGTTATTGCGCACCATTTTGGACTTCCTTTCACGAGCCGAATGCTGCTTGCGACTTGGGAGACAGCACCCGGTCTCGGTGGGTGGGAAACGGGAAGAGGGATCGATTCCGGTTATGGGTTCAAACCATGCACATCAAATGTCGGATCACTTTAGCTTCAACAGCAGCGGTGGCCAGTAACCGTCAGGCGTCTCAATAACCAAAGCAAACATGAACCTGACAACCGGATACTTTCCTTATTCTCGTCCGCACACATCGGCGAATTTTTCTTGATCGCAAGCCTCAACCTTAAATGATTACCTGGGACATTTGATTTCGCTATCCGGCATTTTGTTAGCATCCTCCAAACCGTCAGAAGTTATCAAGACCCATTCTAGGAACTTCGAAACTACTGCGGACACTCCTGGTTCGTGTGCGTGACTACCGGACTGAACCGCTGTTGATACTCCGCCGAGGTGATGAACGAGCAGACCATCGCGTTCTGGATGTTCTGGTCTCGCAACGGGAAACGATTCACCTGGTCCAACCAGAACAACAACCCGCCCAGATCTGCATCCCTGCGCAAATACCCAAAGTAC
>JBGTLE010000430.1:0-10964 GCA_041744295.1 Pyrinomonadaceae bacterium | reverse complement strand
CTGGGTCGAGAATCGGCGACAGGTTACAAGGTACGGGTAAGTCCATCTCAACCGCGAGAATCGCTTTGTCTACCTGTTGGCAAGTTGTGGCAGTGATTACCTCGCCTGATGGCGTTCCGGTTGCCGAAGAGGTTGAGATCGCGTTGAGTGGAAGGCCAATCAAGTCGTTGCAGGAGGCGCGTAAGGCTTCCGCGTGTTGTGGAAAATTTGTCGAGGGCGTTTGGTAGACGGTCATGGCGCGGAAATAGATATGCAGCGCCCTGTTGAAGCCAATGCCCGTGACTGTTTGTCCGTTGAAAGTCTTTCCATCCACGAGCATGGCGTAGGCATGGTTGGGCACGCCCGAATTAGTATGCACGCCACCGCCATCACCCGAACCACACGCATAACTTCCCGAAGAGACTTTGTCAGGATCGCCATAACGAGTGGGCGTCCACATGTCACGCAGAATGCCGAGCTGCTGCGCATTCAACGTGGGAACGTCTTCACCCATCTGCCAACGTTGGCCCGCCGGCAGCGGCTGGCTATTGTTGGTTCCGCCCTCAGCGTCGACGCCGTTGAGAAGATCGGCAGTCTCACCGTAAATATCGGAATAAGACTCGTTGAGTGCTCCTGACTGATAGGAGTAGATCAGGCCGTGAGTGTATTGCGTGTAGGCGTGGCCCCACTCGTGCGAGACCACGTCGTCCGCGTCAAAATCTGGGCAGTAGTTTGTCGAGATGCCATTCCAATAAGCGTTGGGACAAACATCGTTTACTAGAAAGACGCTATCCATCGGGTGGCCCAGCCCATCGTACGAGTCGCGACCAAACGCGGACGCGAACATGTTGTACGTGTGGCCCGCCATCACGTAGAGATTGTTGATTGGGTCGGCGCCGGTCGTGCCGGGTGTTGGTCCAGGAGTTAACGGATCGCCTTCGTGTCGCACTGCGAATAGCGGATCGTGCTCAGGAGTGTAGATTGTGCGGTTGAGTGCTGAATGGCTAAGCGCGATCGTGTTCAGCACCCCGCCCTTTACTGCGTCGACCCAGACTTGCAACCGAGTAGCTTTGCGATCAGTTAACTCGATGTTGTAGGCCAGTACACTCTGGCCCTGATAGCCTTCCAGTAGACCTTTTCGATAGATGCTTAGCTCGCTCTTGACGACGATGAGCGACGAACCAGCTTGATTGAGCGCCGTAGTGCGCGCCACGGCATCGCTAATTCGCGGCTCTCTGGCAGCTTTGATATCGGGAACGTAGTGACCGCTCACGGCCGTGATGCCCCGCTCGTTCATGTGGACAACAACCTGGGCTGCGAAGACTGGCAGGCCGCGATAATATTGGTTCAACCGAACGTGCGAGCTACCAAAAGAGTCTTTTCCAACTTCCGCAGTTTTCAAAGTACTCACTTGTGCGTCGTCGCCGGTTGCACTGCCGAGAGCCAACTGACGTTCTGCCGAGCTCATTCCGACCAAGCCTCCGTGCTCGCGCAGGAATGAAAACGCGCGCGCTTCCGGGGATTCGCCGGTGTTATCAACTACCAGCACTCCGCCGTTGATGGCTCGGACAAAGTCAAAATTCCCGGTCTCGCGTGAGACGTTGCTCTTAACTGTCGAGGTGGCCGACTGGCGCACGCGCTCAAGGGCGCTGGCCGCTGGAGCGGACGCCCTTGGTTCCGAAGTTGGTGTCTGTGGAGTTGTCGGGGCTTCAGCTTTGGCTGCTGCGCCGGTGAAACCCAGGAAGCTAGCGTCCGCCAGGATCAGCGCTGTTAGGCAGCCTATGGCGGCCAGAAACAGTTTGCAAGAGTTTCTGCTCAAGATACGCGGTAAGCATGACATCGGTTTTCTCCTCAGTGTCGGTTAAAGTCTCACGGCTACGTTGAACGGTGGCTTAACGATGGAGAGACTTTACTGAGGCGACTTGAGAAAAAGTTGAGGTGTGGTTGAGACAGGTGGGCAGTAGGAAATTGCAATCGAATCGCAAGGAAGGCGCAGTCTTGGGTTGGACTTTGGACTTTGGACTTTGGACTTTGGACTTTGGACTTTGGACTTTGGACTTTGGACTTTGGACCCTATCACCGGCCGCGCGGTGTCGGTAGGCTCAACCGGCTGCGCATGCGCTGTTGCCACTGGCTGCGCTTCACATTGATGTCTTCGATCTGGGCCAGCGCTGAACTCATCGTCTCGCCGCCAAGCTGCCGCATCTTCAAATAAAGTAACGCCGGCACGATCGACATTAGAGGCAGGATGAATACGTTTGTGAGGCCTGAAAGCTGTTGAGAGATTGATTCAAACGACACACTGGTTGTGCCTTTGCTCGCCTTCATCGCAAACCGTCCAAATAGAGAGCCTACGATGAACGGAATCAGAAATTGCAGGAACGTGATGATGATCACTGTGCGCCATGATCGCGATCCCAACTCACGCGCTCGTTTGCGCGCCGCCCTGGTCTCTAGTCCCTCCATCAATACCACCGGCGCATAAAGCGCGTAGCGAATCGAAATCACAATCCCGGGAATGATGAGCAGCCATCCGGCCATGATGCGCAGGGTCATCAGAATCGAAGTCTTCAAAAACGGCCGCCACCGACGTTTCAATACGGCCAAGGCTGAGCTTAGCTCGACGGGCCTAAGTGGGGCGGCCGATATTTGCGTAACGATGATGGCGGTCATGCCCGAAGTGACCGCCGCCGCAAAAAAGTATGCCGCGATCTGCAACAGCGCGACGATGACGATGCCGGTAATGAGTGAGAAGTATCTGACGTTCAATCCTTGACGCTGTGATTTTTCAAATAGCTGCAGCGCGATCATGAACGCGGTCGTGATGAACACCGGCACGTGCGCGATCAATGACAACTTAAGAAACTTCGGGAAGTACTCGCTGTAGAGCGAGAAGGCGCGGCGATACAGCGAGCTGATGCTCGAAGCCTGTGCACTAAGAGCGTTCGAAAAAGCGCTCGCCGTTTGCGGACGATCCTGCGGATCTTTTGCGAGCGCCGACATCACCACACCAGCCACACGCCTGGGGACCTTTGCGCGCTCGCGCAGCGGCACTGGCATAGCGTCAACATGCTCGCGCATCACTTTTTCCGTATCGCCAGTGAACGGCGGTTCGCCGGCAAGCATCTGGTAAGCGATTACACCGAGGCTATAAATGTCGGCTCGCGAATCGAGGTTTTTCCCCACACATTGTTCCGGAGACATGTAGAGCGGCGTGCCCATGATGGCGCCCACGCGCGTCAGTTCTGCCCCCATCGAAGTTGCTGTCGTCGTTTGCGACATGGACATAAACGAGGGCGTGGCTTGATCAAACAGCAAGGTTCCATCGTCGTCAGATGGGAGACGAAGTTCTGAGATGCTCTTATCCAGTGGCGGCGACTGAATAAGCGTTGCGATAGTCTCGGTGGGCGACTCGGAGAACTGGTTCTTTTGGGCATTATCTCTTGCGGCGACGTGATCGTTGCCCTCGCCTCCAGCACTGACATCATTCGCATAAAGCACAGTGTCGAGCTCGGAATCACCGGTATTTGTCAGACTTGTAGATTTCGTTCCCTGCGCACCAAGCACCGCCGTCGCAGCTTCGTGGTTTCCGCCGAGGGTGGTTGGGGAACCCGCGGCGGTCGTTCGGCCACCGGCTCGTTCTGACAAAGAACTTGAGTGATCCACGATCAACGTGGCGGCTGCCTCACCGAGTTTGGCAATGCCGAAATCCAGCACCTTGACGCGGTAGCCGCCCAGACGATTTGGTTCGAGCCAGATATTTTCGGGTTTGAGATCGCGGTGAACGATTCCCTGTAGGTGGGCTTCGTGGACCGCCGAGCAGACCTGTTCAAGAATGTCGACCACCCACTCCAACGGCAGCCGCTCTTCCTCTCGCAAGACATCGCCGAGCGTGCAGCCATCAAGGTATTCCATCACCAGATAAGCGACAGGCTCGCCGTCCGCCTGGGCGAAACCAAAGTCGGTGACATCGACCACGTTCGGATGACGCAATCGTCCCGCAGCCTTTGCTTCTCGCTTGAAGCGCTCGACAAACTCTTCGTTGCGCATGAACTGCGGCGTGATTAGTTTCAAGGCAACGTAGCGTTCGGTGCCGAGGTGCGTGGCCAGATAGACTGCGCCCATTCCGCCCTTGCCGAGCAGCCGTTCGAGGCGGTACTTATCGTCGAGAATCTGGTCGATGTAGTTATGCAAACCAGACATTGAAATCAATCTTATCCGCAGACTACTGGGCGCGACTTCAGCTCTTGCGAAGCAGCCTGGTTGTGTTTACTACCAAATAACCTGCGCTGCGCAATCTGAGTAATCTGTACCCGGGGTTTCAAATCGGCTCGAGCGGCACCATTGCCCGCCCTTTCAGCTCTACGATTGCGTTCACCAACTCCGCCGGTTCGATTGGCTTCGCCAGATGAGTCTGAAATCCCTCCGCAATCGCGCGCTCACGATCTTTTGCCGTCGCATAGCCGGTCAATGCAACCGCCGGAGTGTTTCCACCACGTTCGGCAGGTAGCCTACGAATCCTTCGAATTAATTCGAAGCCATCCTGATCCGGCATGCCGATGTCACTGATCAGCACATCGGCAGGCTCAATCGCAATCGTAGACATTGCTTCGTCGACCGTGGCCACTGCTACTACTTCCGCACCGTGTCGTTTAAGCATCATACTGACCAAGGCTCGCGAATCAGCGTCATCTTCAACTACCAACACTTTCAATCCAGACAGTTGGTTCCTGGTGGTTCTCCCTTTTCCTTGCCCTATCTCCTGCCAGCGTACGCGCCATGCATCGGAGGTAGCGGTCTCCGGCTGACCGGCTGGTGCTACCGGCAACTCCACAACGAAGGTGGCACCGTGACCTGGACCGTCACTTTCAGCACTAATCGTCCCGCCATGTAATTCAACCAAATGACGGGCGACCGCCAGGCCCAGGCCCAGGCCACCGTGCCTGCGTGCGATCGAACCCTCCGCTTGCCGGAACCGGTCAAACACGTAGGGCAGGAATTCAGAAGTAATTCCCTCGCCCGTGTCGGTGACCACCAAACGCGCATTGTTTTCATCGGAACCTATCGAAACTGAGACGCTGCCACCTCGCGCCGTAAACTTGATGGCATTGAGTACCAGGTTCCAAACAACCTGACGCAGTCGATTTGGATCTCCGTTTATGAAATGAGTTTTATTCTCGAGGACGATCTGCAGGCGAACACCTTTGGCCTGCGCCGCCGGTCGCACTGCTTCACCGACCGCTTCGACGGTGGCCACCATGTCAACTGGTCGGAGTTCCAGCTTGAGATTGCCGGTGATGATCCGCGAGACGTCGAGCAAGTCATCTATCAACCGGGCCTGTGCTCGGGCATTGCGCTCGATGATTTCGAGGGCGTTCGCGAACTCGGTCTGTGGCACGTCGCCCGAACGCATCAATGAAGCCCAACCAAGCACCGCCGTGAGCGGCGTTCGCAACTCGTGCGACAGCGTTGCCAAAAACTCGTCTTTTAAGCGGTCGGCATCCTCAGCATGTTTCCGGGCCACCCGCTCTCGTACGAACAATGCTGCGCGTTCTTCCTCCGCAATCTTCCGGGTAGTGACGTTCAGCACGAGCGACAGCACTGAGACCAGGTGCCCGCGCTCATCGTTGAGCACCGAGTTGTACCACTCGCAGTGCAGCACCTCGCCTTGTTTGGTGTAATTGCGGTTGAACAAAACGCCCTGGCGTTCGACGCCTTCCCGCTGCCGGTGAGTCACCTCCAAAACGGAATCGATGTCTTCCGTGAAAACAAACTTCCAATCGCTTACGTGCTTGCCGAGAACTTCCTCCGGCCCCCAGCCAAAAAGTCTTTCCGCGGCTTCCGACCAGCGCGAGACGCGAAAGTCGCTGTCCCATTCGATCACCGCCAGCGGTGAATTCTCAACGTGGAAGTTCAGCCTTTGATGCTCGGTGTGCGCGGCGTCTGCGGCAAGTTTCTGTTGCGTGATGTCGCGGATTATCCCGACACCGCCAATTATCTCGTCATTGATTTTGAGCGGGAAGTAGCGACCTTCGTAGTAACCGTGACGTGAAGTCTCAGGAATGGTGTAAGGCCGGGCCTTTGCGACCACGGTCTTTCCCGCCAGGACGCTGTAGTAGTCCTTGTCGGCGCCGATCTTCTTGAGAAACGGAAAGACTTCGAAGGCATTTCTGCCGAGCACGTTCTCGCGGCTCAGACCAGAGATGCGTTCCATCGCACGATTGAAAGCGATGAAGTTACAGTCCAGATCAAACGCGTGGATGCCATCGACGCTCGCGTCGAGCAAGGCTTCAAGGAGGAGGAGATCGTTAGCCAAAGGGGTGCTGAGTTTCTAGTTTCAAGTTTCTAGTTTCGGGTTTCTAGTTCGGGTTTCTAGTTTCGGGTTCTATTGGTAAGTACTGAGTGCTGAGTACTGAGTTCCAAGAGGCGAGTAGCGCGACCAACTTGAAACTAGAAACTTGAAACTAGAAACTCGTGATCGGAACTCAGCACTCAGCACTCAGCACTTTGTCTTACTGCCACATCGTACGAACCATAGCCTTCTGATTCACGGTGTCCGGGATGCCTTCCAAAATCAAAACCCGGTTATTACGAAGTTCAATCGTCACACCACCTTCATCCGTTCGCCAGCTGAGCAGCTCGGGAGTCTGCGTAGCCGCGAGAACTGTAGTTTCTGCTTTTGCGTTCTTGTACCGCAACTTCGTCCGTTTCACGTAAGCATCAAAAAACTGACGCGCGTCTTCCAGTGTGTCCCATGCCGATAGCTGGCCTAAAAAGATATCGGCCGGCTTCGGGCCCTGATACAACACATATCGATCTCCGGCCCAACCAGCCGCCGCCCGCCTCGATTCGGCCGGCATCTTCAAGAACTCATCGAGAATCAAGTAGTAGGACCACTCGCCATTCACATCGTAATCGAGCTTTTTCCAACCCGATCCGAGTAAACTGCGCACGTCCGGCAGTGAAACCTTCAACGGCACTTCATAGGAAAAATATTTTTCCGGGTGCAGAATCTGTTCGGAAGACAATGGCAACTTAGTATAGGCAGCCGACACTTTTTCCCAACCGCCACTACGATACAATTTGGTAGCCCATTCAAGACCGCGCTCATAAGGGAAAACGAGTGACTCTCGCAACGCCCGCGGCGCCTGTTTGAACTGCTCAGACGAATTGGCCGTCTCACCCAGTGAACGCACGAACGCGAGTGCAACCAGCGGATTCTTCGCCATGTACAAGGTCATCGTGAGTGTGGCATCGCCCTCGATTAGCGCATGCGCCGCCAGCTCGGCATCGGAATCGCCCTTTGGCCATTTTTCAAAACGCTTCAAATTGAAGTGCTGGTCCTGCAAAGCATGTGTCAGCTCGTGAGCCATCACCGGTTTCTGACCTTCCAGTTCAATCCAGTCCGCCAAATAGAATTGTTGTGCGCGTGTGTCGTAGTAACCGGCAACTTGCTCGGTCAACAACTTTATGAAGAACGAACGAAACTGAAATTCAGGAGGCACCAGACCGAGCTTTCTTAATGCGACTTCGGTGGCATGCATCTCCGCGGGCGTGGTCTGCGAGTCAAGATTCTTAATCACCATGCGCTCGATGTCGGCGCGAGTTTGTGATCCGCTCTTCACGTCGCGCAGAATCGGGAGCTCTCGGATATCGCTGGTCTCTTTCAGCACTGCCGCTGTGGTTGCAACTATTGCGGCATTACGCGCGGCACTCGCCGTGGCACTCGCGCCTTGAGTTTCTCGGGCGGCTTGCGAACTTCCCAACAAAAGTGTGGCGATGGTAATTGAAAGCGTCAGGAACAGGCCCAGCCGCCAGTGATTTTGCTTTGACATCTTCAGGGTTTCACTCTTATAGTCCGCTAAACGTTTCAACCAGCTTCTCTCACTATCAATCTCTCTGCAGCAGAGTCTGGAGGCATAAGGTTCAGATGACAAGTCCTGCCCCGGAAGAAGTTCTCGGAGAATGGCACGAAACGCTGCAACGCGTTCGCTATTCCGAAACGGACAAGATGGGCATTGTCTATTATGCCAACTACCTGATTTGGTTCGAAATTGGCCGCGCTGAGTTTTGTCGTGCGCGCGGACTTTCCTACAGCAGCATGGAGACGATGGAAGACGCTTTCCTGGTTGTCGCCGAGAGTTATTGCCGCTACAAGGCGCCGGCGTACTACGACGACGAGATACTGATTCGCACTCACATCACCGAATTACGCCGGCGGTCACTTCGGTTTGGCTATGAGATTCTTCGGGCTGCGGATGGTCAGGTCATTGCTGAAGGAGAGACCGGGCATGTCGTGACTGACTCGAGCGGCCACGTTCGTTCGTTCCCGGAAGGTTATGCCCAACGTCTACTTTCGCCGCCAACCGTCAAATCTCAGTCGTCCGGTCCCGCTGTTCCGTCTGAAACAGGTCCCGCCTGAAGTGACAGGTGACAGGTGACAAGCAAGATCATCGTGGTGCTAGTAACTAAGCAGACCGAAACCTATCGCATACCACGCGTCCAGTTACTTGTCACCTGTCACCCGTCACTTGTCACCTCACTTGTCACTTGTCACTTAATCACTGTTCGTGAGGGAGGCTGATTCGCTCAATGCTTCGTGCGCGCCCGGTTGCCTCGTCGATATCCAACACAGCGGCACAAACTCTAACCTCGCCAGCCGCGTGTCCTGCTCGCCCCGCCGTCGCGGTGGTGAATCGCGCAATGACGTCGCTCTTATTCATTCCAATCACTCCCGCGTAACTTCCCGTCATTCCGATATCAGTCAGGTAGGCTGTGCCCTCCGTCAAAATCCTCTCATCTGCGGTTTGCACGTGTGTGTGTGTGCCAACCACAGCCGATACCCGACCGTCGAGAAACCATCCCATCGCTACTTTCTCAGACGTGGCCTCGGCGTGCATGTCGACGACCCGGACCTTTATTTCAGGGGACAACGGGCGCAAGAGTTCGGCGACGACCCGAAAAGGGTCGTCGGCAGGCGGCATAAAAACTCGTCCCATTAAACTCACGACGGCAACCCCGACGCCGTTAATTGTTCCAGTCCAGATCCCGCTGCCGGGAGTTCCCGGAGGATAGTTCGCAGGACGCAGCAATCGCGGCTGCTTATCGATATAGGTCACAGCTTCTCGTTTGTCGAAGATGTGATTGCCCGAAGTCATCACGTCGATTCCGGCCGCGAAAAGCTCTTCGGCCAGCGACGGAGTAATCGAAAAACCTCCCGCAACGTTCTCGGCATTCATAATGGCGAGATCGATGCTGTGCTGTTCTCGCAGATCCTGAATGCGTTGAAGCACGGCAATACGTCCGGGCTTCGCCACTACATCGCCGATGGTAAGTATTTTCATGCGTCGATTAACTCGCAGGGCGTGCTGTATTCAGCCGCAGATAAACGTGGATCGGACGAATCTGAGAATGCGTGAACTTCTCTGTTAGAGAATGGTTCTTTCAGAGCCGCGTTATCTGTGTTCATTCCGGGGCGAACATTCCTACGTTATTTGTCGGGGAAAAAAACAAAAAAGCCGTAAAGCGATCGCAAACTGTTCACAGAAACCGCAGTTCCTATTTACGATTTACGAGTACGATTTACGACTGGTGGAGGGAGATCCGCGTTGGTCGTTCCGAAGCCGTAATTGAACCTGCATTCACAGGTGGGTGACCTTTGGTCTACCACAGCCGTTAGCAACTCTTAACGATGAAGAGATGCACTGGCTAACGTGGCGTCGGTCTCCCAATTTAACGGCGTTGGCTCAATCATCGTAACTCGGTCACGGGCCCCGCAGATTATTTCCCTCCGCCGAGACGCATACTAGCACAAGGATTCAGTGGCGCGAAAGAAGGTTATTTTTGCCGAGTCGCTTGACGAAATGCGGAGCCTTTTGGAGTGCGCTGCCTTGTCAGCCTTTTAACTCGTGTCGCACGGCCACAATTCTAGTTGAAACCCGTCGTTTCGAGACGAGCTAACAGAGCTGACAAGACAGCGCACTCCTAAGGCTGTGCCCCGGCAACGACTCAACAACTGTGTGTGGATTCAACTGGGAGTACTACCCGAGCGAGATCTTCCCTGCGCCACCCTGCTCTTGCTCGACGCTGCTCCGAACCTTAAGCAATTTATCGAGCATCTCTGCGCATTCCCCGCTGCGCGTTGCTAACTGGGCGTCGGCCTGTTCGTGCAGGTGTTTCAAGCGGTGGAGTTCGTCGGCCACGTGAAGGGCAGCGAGGATGGCGACTTTCAACGAATCGACGGTCAATGTCCCGGAGGAAATCTCGCGCATCCGACTGTCGACAAACTCTGCCAACTGAATGATGTACTCCGTATCACCATCCGAACGGATGTTGTAGGTTTGATTGTAAATCTCAACTCTAATGGTAGGGGTGGTCGTGGTGGACTCCATCGTGCTCTTTCCAAGCAGCTGGCCGATTCCAGTCGTCATCTAAGCTCCTCCGCCATTTCCGGATCAAGCGCAGCAACAGCGTCGAGCATCGCTTCGACTTTCATACGAATCGTATCCCGCTCCGCCAAAAGCTTTTCTACCTGACTTTCGAGGCGCTCTTTCTCGTTCAGTACGTTGCCTATGTCACGACGCATCAAGGCCAACTCTTTCTCGAGACTCTCTTTTTCCTGCCTCAGGGTTTTCGTAAGTTCAATCGTGCGGTAAATCTTATCTTCAAGATGGGAAAATTTTTCCAGACCAGAAAGGGCGACCATTGCATTCTCCGTGGGTTCGTATCAGCTCGAGCGTGGTGGGATTATGCGACTTCACGCTTGCAAGCGCAAGACTCATTTCGCAACCGGCAGCGATTTATTTCTTAATGCTGCTCGGCATGCAATTCCTGCACGAGTGAGTTCATCAAAGTAAGCTGGCGATCTTCAACTTCCTCATCTCGCAACGTGCGATCGTCAGCTCGATACTCCACTCGGAAAGTGACGGAGCGCTTTCCTTCCGGTGTGTTTTGACCTTCGTAAGTACCGACAAACTTTGCGCCTC
>JBGTLE010000429.1:0-3762 GCA_041744295.1 Pyrinomonadaceae bacterium | reverse complement strand
TAATATCTTGCCGCGAGGATTTCGAAGTTGGGGGGACAAGCAGTTTCGAAAGATCTACGGACAAGCAGTTTCAAGACTCTGCGCATCACCCTACATGGAGGAAACGTACGCGCAGCGATACGGCATTAGAGGAAGCGTTCTTTATCCCTCCCGAAGTTCGACTGACGTGATCTTTGACGCGCCATGCGACAAACCCACCTCTTCGTTTCCCACTTTTGCATATGCCGGATCAATAAACAGCCGCGGATACGCGAAATGCATCTCCGATCTTGCCTGTGCTTTAGAAACTCTTTCGGGAAGGGTGCTTCTCTTCACACCCCATTCGAAGCAAGAGTTGGCCAGTCTTGGACTGGACAAACCCTGCATCGTTGCCAAGCCCATAATCCCTCAGAGGGAACTCACGACCAAGCTGCGTGAAGAGGCCGACGTCCTTTTTGTCCCAATGACGTTTGAAGAGTGGTTCCGCGAGAACATGATTGCCGGTTTTCCTTCGAAGTTAACCGACTACACTGCAGCGGGACGGCCCATACTAATTTGGGGGCCGAAGTATTGTTCCGCCGTTCGTTGGGCGCTCGAGAATCCTGGTGTTGCTGAGATAGTTCAAGAAGACAACACGGAGATGCTGAAGGCCTCAGTTGAGAAGCTTGTTTCAAACTCCGCCTACCGCCGCGAGCTTGGTCGTAAAGCTCTAATAGTAGGTCAGGATTACTTTTCCCATGCTTCGGTTACCCAAAAGTTTTATGGCTTAGTTACCGCCAACGGTTGATTGTCCATGCGCTCAAGAATTCTAAGCCGGCTACGCTGGCTGCGACTTAGAATTGCGGGGGCGAAAATTCCTTACTCCACGTTTATACCAAGTGACCTTTTTGAAGGTGATGCGAAGGGATTGGAGTGCGATGAGTACACGTTCTTCTCCCCCGGAGTAAAACTCATTGTTGGTTCGTATAACAAACAGCGGGGCAGGTTGAAGATCGGCTCGCATTTCTACCTTAACCACTACTCGATCATCGATTGTCATAGTGAAATAACCATCGGTCGCAGCGTCTTGATCGGCCCGCATTGTTACATCTGCGATTTTGACCACGACACCGTTCTCACCGCTGATGGAGGCCGGAATCAGGAATTGAATTGCTTGCCGGTCAATATTGAGAATGAAGTCTGGATTGGAACCGGAGCAATTATTCTGAAGGGCGTGACGATTGGAAGAGGCGCGGTGATTGGCGCCGGCAGTGTGATCACTAAAGATGTTCCTGCTCTCGCAATCATGGCGGCAATCCGGCACGAGTTATCAAGATGAGAACAGGCAGCGACGCCGAAACGCTTGCATGATTAATCTGCTTCCGGTTTCGGCGGTAGTTCCCACCATGAATCGCGCGCCGGTTTTGGAACGAATGCTGCAGAGTCTCGCGAAGCAATCTGCGCAGCCAATAGAAATGATCCTGATAGATGCCTCAGCCACAGACGAGACTGAACAACTCTGTCGCAACCAGATTCCCGGCCTTCAGACGAGGCTCCTCCATTACAAGGCTAAGGAAACTGGGGCGGCGACCCAAAGAAATCAAGCACTTCACTATGTATCGCAGGACACGATCCTTTTCTGCGAAGACGACGTTACTTTTGAGCCTGATTGTCTGGGAAGACTTTGGGAAGCTTTGCGAAGCGATCATCAAATCGGTGGGGTCAATGCGATGATTACTAATCAACGCTATCTCCCGCCTGGGTTATTAAGCAGGAATCTATTCCGCCTTTTACATGGCCGCCATGAATCGAGCTACGCGGGGAAGTGTATTGGTCCAGCCTTCAATCTGTTGCCGGAAGATTCTTCCGCATTGCCAGAGGTCGTTCCGGTGGAGTGGTTAAATTTAGGGTGCACGTTGTACCGTCGCGACGCTCTACCCTCGCCTGTATTCCCGACACATTTCACCGGATATTCAATGATGGAGGATCTCACTCTTTCGCTCACCGTTGGGCGCGAGTGGAAACTGGCCAACGCCAGAACCGCGCGAATCTTTCACGACAGTCAACCCGGATCGCATAAGAGTGATAACGAGGCGCTTGCAAAGATGGAGTTGGTGAATCGCCATTACGTTATGACCAAAGTAATGGGCCGCGAGAGTCTTACCTCATACCTGAGATTACTTCTGTTAGAAGTCTTCGGTGTAGTGACGCCGTTGGCTGCCAGAGCCAACTGGGCTGCATTGCCGGCCACGGTGCGCGGAAAACTCAAAGGCCTTGGCGAGATAATGTCGGCCAGGAATAAGTCGCAATCATGAAGGTGTTGGTGGGAATCACTGCGCACAACCGCGCGGATCTGCTCGCAAAGGCAATCACGTCGGCCTTAGAGCAGGATTATGTTGAAAAGGAAGTTGCGGTTTTTGACGACGCTTCATCGGACGGAACGCCGCTGCTCAAGGATCAGTTTCCCCAAGTGCGCTGGTTCCGCAATGAACATCCACTGGGTTACTTGCACGCTCGTAATCGGCTGATGCGTGAGACCGATGCAGATTTGTATTTTAGTCTGGACGACGATGCCTGGTTTATTAAAGGCGATGAGTTATCGACCGGCGTAGCCCTGCTGCGAGAAAAACCCGAGGTCGCGGCGCTGGCTTATGACATTCTGTCTCCCGATCGGCCCAACCCGGAACAGAGAACTACGCCTCTGAAGACTCACACCTTCATCGGGTGCGGTCACCTGCTGCGGCTGTCACGTGTGAAGGAGATTGGATACTACACACCAAACCCAGGCTTTTATGGTGGAGAAGAGCAGGACCTTTGTCTGCGGCTGCTGGATCACAAACATGAAATTATGTTTCTCCCCGGCGTCCACGTCTGGCACGACAAGAGCATGACGGCGCGCAACCCTTCCGCTCAACATGCGTCCGGTGTCTGCAACGATCTGGTGTTCGCGTTTCGTCGTTCCCCTTATCCAACCTTGCTCTGGTTAATGCCCGCGAAGATGGCCAGCCACATACGGTTTGCTTTGAAGAATAATTTCGTAAGGCCTTGTCTGCAGGGGATTGGAATGTTCATGCGGCGGCTGCCCAGCCTCGTGCCCAGCAGACAGGCAGTTAGCCGATCGGCATTTCATGAATACCGAAGACGTTTGCGTTCCAGCATATGAGCCTCGCGAGTCTTGAACCTCTGTTGCTCAAGTCGGCTCGCGGCCTCGCCAGCAGGTTGCGGCTATTCGCTTATCGATTGCTCGGGCTCAAAGCTGGTCAGCGTAATCGGATGGAGAAGGTTCGCTGCCGACGGCTCGCACAGATTGAAATCGGTGACAACAACGCGTTCACCGAAGGATGTTGGCTCTGGCCCATTGATGCTGATTACGACGGTCTCCGCATTCGCGTGGGAAGCAACAACTACTTCAATCGGAATGTGATGATCGACGCGTGTGGTTATGTTGAGATAGGCGACGAGAACATGTTTGGCCCGGATATTTACATCACCGACTCTGATCACGCATTCGGTCAAGGCATAAGCCCGCAGGAGCAGCCGATGAGGGTTGGCAAAGTGAAGATTGGCAATCGCTGCTGGGTTGGAGCGAAGGCGGTTATCTTGAAGGATGTTGAGCTTGGAGATTATTGCGTGGTAGCGGCCGGCGCGGTCGTGACGAAAAGTTGTCCCGCCGTTTCTGTGTTTGTGGGTGTGCCGGGGCTTTGCACAAAAACCCTTACAAAACCATAACCTCTACGGCCATTATGCCCGGGAGAACGGCGAAGAAATCCTAACCCGAAAGCGACAGCGACCGGGCCGACGGGA
>JBGTLE010000428.1:0-2869 GCA_041744295.1 Pyrinomonadaceae bacterium | reverse complement strand
TGAGGCTATGAAACCGATCATCGCAGTAGAGAATTTGGGTAAACGCTATCGAATCGGGGCGCGGCAGACGCATAACAGCTTGCGTGATGCCGTGGCGTCAACTGTCAGTGCCCCTCTGCGCGCGCTGCGCGGAAATAGTTCGGACAATACAATCTGGGCTTTGCAGGACGTGACGTTCGAAGTCGCACCGGGGGAAGTTGTCGGAATCATCGGTCGCAACGGCGCCGGCAAATCAACGCTGCTGAAAATTCTTTCCCGCATTACCAAACCTTCAAAGGGTCGGGTTGCGTTGAATGGTCGCGTCGGCAGCCTGTTGGAAGTGGGAACCGGCTTTCATTCCGAACTGACTGGCCGCGAGAACATTTTTCTCAACGGCGCGATTCTCGGCATGACCCGGCAGGAGATTCAAAAAAAGTTCGACGAGATTGTTGCTTTTGCCGAGACCGAACAGTTCCTCGACACGCCGGTTAAGCACTATTCATCGGGAATGACCGTGCGGTTGGCTTTCGCAGTCGCCGCGCATCTTGAACCTAAGATTTTGATCATTGACGAAGTACTCGCGGTTGGCGATGCGGCCTTTCAAAAGAAGTGCCTCGGCAAGATGAACGAAGTGGCGACGACCGGCCGCACAGTTCTTTTCGTCAGTCACGATATCAGCGCGGTAAATGCTCTTTGCGAACGCGCGATTCTGTTGCACCAGGGATCGGTTGCGATGATGGGCGCGACTCGTGAGGTCTCCGCGCATTATCTGGACAACACCAACCGACTCTATTCACCCATCACATGGATTGCATTTCCGGAAGGCAAGAGTGAAGAGATTGAATTGACGGGGGCCCGGATTTCCCAAGCCGGCCAGGACACCGCTGTGATCGACTGCCGCCAACCTTTTACTATTAGACTGGAGTTTTTGAACCAGCGAGCGGTGCGCAATTCTCGTCTTTTCATTGTGATCAGAAACGAAAAGGGTGAAACACTATTCACGAGTTCTGATTACGACCTGTTGAGTGAGAAAGTGATCGAGCGAAAAGTCGGCCGATTCACCAGCACCATCAGCTTTCCCCCCGGCTTATTCAAAACCGGAACCTACTACGCAACGGTCGGCGCCGACATCGCTTACGAGCGGATTATTTTTGCTGAGAATGATGTCCTGCAGTTCGATGTTTTCGAATCAGGTGACGACACGGTGGCGGTCCGGCATAAGCGAGTGGGACTGATAGCGCCACTGCTGCCTTGGCAGACATCAGAAGGCGATTCACCACCGTTTGCTGAATAATCCCGCACTCTTGTTTCCGTCAAGCTTAAGAATGCCCTCCGACGATATCCCACAGATCTGCCGCGTTTGCGACAACGAGTCGGGCAATAAGCTGCACCACGCCCGCGAGATGTTCTTCGGCACACGCGATACCTTCACTTACGTTGAATGTGCTGCCTGCGGGACTCTTCAGATTCAAGAGGTTCCGGATCTCCGACGCTACTACACCGCCGATTACTACTCCTTCCAGTTTTCCACGCCGCGCGAAACGCCGACGGGGTTAGGCGACCGGTTGAAACGACTGGTAGGCGCTTTCCTAAGACAAAATGCAGCGGATTATTATTGCCGGCGGCGAAACTTCCTGAACTCGTTTGTCTATCAACAGGTGTTGCAGCGCGCGCCTCAACTGCTAGTCGGATTTCCTGCTTATATTAACGAGTCTGGCTGCGACCTGAGAATTGATCGCCAGTCGCGGATTCTGGACGTGGGTTCAGGAGCGGGCCACATTCTGTTTAGCTTGGCCCATTTTGGATTCAAGAACCTCCTGGGGATCGATCCTTTTGCGACAGCCGACTCGGATCATCCTTCCGGTGTGGTGATTCGGAAAGCGGAAATGGATCAATTGACGGGCGAGTTTGATCTCATCCTGGCCAACCATACGATCGAGCACGTAACCGAACCTGGACAGTCGCTTGAGAGCATCTACGAATTGCTGAAGCCTGGTCGTTATGCGATTGTCCGAATGCCGGTCGTCGCTGATGCGTGGCGACATTACGGAACTGATTGGGTGCAACTCGACGCGCCCCGCCACCTTTTCATTTTCAGTGTCACCGGATTCACTCAGCTTGCCACAGAGCGAGGCTTCATGGTGGAACAGGTGAGTTACGATTCGACTGCCTTTCAGTTCTGGGGAAGCGAGCAGTATCGGCAGGACATTCCGTTGATGGACGAGCGGTCTTATTTTGTAAACCCATCGAGGTCGATCTTCACGACGCAGCAGATTGATGATTTCACGATCCAGGCAGCGCAACTGAACGCCACGACGAAAGGCGACCAGGCGGTTTTCTACCTGCGCAAGGAATAAACTGCTTTCGACAGTTCATGAAAACCTGGCTCAAAACAAATCTGCCTTTCCCGATCAAGCTGGCACTTAAGCGGCTACTCCGCGGGATTTCTGCTTTTCGTAAACCGGACGCTCATACATGGACCATTGAGCAGCCGGTGCTCTCAACCCACGGCACCCTGGATTGGCAACAGGTAACGGCAGTCGCAAACGCCGCAACACTTCCAACTGGAACGCGAGCTATCAAAACCTCAATCGTCATTCCTGTCTTCAACAAAGCAGAGTTTACGTTCCAATGCCTGCGCTACTTACTTCAGAAAATAGACCTCAACGCCACCGAAGTAATCCTCGTGGACAATGCCTCTACTGATAAAACTGCCGAGCTCATAGATCGTTTCTCGGCGCTTGTTCGGGTGATCAGAAATGAAACGAACCTGGGGTTTGTCGATGCCTGTAATCTGGGTGCAGCCGAGGCCCGTGGCAAATACCTGGTCTTTCTAAACAACGACACCGTCGTGCAGCCGGGATGGCTTGAGAGTCTCATTGAAACCATT
>JBGTLE010000427.1:0-4139 GCA_041744295.1 Pyrinomonadaceae bacterium | reverse complement strand
GTGGGCATGGCTGTTCTGCACATGGTTCTGCGAGAGCAGTATGAGCCCGGGCATCCGGTCAGACTGGCAATGACGGGAATCCTGATGCTGACGTTCGCGTCATTCATCTTTGTGTATGCGCGATTGCTTTCCCGAATGGACGAATATCAACGCCAGATTCAACTGTTCGCGCTCGCGATAGGGTTTCCACTTTCGCTGGTGCTGATCTGGGGTATCGGATACTTCCGCGCTGAAGGTTTGCTACAAGGCGGCGACCCGCGGGACCTTCCTGCGGTGCTGCTGGCCTCATATGCGGTAGGTTTCGGGTTTGCATGGTTGCGGTATCGATAGGCATCAAGGTTAAGAAATGAAGAACCGCTTGCGAGTCTTGCGTGCCGAGCACGAATGGACACAGGAAGAGCTGGCCCAACGCAGCGGCGTGTCGCGCCAGGCAATCAATGCGATTGAGACCGAGAAGTACGATCCCAGTCTGCCGTTAGCGATTAAGCTCGCGCGTCTTTTCGGAAAGCCGGTCGAGGAGATATTCCTGCTCGATGAAGCGGAGCAGTGACTGAACGCTAGTGGTTGATTATACGACGCGCCACCGAAGCAATCGCGACCAGAATCGCTGAAGGAACCCAAATCCACTTTACCTCGCTCAGGACTACTCCCCAGGCACGACCGGTAAGAAACGGCTCAAGCTCGAGGGGAGAAACCTGGATTGGTCGCCACGGAAAAAAGAAACGCTCGTTCGTGAAGGGCGCAAGTAATGCGACGCCCAGTCCACCATTTGTAAGCGCGTCGAGCAGTGGATGTGAGGCGGTAACGATAAAGAAGTAGCAGACGATTACCCACCAGTTGGCGCTCAGTAGCCGCACCTCGCGAAAGAAAATTAAGGCGACGGCAAAGCCAAGCGCGATCGCAAACGGAAACGAGTGGGTTAGGCCGCGATGGCCCAACATGTGGTGGTAGCGGATGCTGAAAAGAAAGCTCACTACATCAAGATCGGGTAAGAGAGCGCAGGCAACAGTCAACAGCCAGAACTTCGGCGGCAGGCCTTCGCTGGCGAATGCTTTGCCTATCGCCAAGGCCGCGATGCTGTGTGAAATGATCGTTGGCATTGGAGTGATGGTACAACGACCCCTCCTCGTACCAAATCACTTTTGTTGTGGGCCGACTACCTTCTGACCTAAGCTGGGCATTTAGCATCCATAGCTGACCAGTTCGGCTACCTCTTTCACCAGTCTTCCTTTCTGTGCTTTGGAAGAGAGGAAGAGTTTCCGCGTACCCCCGTAATCTCCCGGACTCACATTGACGAAGAGGTCCAGCTTGCCATCTCGGTCCAAATCGCCGGCCCATAGTACGTGCCAGGCAGCTCCCCCTCCACAGTCGACCAACGAATAGAGAACCTGCCGATTCTCACCTGAAGTCAGGAGCAGCCGAGCATTCAAAGGCAGTCCCTCCTCACATGTTGCGGTGTCCTCGGAACGAACCACCCTCAGTTCATATGAAGCACTTCCCAACCTAAAGTTTAGCGGCGACTTCTCATCGAGACTCTGCTCCCAGTTTCCCGCAAATAGAGTAATGACGGCGCCGGCACTCAATTCAACGCCCCGAACCAGGAACAATGGCTCGATTGGGGGATCCACGCTAACGTGGTGCATCTCTTGAGTGCCTTCTCCCTGGTTAGATGTTTTCACCTTGATCTGGCATTCATCCAAACTGGACCTGCCCACATCCAGTCCTAACCATTTCTCGCCGGACGCTCTCAAAGGACCCTGGTCAGTATAGTAATCTCCGATATCCAGCAATTCGATGTGGGTCGATTCCGAATGTTTGTGGTTCTGAGTCACGGGAGTTTCACTGCCCACGGTGGTCGGGTTTGGCGCGGCGGGTTCCTGACCATCACTTCGGCCCACAAACGTCAAAGTCAAAGTAATAAACAAAGCGATAGCACTCACAAGTATCTTTTTCATTCTCTCAAATTCGTTGAAGCGCGAAATACTCGTCGCAGTCCGAGTCTTTGGGGCTCGTAACGCTGCTCAAACCAAACATAAAGCAATGGCAACAGCGAGGAGCCTCAGGTCGAAACGTAAACACTCCAACGTCCTCCTTCATGTTGCAAATGCTAAAGACAACTGGATTGTTCGGCCATGTGTGATACTGCAGTCGAACGAACCGCCACCCACCTCTGCAACTGTGGCAGACCACATTGATCCACAGTTGTTGACCAATTACATTTGCAGCAAGGTCACTAGTTAAGCAATGATCTCGCTATGTCCATCCTGATCGCCGAAGACAACGTGGCCCAGCGCCACTACCTGCGCGAAATTCTTGCCAAAGAGTTCCCTTCGCACACTCCCGTGCTCGAAGCGAGTGACGGTGAAGAGACAGTGAAACTGGCGCTAGAGCACCAACCTGACGTTTGTATCCTCGACATCCAGATGCCTAAGCTCTCCGGTGTCAAAGCAGCACGTGCCATCTGGCGCGAGTACCCCACGGCACGCATTATTTTTTGGACGCAGTTTCCGCACGAGATCTACATCAACGAGATCCGGAAGATAGTTAAGTCGGTCGATCCGCCACCGGCATACGGCTTTATTCATAAGAACAATCCGGAATCGCGGTTTCTGCGTTTTGTGGCCGCCGTGTTGGAAGACGGCGCCGATATGATCGATCCGGCTTTCAAGGATTCGTTTAAGCGGCCGTTGCTCACCGAGTTTGAAGCCGAGGCGCTTTACTATCTTGCGCTCGGTCTTTCCAACTGGGCCATCGCGCGTAAATGCTCTTTGAGTTTGCGCGGCGTTGAAAGTCGTCTGGCCACACTTTATGAAAAGCTTTTTGTCTCAATTGCCGAGGGAACTCCGCACGAGGCTTATGACAAGCTTGCCTACAACGTCCGCACGCGCGCGTTTTTTGAAGCACTGCGGCGTGGTCTGTTGAATAACGACGAATTGGAAAAAGCTTCCGAGGAACTCGAGGCGTGGTTGGAACGCGACCAGAACAAGTACATTGCTGAACAAAAGAAGAAATAGCGATCCACAAATTACACAGATCCACAGATTTAATCAGAAACAGATGACCGTGTTTAGAAATGCATTATTGCTATCGATCTGCGTAATCTGCGTAATCTGTGGGTTCAGGACCTCGGCCTCGATTCAAGAGCCTGATCCGTTACAGAGTCAGCCTTCCCCAAGCCCCTCTCCTTCGCCTTCGCCGTCACCCTCGCCTTCCCCCACACCGGTCACTGGTCTCCATCAATGGGGCGCCGTGACGCTGTTTCATGGGTTGCCGTCCGACCGCGTGCGCGCCATAACCCAGGACAGCGACGGCGTCATGTGGTTTGGAACCGAAGGCGGGCTCGCAAAATTCGATGGGCGCAGAACGCAGGTCCTCAAGGATCCCGCGTTACCAGGCACGCGCATCCTTTCGCTGAAAAGGGACGAGGACGGCGCGCTTTGGATCGGGACCGATGCGGGGGCGACTCGCCTAATCGGCGGGCAGCTAAAAATCATCAATGAGGTTTCAGGCAATGCGATCAGTGCTATCACCATCGCCCAGCCTGGACGAATTCTACTGGCCACTGAACAAGGAAATATTTTTGAGTGCACGCCCACTGAAGCCGGCGGCTTAAACGTTCGGCCTTTGTTATCAGCGCCTTTGCAAAGCGCCGATAGCGATCAACCGGGCCCGCTGATTATCACTAGTCTCGCCATCGTCGAGGGCAAACTAGTTGCGGGCTCGCTTAGTCGGGGACTCTTAACAATTGAGAACGGCTCGGCCACGGAAATCCAGGACCGGCGCGCGGGCTACTTCATTCGCGCGATGGCAACTGAGAGCACTGGCCAATTCTGGGTTGGCGCGCGTACTCGCAAGGAAGATCCCGGTGTGTTCTATGGCGCGGCTGGTGACCTCAAGAAAAGTGAGGCGCCGACTGGCCCAGTCGCGGTCGTCCAGCCGATCGGTGACACCGTTTTCGTCGGCACCGACGGTCGCGGTGTGTTTCGATTCACTGGCAATAAGGTTGAACGATACACGTTCGACGGCACGGCCGGCGGATTGCGCTCCGATCGTGTCTACGCGATTTTTGCGGATCGTGAGGGCGTGATCTGGTTTGGCACCGACCGCGGCGTCTCTCGGTTCGATCCAAACGCGCCGCG
>JBGTLE010000426.1:0-12578 GCA_041744295.1 Pyrinomonadaceae bacterium | reverse complement strand
CTGGCGTCAGCAAACGACATCCGCTCCACCTCCTCCACGCGAAAGTTATCCGCCGGCAGATGTGGCGCCAGAGCCGCGGCCAGCCTGCGAGTCTGCGCGATAGCCTGTTCCGATTGGTCGACGCAAAAGACGCTGTAACCGCTTCGAAAAAAATAGACGAGATTCCTCCCCGTCCCGCATCCAGCATCGAGCAACTTCATCCCCGGAACAAATCGACCCTTCAACAACTGGTCAAATAGATAGATGTCAATACTGCCAAACCACTCTTGAAGATTAAGCGAAGTGTTCATGAGCCGATGATACGATGGAATTTCGAATTGTGGATTGCGAATTTCGAAACTAAAGCTGAGGCCGCGGATATACGCGGATGAACGCGGATGGAACGACATCGAAGACGATCCTCACTCTTCCTTTAATTTCGAAATTCGCAATTCGACATTCGAAATTCCCTCGCCCCTCGCGCCTCGCCTTTTCTCGAAAGAAGGACTATCCTTTCAGCCAGATTTTCAACCTCACTTGAAAGGATGCACCTCATGTTTCGCATCTCGAACGACTCACCTGCTTACTACCTAACTTCAGTCACAAAGGATCGGCTTCAAGTATTTCGGACCCAAGCACTAGCAAATCTGGCATGCAACGCTATGGACGAGGCGCGTAAGTCCGGTGATTTCTTGATTCTTGCATACGTTGTAATGCCGGATCATCTCCATGCAATTCTCGCGTCTCATCTAAAGCCATCGAAGACGCTGCAGTACGTCAACGGCATAACTAGCAGACGCGTGATTGATTATTTGCGGACCAATGGCCACGAAAGCTCGCTCAAGAAATTGCAGCACGAAGACAAAGAACGTAACTACCGATACTCGCTTTGGGATCACCACGCCAATACCAAATTAATCACGTGCGAGGAAATATTAATGGAGAAGGTTCAATATTTACACCAGAATCCTGTAAGGGCAGGACTTGTCACGAACGCACTCGATTATCGCTGGTCGAGTGCGCGTTGTTGGTCTCGAAACGAGCTTGACGATGAACCCTTGAGGGTGGATATGAACCTGATTGATTGGCATAGAGGGAACAAGGCGTAGCCCATGATTACTACGAACGACGGAAAGCCGGAGGCTTTCCGCAAGGAATGCGGCACAGCCGCGGAATGCGGCAGCCGAAAGAACGCGGTAAATGCAAAAGGTCGCGCGCGCGACCTTTCTCAGGAACATATCAAGTGCAATCCTTGATTTCGATGAATATTATGTTTCGGGTGATCTACTTGATCGTCACCAACTCTGGCTCGACCGCCACCTGACTCTTCGCCGCCGCGCCTTCAGCCAGCAGCTTTTCGGTTTCCATCACAAACGCTTCGACGATATCCTCGCCAGCCACTTTTCGCATCGGCACTCCATCTTTGAAGATCATCCCAACGCCGCGTCCGAACGTGACACCTAACTGCGAATCGTGAGCTTCACCTGGTCCATTTACCGCACAACCCATGATCGAAAGATGCAACGGCTCCTGAATGTGCGCCAGGCGGCGCTCGATCTCCGTAACTATCTCGACGAAGTTATCAACGTCCAACCGCCCACAAGTCGGACAAGCCACCACCGTGACGCCGCGGTTGCGCAGCTCAAGCGACTTCAGAATCTCCCAGGCAACGCGAACTTCTTCCTGCGGCTCAGCGGCAAGCGAGACGCGAATGGTGTCGCCGATGCCTTCGTGCAAAAGGATTCCCAGTCCAATCGCGGACTTTACAGTCCCAGTAAAAGCTGTGCCGGCTTCGGTAACGCCGAGGTGGAACGGGTAATCAACCTGCTCCGCGAGCAGCCGATACGCTGCGACCGTGCGCTGAACGTCAGAGGCTTTCAGCGAAATGATGGTGTCCGTGAATCCCAGGTCTTCGAGAATTTGAATGTGGCGCAACGCTGATTCGACCATCGCTTCCGGCGTGGCCGTTCCATACTTCTTAAGCAGATCCTTCTCGAGCGATCCGCCGTTGACGCCAATGCGAATCGGCACTTTCTGGGCTTGCGCTGCACGTACCACTTCCCGCACACGTTCATGCGCGCCGATGTTTCCCGGATTCAACCGCAGCTTGTCGATTCCGGCGTCGAGCGCCATCAGTGCAAGTTTGTAATGGAAGTGGATGTCGGCAACGATCGGCACTTCGGGAACTCGCTTGCGAATCTCTTTCAGAGCAATCGCTGCATCGTTGTCCGGCACAGCGAGCCGAACAATCTCGCAACCCGCCCGCATCATCTCTTCGATCTGCGAGACAGTTGCCGCGACGTCGGCGGTGTCAGTCTTGGTCATCGACTGGATCACTACCGGAGCGCCGCCGCCAATTTGAATGTCTTTAACCTTTACGGGACGAGAAATTCGCATTCATTCTCATTTCGCCGGCTGAGTTGCTGCCGGTTTGCTCGACGAACCACGTGAAAACTTCTTCAATACATCGTTGGTAATGACGAAGACCATCAGCAGGATCACCACTACGAACCCCACTTGTTGGATACGCTCGCGGACACCCATCGATAATTTCAACCCCACGGCTGCCAACGCCCCCTCAATGAGCAGCAGGAAGATGGCGCCCCCGTCCAGCACTGGAATCGGCAGGAGGTTAAAGATTCCCAGGTTTAGACTGAGAAATCCGAGCATCGCAAACAGCCCGGCCCAGCCCATCCTCTCGAATGAGTTCGCAGCTGCATTGTAAATGCCGATTGGTCCGGACAGCGTATCGCGCGCTGAGCGCTGACCTGAAAACACCTGGCCAAGTGCTTTACCGGTCAGTCGCAAAATCTCCAGATTCGTATCAACTGCCTCTTTAAAGGAGCCAATCAGACCGACTCTTTGTAAAGGAATCTCTTCTCCCGGAAGTATACCGAGGCGAGTCTGCCCATCAGATAAGGTGCGGGCCGTCGCAGTAACATCGAATCGTTGTCCATCGCGTTCTATTGTCATCGTGATGGGCTCGGTTTTATGATCGCGAACATACTGGCTGACCTGTTCACTGCTGCGCACTGGTTGCCCGCCGATCATCAGCACTCGATCTCTAACTTTTAGACCAGCTTCAGAAGCCGGAGAGTTTGGGCTGACGTCGCGGAGAATGACGGGAAGATCGCCGTAATCAGGAAGGAACTCAGCATATCCTGCCACTTCACCATCTTCATCGTGAGCAGTGGGCGTCAGAGTCAACGCCAGGCGTTGCCCCTCTCGTTCAACAATCATGGGCAAAGGCCGGCCCGGCGAAAGCAGCACGTCACCTCGAATCGTGTCCCACTTTGGATTCTCGACGCCGTTGAACGAAACGATGCGATCACCTGGCTTCAGTCCGGCGGCTTCGGCTGCTCCGCCTCGAGAAACCGAGCTCACTACCGGAGCTGGCGTTGCCGGTACGCCATACATCAATGCGGCAGCCATCGGAATCGCAAGTGCCGTGAGAATATTCATTACGGGACCGGCGAGCGCAACGGCGATTTTCTGCCACCGCGGACGAAGGTTGAATTGCTCTTCCGTTGGAATGTCGGTCGCGCCTTCTCCCTCGAGTGGCGCATTCGATTCGTCACCACCAAGCTTGACGTAGCCACCCAAAGGAATCAGCGAAATACGATAATCCGTGTATCCCCTCTTGAAGCCAAAGAGCCGCGGTCCAAACCCGAACGAAAAGGTCTCCACTCTGATCTTGAACAGTTTCGCGACGATAAAGTGGCCAAACTCATGGAGCACCACTGCCGCGCCAAGGATAAAAATAAAGGCCAAAGCACCCTGTAAATAGCTCATTAAAACGAAACTCTCTCTTCCAGTAAGTTAGTTAAGTCCCAAATTCGGTTCGTCTTAGACTCTGTCAAACCCTGCGGGGTTCGCTCGAAACGAGTTTACGGGCAGTAACAGCGGAGGTCAAACGCTTCTTTCTGGAGGATGGAAAAGGGTATTAGGAGAAGTCTCGGACGTTGGCTACGCCCAGTTGTGCAGGGAGTCATTACCGTAACTCGGCAGCGTCGGGTCGCATCAACCAGGGTTGCGGCCCGACGTCATTTCGAACCCGACGCGTTACCGTACTGAGTTCATGGCAGAGGGTCTTGCCAGCAATTCGATCTGAGCTTGTGCAGCCGTTCGCGCAGCATCATCTGCCGCCAGAACTGCAGCCAGATCAGTTGCCGGACAAGTTGTGTGACCGTCCATGACGGCCTTAATCACCGGCGGGATATCGGTCAAGCCGATGCGTTCATCGATAAACGCCTGGACTGCTTCCTCGTTGGCTGCGTTCATCGCGGCAGGCAGAGTTCCGCCTTCACGCAACGCCCGGTAAGCGAGTCCGATACACGGAAAGCGCTCGAGGTCTGGGGGTTCAAAATGAAGGGCGGACAGTTGCGCCAAATCCAGTGGCGGCAGTTCGCACGCATGACGCTCTGGATAAGTAAGCGCATACTGAATTGCGTGGCGCATGTCGGTAACGCCCATCTGTGCGATCACCGATCCGTCAACCAGCTCGATCATCGAGTGCACGACCGACTCCGGATGCACAACGATTCCAATCTGATCCGGCTGAAAGCCAAACAGCCAATGCGCCTCGATCACTTCCAACCCCTTGTTCATCAGCGTGGCGGAATCAATCGTGATTTTCGCTCCCATATTCCAGGTTGGGTGCGACAACGCTTCGGCAACCGTCGCCTCTTGCATAGCGGCGAAACTCGCAGCGCGAAAGGGACCGCCGGACGCTGTCAAAACTATGCGTCGCACTTCGCTTCGTTGCTCGCCACGAAGACATTGGTGCAAAGCGTTGTGTTCGGAATCAACCGGGAGCAGTTCGGCTCCCGACTCATTTGCGGCGCGGGTCATCAGTTCGCCGGCCATTACGAGCGTCTCTTTGTTGGCGAGCGCAACGCGTTTTCCGGCTTCGAGTGCCCGCAAAGTAGGCACAAAGCCAACAGCTCCGACGGTTGCTGAAACTACGCAGTCCGCCTCTGCATAAGTTGCGACTTCAACCAGGCCGGCCTCGCCGATCACGATGCGCGGCAAATCGACGTCGCGCGCAAAAAGCAGTGCGCGAAGTTTATGCGCAGCACCATCTGTTTCGACTGAAACCAGAGTTGGTAGGTGGCGGGCAACTTGATCGGCCAGGGCTTCGACATTCTGCCCCGCACCGAGTGCGACTACCCCAAAGCGCTCGGGACCAAGCGATTCGATCACGCGCAACGTGTTGCAACCGATCGAGCCGGTCGAGCCAAGAATCGAAACCCCTTTTGCACTCATTTTAAGTAACTGCCGGAGGGAAGTAGTTTGGCATCGTAGGCGCTAAGCAAATCGACTGACTCTCCTGCGTCGTTTTTGTAGGAAGCTTCTGTCACTCGCCATTGTCCCCCACTTCTGTACATCAAATCGACTGCCGCGTTAACTGTTTTTCGCTCGCCTTCAACTTTCAGGCTTAGACTCGCGGTGCCGTTTCCACTGTTGACGTTGATACTGCCAGTGATGATCGATCCGAAACTCTTCACTTCACCAATGTCCTGCTTTAATCGTTCGTTACTCCGTAGAAAATCTTTGGCGACAGTCGCAGCCTCGCTATTACCTAGTGAATAAAGGGCAAATCCAACAATCCCGCCTACGAAAATTGCGATCAGCAGACCGATTGTAACCACCACGGCGCCGACAATGACTACTATTTTCCTGGTTGTCATACGAACTCAACTGAAATAGATGCGGCTGAAATAGTAGATGAGCGGTGCATTGAAGAGCAAGCTATCCAGTCTGTCGAGTACGCCGCCATGACCCGGCAAAATTTTCGCAGCATCTTTGGCGCCCGCTCCACGCTTCAGCGCACTCTCCGTCAAGTCACCGAGGATGCCCACAACAACCATTATCGCGGCCAGCGGCAGTGCCCATTTCAACGGCAGCTCGCGAAAGAACCAGAAGTGCGCAAGGGTCGCCATCAAAAGTCCGGCGGCAACTCCGCCCACCACGCCTTCCCAGGTTTTTCCGGGACTGATCTTTGGCGCTAACTTTTGTTTACCCAGCGCCCTGCCAACGTAATACGCTCCGGTGTCGGAACCCATCGTGATTAGAAAAAAGAAGGACAGCAGGTGTGCGGAGAGCGATTGTTCAAAGCCGGTCCGTAATGCGACCACGTAACCGCCGAGCAGTGCCACGTAGAGAACTCCAAGAATCGTGGCGCCGGTAGAGGCAAGCATCTTGTCAAAAGGTGCGCCACGAAGCGTAGCCGCGACTAACGAGCCGATCGTTAGCAGGAGAAGGATTATCTGGATCGTCAACAGATCCGGAAGCTTCCCGACTTCGTTGAAATAGAAGACAGTGAATAATGCAGACGCGCCGAGGAATCCAATGGCCACATCGGGTTTCAGGTCACGTTTCTTGGCGAGCAGGTAAAACTCGTAGAGACCGAGGACCATGGCGGCGCCGGCCATCAGAACAAACAGCGGCTGCAACCAGGCAACGAGAATGGATGCGATTAGAAATGGCAGGACGACGACGGCGGTTAGAATACGCGACATTTAAATCAGTGGCTCTTATTACCCGAAACCTACTCAGCAAGGGCTATAGCCGAGCCCCCATATACGTAGTAGCGCTTGGCAACCAATTTCGAAATCACCGGTGAAATCAATAATTTGAATCGCTGACAGTGTCCAGGACAGTTGCTCGTACTCACAGGTCTCTAACAACACAGGCACTATCCTCTCATCGTAACGGTGATCGTTTAAGGAACGAACGAGTTCTCGCTTTACCCAGGTAGAGCCGACTGATCGCGGCGAGAGGAGTATCAGCAGCCAGTCGCAACGCCTTAAAGCGGCGCCGATTTCATCATGCCATTGTTGCGCGCCAAGTATGTTGGTCTGACTGAACCAGACCGGGATTCCATGCCGGCGCATCACACCAGCCAGATTCGAAGCCGGAAGGCGATCCAAACTTGAGTGAGAGAGAAAAACTTCGTTTGGGAGAGGAAGCATTTGTTTGTGAGGCACTCAAGCGACGGCGTGAAGAGCCTGAGCTATCTGATTAATACCTTCCTCCTGTGTATCGTGCTTTGGCAGTTCAATGACATTCAAATGGCGAAAAATCCAGGGAAGCCTCCCCACTGGAATACTCTCTTTAGAACCGACTAGAACCGGTATCAGTCGTCTGTTGAAATTCTTGCTGCCCAGCGCATAGTTGATTTCGTTACGAACCTTCGTTGATTCAAGCGCTTCGGGCGTAATCAAGACAACCATTGCCTCGGATTCTTCGAGAGCCTGGGCGATTTTCTGAGCCCAGTTATCACCGGGTAAGATTTCCTGGTCGCCATTCCAAACTTCAAGGCCTGAACGCTGCAACGCTTCGCTGACCTTTTGAGCTAATACGTTGGTTTCATCGGAATGGCTGATAAATACTTGCATGAGCGAATTACCCCATTGAACAAAGCAATTATATTTTAAGTGGCTTGCTTAAACTAGGGACTGACAGTTAAGTCGCACTCGCCACCAACTTCAATCCGCCAAAACGCCTGTCGCGGCCCTGGTAATCGAGAATCGCCTCCAACAGGTGGACGCGGCGAAAGTCCGGCCAGAGTGTATCGGTGACATAGATTTCACTGTAGGCCGCTTGCCACAAAAGAAAGTTCGAAATTCGAAGCTCGCCACTGGTTCGCAGCAGCAGGTCCAAATCAGGCAGGTTGCGTGTGTAGAGTTCCGCCGCAATCCGCTCTTCCGTTAAGTCATCCGCTGGATTTCCTTCGTCAAGTAGTCGCCGCACGGCTGCGCGACAAGCATCGACAATTTCAGCACGCCCGCCGTAGTTCAGCGCCACTGTCAGGATCATCCCCGTGTTGTCCGCCGTGCGGTCGGTCGCTTTGCCAATCTCACGTCGAACGCCTTCTGACAATGCGCCGGTGCGACCAATGGTTTGAAACTTGATGTTTTGTCGATCGATTTCATCCAGCTCGAGACGCAGGTAGCGTCGCAACATACGCATCAACGCGTCGATCTCGTAGCGTGGTCTCTTCCAGTTTTCAGTTGAGAATGCATAAAGGGTAAGCGCGCCGAGTCCCAGGCGAGCGCCCGTGTCCACAGCAGCGCGTACGGCTTCGACGCCGGCGCGGTGACCGGCAATTCGCGGTTGTCCGCGCTGCGCGGCCCAGCGACCATTGCCATCCATGATGATGGCGACCTGCCGGGGCAGGCGGTCCCACGAGATCTTAGCGAGAAGTTTTTCCTCCCGCGTACCGCTCTTAACGATGCCAGCGAAATCAGAAAGCATAAGGTGAAAGAGATGTAAGAAGGTGGAAAGCGAGTTTCAGTAGAACCAGGTCATGAACATTCTTGCCGCAAGAAGGATCACTGTCAATGAGGTAGATCTCGCGTCGCCGGATTTGTAGCCCTTCACAAACCAGGACAGAACTCGAATTGGGGTGGCCCCTAAACTGAAACCACGAGTTAAGGTGATTCCTGGTAAAGCGGCAAAATGCAATCTACCTTGCGGCTGAGCCGATTAATCCACATGAATCAGTCATAGCGCACCGATACCAGCGTGAGTCCGCAAGCCGGGGCGGTTGGTCCGGCAAGCGAGCGATCCCCTTCGTCGATAGCTTGCTTCACCACTTGATCATCAATTTCGCCTCTGCCACTTGCGAGCAGCGTGCCCGCAATCGACCGCACCATGTACCTGAGAAACCCGTCGGCACTCGTCCTGATCGCGAGCACCCGAGCGCATGCTCGTTCATCGGTTTTTTCCGAAATCTCCAGTTGGGTGATCGTCCGCACGCGCGACTCCGCGTCACTTTGTGCTGCCGAGAAGGCCGTCCAATCATGCTTGCCGATGAAAAACTCCGCGCTTTGCTTCATGCGGTCAAGATTCAACGGACGCGCGTCCTGATGGGCGTATCGCAACCAAAATGGCGACAACACAGGGCCATTCACCACTCGGTAAAGATAGGTCTTGCCTGTCGCTGAATAACGCGCGTGAAAATCATCCGCCGCAGTTTCAACTTCAAGCACCCGCACATCCTTGTCGATATTTGCGTTGATGGCAGAACGTAGTTTGGTTGGTGTGATCTCACGCAGCAGATGAACGTGGGCCACCTGGCCCTCAGCATGCACACCAGCGTCTGTGCGGCCCGAGCCGTGAACGACAACTTCGTTTCCTTCGAGCAGCGAAAGTGCTCTCGTGAGTTCACCCTGAACTGTGCGCAGGCCTGCCTGCATCTGCCAGCCGTGAAAATCCGTGCCGTCGTATTGAATAGTGAGCTTGAAGTTCATCAGTGGACTTTGGAGACAAGTGGGAGCTGCATCCCGGCTCTGCCGCATTCCTTGCGGCATATTGAGAATGAGGCTTCGCCTTTTGCGCATCTTCGAGGCATACCCTCGTGGAGAATTAAACTCTCCGATAAGCCATAGGCACCGCAACGAATGCGGCAAAGCCGCGATGGAGTCTTTTTTGCAGTGATGTTTCTGCGAGTATTGCCTGGATAACTACCCTCACGATTTGCGGCTTCCGGGCTTAACCGCCGGCACACCCTGTCGGCACAGTTCACATTCTTCCGGATCGAACGAAGGAACCGCGAGGCCCACCAACGATATCCGCGGAACTCCGACGTCAGCTTCACCATCGGAACGGTCGATGATCGAAGCCGCCGCTACTACGTTTGCCCGGGCCGCACGCAAAGCCTCGACCGTCTCACGCGTCGAGCCACCGGTGGTTACCACATCCTCGACAATCAGCGTCCTCTCGTCCGGCTTAACTGAAAACCCACGTCTCAGGGTCATCTGTCCCGCGTCGCGCTCAGTCCAGATGAATCTTGCATCCAACGCGCGCGCAACTTCGTGGCCGATTACCAATCCACCAATTGCCGGCGACGCGACTAGTTCGATTCCCTGCCCTTTGAACTTGTCGGCAATGGCACGCCCAAACTCTTGAGCGTTGGCCGGATACTGCAAGACCAGTGCGCACTGTAAATATTTCGTGCTGTGCAGGCCACTTGAAAGAATGAAGTGACCTTCCAGCAGCGCGCCGGTTGCTTTGAATCTCTCAACGACCGCTTCTCGTAACACAAGTCACCTCAGTTGATTCAGGAATGCATGCTACAATCCGCGCTCAATGGCGCAATATCGTAACCTCGTTTCAGACTCCACGCTCGTACAGGAAACAATCGATCTCTTACGCGACTGCGGCGGCCGCGCCAACGCTACCGAAATCGTCGACGCTGTCTTCAAAGTCTCCCACATCGATGAGGACCTCGCGGGACTGCTGGTTGCTGACCTGGTCAAGGATGACTGTCGCTTCAGATTCGTTGATGGCAAGACAATCGAGTTGCAGGCCGACTTTGAATTGTGTCGACTCGAAGATCTCGATTTCGTAGTAGTCGACGTCGAAGCCACCGGCGCAAAAACACCGCCGAACCGGATCATCGAGCTGGGCGCGTATAGAATTCGCAAAGGCGAGATTGTCGACAAGTTTCTCACGCTCGTAAACCCCGAACTGCCAATTCCCCGTTTTGTGATGGCCTTGACCGGAATCTCAAACGAGATGGTCAAACAGGCGCCGGTGTTCGCTGAGGTAGCTCCGCGCTGGCTGGATTTCGTCAAGGATGCCGTGCTCATCGCGCACAATGCGCCCTTCGATACGAGTTTTTTGAACCACGAAATCTCGCGCGTCTATCCGGGCCATCGCATGATCAATACCCACTTGTGTACGGTCAAACTGTCGCGCCGCACATTTCCCGGTCTGACAAACTATCGCCTGGATACGGTGGCTGACCACTTCTCAATCCCGATCGCAGATCGACATCGCGCTGGCAGCGATGCGCTGGCAACTGCCGAGGTGTTTCTCCACTTGCTGACTCGCTTGAAAGAGAACGGCATTGAGGACCTCGCCAGCGCCCGTCGGTTTCAAGCAACAGAACTTCAAAGTGCGGCGCGGCAGTCTGACACCGCTGAGGCGGCCCCGCTTCTGCCTCTCGTCTCAAGCCTCTAGTTCCGCCACCGGCTCGGGCTTTCGCTTCATCCAGCTCCGAATTACAACCACAGCAACGATCAGCAGCGCCAAAGTGAGACCGATCCACGGATAGTATCTGGCTAGTAATGACTTTGCCTGCTCGCCGTAACGCACTGCGAAATAACCGATCAGTAAGAAACGAAACAGCCGCCCGGAGACTATCGCCAACATGAATCTCGTGGGATTGAACCGAAAGACGCCGGCAGAGACTACGAAAATTTTGAACGGGAAGGGCGGCGGCAGAAGGCATACAACGATCACGGCCAGCGCGTCGTAGCGATCGATCAACTCCTTAACGCGCTGCTGCTTTGCCGGCGAGAATTTTTTCAGAGCCCTGCTGCCGGCCCGTCGAGAAATCGCGTACAGGATCCAGCATCCGATGGCCGAACCGCCTGTCGCCGCCGCGGCATAAACGATCATCCAACGAGGATTCGCCGTGGTCAACACGATCATCAATGCATCGACGCCGGTCGGGAGTGGCAGGAAGGTCGAGTCGAGTAGCGCTACGACGAAGAGTCCGAACGGACCGAAGGCGATCAAGAACTGCGAAACTTCTGCGAGGCTTTTTGCAATCCGATTAACTATCAATACCAAACTATCAATCCTCTTTCATCATCAGTGACGACATTTGTTAAGGTCAGTGGTCCGTTGTCCGTTGTCCGTTGGACTTACTGCTTGAATGGAATGCTGATCACTTTGCCGCTTAGCTTGGATAGAGAAACAACGGACCACTGACCTCTTCACACTCTACTTCTTCTCCAACGAAGCTCCCGCGTCGTCGTTTTGAGCCGTTACCTCCGCTACCGTCGGCGGCAATCTTTTCCGGTTCACAATCACGTAAATCAGGACTCCGATCAACACGAGGCCAGCGACAATGCTCACTAAAAGCAGGCCGTTATCTTTCATAAAGAGTAACACGCGCTCGCCATAAAATACGGCCAGGACACCCTCGACGTAATAACGGAACGAGCGGGCGAGCATTACCGTCATCAAGAACTTCCAGCGCGGATACTCGAGCGTTCCTGCGGTGGCTACAAAAATCTTGAAGGGCAATGGCGGCGGCAGGATCGCCGGAATGGCGATGGCGAGAAAGCCCCAACGTTCGTAGGCGCGTTCGACTTTGCGGATGCTTTCGACTTTGAAACGTTTACGCAGCAGTGCTTGCCCGCCACGGCGCATGATCGAATAAAGCAGCCAGCAACCGAGAACTGATCCTATAGCCGCAAACAGTGGGAAGTAGAAAACCGCACTGGGATACTTGATACACCGGCCGACGACCAGATAGTCGTTGATCTCCGGCAACGAGAGCAGTGAAGAATCGAGCGCACCGATGATGACCATCGCCGGCGCGGCAATATATAAAGGCACGCTGATGATGTAGTCATTAAGCCAGCGTGCGATGGCCTCAAACCAAGCAGACATTTCTTAAATAAGTGCTGAGTACTGAGTACTGTTCTTATTTGACCGGAGCAAAAACGGAGGGGGTGTCGTAGGTGACGCCGACGGTGACGCCGGAGTTGTGGGTAAAGCGCGTTAGACCTTTGATGCCGGCAAAATCAAAGCGCAGGCCGGAGGCCCTGATCTGCATACCGAGTCGAGCCTCGGCC
>JBGTLE010000425.1:0-3572 GCA_041744295.1 Pyrinomonadaceae bacterium | reverse complement strand
ACGTGATTCTCAGGACACAGCGGCGAACCGCCAGACACCGAGAGACACAAAAACTCGGCGTTTTTGTTGAGCGTTTGCGATTTTGTTAGGAATATTGAGAGCGTCTAGATCGCGTGTGAAGCGAGTGCTCTACCACTGAGCCAAGCGGGCATCCTGTTTGATTATGCTTAAGTTACCAACAAGTTAGTTCATTTTCAATACATCAACTAAGCGTTCACCTCTCGATGATGTCTATTGAGTCCCAGCTTTCCTCAAAAGACCACGCGTTCTTCTCTGGGGTATAATGGTCGAACTTAATGGCAGCTATTTCTAATATTAGAGTGGCTCTAGAGTCGCTTGCATGTCCACACCCGAGCCTATAATAAACAAGTATGGTCTCGCCCGCCCGCTTCCAGCCGAGGTTGCAAGGGAAGTACGCGCCGCGTGCGGGTTTGGCTGCGTACACTGCGGTTTCGCTATTGCGCAGTACGATCACTTTGATCCGCCATTCAAGGAGTGTCGAGAACACAACGCGAAGGGCATCGCACTCCTATGCGGTCACTGCCACGATAAGCGCTCAAGAGGACTCCTTTCTGCCGAAACGGTCGCGCTTGATCGTCTGAATCCAAAAACGTTCCAGTGTGGGTATGCGAGGGACTTCTTTGATATACGCTCGCCTCTTGCTTTGCACATCGGAAGTTCGATACTCCGAAATGTGTCTTGCATTGTGAAGATGCATGAAGGAGAGGAGTGGTTCTCGATGGCACCGCCAGAGACCAAAGGTGGCCCCGTCCGTATATCAGCCCGTTTCTTTGACTCTACCGGCACGCTGTCGCTCGAGATTATCGATAACGAATGGCGGTGCTTCAAGGATCTATGGGATACAGAAGTGGAGGGAACGATGATTACAGTCCGACAAAGAAAAGGTGAACTGGCACTGCAGATTTGCTCGGAGCCGCCACATGGACTGCGTATAGTTAAGCTACGGATGCAGAAGGGTGACCTTGGTGTGAATATTGATACGTCGGGGTACATCACGGTCTCTCGTGGTGGTGGTGTCACCCGACTCGACGTGGTCACCGTCGAGAGCGCAGAGGCGGTTATCCTGCTATAATGATGCCCTTACCGATGCCGAACTATGAGTATCAATGCCCCGCCTGCGGTCACGTGAAAGAGAAAATTCGGCGTGTAGAACAACGCGACTCTCCTTTAAGCTGTGACAAGTGCAACGCCTCCGTTTGTAGGAACCCATTTCCTTACGCACCGAGACCTGCTCATCGAAAATACCCGCCCCAAGAGCGCGTCGGCGAACATAACCTTGCTTCTGAGCCATCTGACCCGGGTTTTAGCCAAGCTACGCCTCGGAGCCAAGCAGCATCACGCTCTTCAGCGATTTCTCTTGTGCGCGTCGGGGACGCCCAGATTAGAAACTGTCATTTCGAGAACCTTGACCGTGCGATTGAAGCCGATCACGAGACGAACCTAACGGTCAGCAACACGTCATTCGAGAACGTTAATATTCCTATCGAGCGGCATCGCAAAGCCAACGAATAGGTTGGTGACTACCCATCCCGTTCTGACTTAAGGTTGACCTAGCAAGATCATCAAACTGAATTACGGCGTTGTTTTTGCTCGCACTTGAGCACGTAACGTGGGTTTTGCGGTGATCCTCACTACGTAATTTGGGTGCGCCATTTTTTTTGGTGCATGCAATCTTCATGATCATCGCTTCGAGCCCATTTAATCACCCCTCGATTCGATGGTTCAGTTCGTGGGGCTTCTCGATGCGACCCCGTCATGTAGATCATGGATGGTGTAGGGCTCAACTTTCAACGTCGAAGGAAAGCCGTTCTATAAAACTTCCTGTTGGCAAGTTTCTGAGGAGGTCAATAAGGCGCATTAAAAGGTTCGGACGAGCTCGCGGCCAAAAGTAAGTTCATTTCGCGCGGACACGTAGATCTACGGACGCGGGCAGGCAAGGAGACGATCGTCTTGACGTATCGTGCGGCAAAGCAGTAGCTGAGGTGGAAATGTAACGCAGGCACATGTCCTACTAACTTCGTGAATTGTGCATAATGGGTGGCGCAATCTCAAAGTCGCCTCGACTTACACATCAAACTCAATCAGACAGCGAAAGGAATAGCATGCGAAGAAGCACAGCAGTGGTTTGGAGGAACATTAGCGGATTCATCGGCGCGCTGATTCTCACGTTTGTAGTCTATGCGCCTCCGGCGTGGGCCATAGATACCACCCTCGTGCCCGCCGGCGCGAACTGGAGGTATCTAGACAACGGTTCAAATCAAGGGACAGCTTGGCGCCCAATCTCGTTCGATGATTCTGCGTGGTCCTCAGGCCCTGCTCAGTTAGGTTATGGAGATGGTGACGAAGCGACGACGCTAAGCTATGGTCCTGACGCCAACAATAAATACATCACGACTTACTTTCGCCGCGTCTTTACCGTTGCCGACGCTTCCGTTTTTAGCAGCTTGACGCTCAGGCTGCTCAGGGACGACGGCGCGGTTGTCTACCTGAACGGCACAGAAGTGTGGCGCAGTAACATGCCGGCTGGCGGCGTCGGATATCAAACCGTCGCCTCAGTCGCGGTCGGAGGAGCGGACGAGTCGACATGGTTTCAAACTGGGATCAGTCCGGCACTACTCGTCAACGGTGCGAATGTTCTGGCGGTCGAGGTGCACCAATCCGGAGGGACGAGCACCGACATCAGTTTCGATCTACAACTGATTGGCTCGGACGGCAGTGCCTCGGTTACGCGTGGGCCCTACCTCCAAAGTGGCACACCGTCCGGAATCGTCGTGCGCTGGCGCACAAATGTCGCGACTGACACCCGAGTGCGGTATGGAACCACACAGGGAAGTCTTACCTCGAACGCCGACAACCCGGCTGTGACGACCGAGCATGAAGTATCGATCTCAGGCCTCTCACCTGCCACGCAATACTTCTATTCCGTGGGCTCGACATCGCAGCCGATTGCTGGCGGCGACGCAGATCACTTCTTCATTACATCGCCTGCTGTTGGAGCAAGCGCGGCGACGCGTATTTGGATCCTCGGGGATTCCGGGACAGCGAATGCCAACGCCCAGGCCGTGCGCAACGCTTACTACAACTTCACTGGGGCTACACATACGAACCTATGGTTGATGCTCGGAGACAACGCTTACGAGACCGGCACAGACAGCGAATACCAGGCGGCAGTCTTCAACATGTACCCGACCATGCTTAGCAAATCTGCGCTCTGGCCGACGCTCGGAAATCACGACACGGCGGGTTCGTCGAATCCACCTGCGGGTCTTCCTTACTTCGCAATGTTTACCCTCCCGACCGGCGGTGAGGCAGGCGGGATCGCCTCCGGCACTGAAAAGTATTACTCGTTCGACTACGCCAACATTCATTTTATCTGTCTCGACTCAATGACATCGGACCGATCGTCCACCGGACCGATGGCGACATGGCTCCGAAGTGATCTAAGTTCGACGACGCAGCAGTGGATCGTTGCCTTCTGGCATCATCCGCCCTACAGCAAAGGCTCGCATGACTCTGATACCGACCCGATTCTCGCCGCGATGCGTCAGAAC
>JBGTLE010000424.1:0-16148 GCA_041744295.1 Pyrinomonadaceae bacterium | reverse complement strand
GCGCCTGGCAATTTCACGCTTCTCTTCCTCGGTATAACCCGCGAGCCGGATCACTTCCATGCGATCGCGCAGGGCCGGTTGAATCGTGTCCAGTACGTTGGCAGTCGTCATGAAAATCACATTTGAAAGATCAAAAGTCACTCCCAGATAGTTGTCGCGGAAACTGTTGTTCTGCTCGGGATCAAGAACTTCAAGCAAAGCCGATGACGGATCGCCCCGGAAGTCTGCTCCGACTTTGTCGATCTCATCCAACATGATCAGCGGGTTATTTGTGCCTGCTTGTTGGATCGCTTGCACAACCCGACCCGGCATGGCGCCAACATAAGTTCGGCGATGGCCGCGAATCTCTGCCTCGTCGTGCACGCCACCAAGTGACAGGCGCACAAACTTTCGATCAAGCGCCCGCGCAATTGAGCGACCGAGTGATGTCTTACCAACTCCCGGAGGGCCAACGAGACATAGAATCGGTCCCTTCGGTTTCTCTTTCAGCTTGCGCACCGCAAGGGCTTCGATGATGCGGTCTTTCACTTTCTCGAGGCTATAGTGATCTTCATTCAGGATGCGCTCAGCTTTTATCAGATCAAGGTTGTCCGTCGATGTTTTCGACCACGGGAGATCGGTCATGATCTCCATCCAGTTCCGCAACGTAGCCGTTTCTGCCGCGTCCGGATGCATCCGTTCCAACTTCTTGAGTTGGCGAAGACTTTCTTCCTCAGCCGCCTTGGGCATACTTGCGGCTTCGATTTTTTCTCGGAACTGCGCAATCTCTTCTGCCAGTTCGTTGCCTTCGCCCAGTTCGCTCTGGATCGCCTTCATTTGTTGCCGCAGATAAAACTCTCGTTGCGAGCGATCGATGTCTGCGCGTGCCTGTGTGTTGATCTCCTGTTGGACGGTCAACACTTCGATCTCCTTATTTAGAAGATCGTTCACCCGTCGCAGCCGGGCGGTGGTATCGGCAATGTCGAGTACTGACTGAGCATCCTCAACTTTTAGCTCGAGGTTCGATGCTGATAGATCAGCGAGGCGGCCGGCATCGTCGAGGTTAGCAATGATTGCCATCACTTCAGGTGAAATATTCTTGCCGAGGTTGATTGCCTTCTCCATCGACGCACGCACGTTTCGGATAAGTGCTTCCACTTCCAAAGAGCGTTCGGGAGGAAGTACTTCCTGCATGACGTGCACTCGCGCTCTGATGTACTCGCCGCTGGTGTCTACGGATTCGATCTCGGCGCGCGCCAATCCCTGGACCAGAATGCGGATGCGACCATCAGGTAACTTCAACATGCGCATGATCACGGCGGCTGTACCCACTTTATAGAGATCGTCTGCAGCGGGTTCTTCCTTATCGAGATCTTTCTGCGACGCGAGTAGGATCATGCGATTCTCGCCGAGTGCTTCGTCGACTGCCCGGATCGATTTCTCGCGCGATACAAAGAGCGGCACGATCATGAAGGGATAAATAACGATGTCTCGCAACGGCAGCAGCGGCAGTTCGCTGGGAACCTGCAGCTGTTGATCGCTGTCGACGTTTTCTATGCTCTCGGAAATTTCTGCGTCTTTGATTATTGCCATGGTTTAACTCTACTAGAATTCAAATTCAGAGGTTTAGTTGCCTGAGTCAATTATTGCCAAGCATTCATTGAGTTTAAGTCTCGGAGGCCGCTTCGCCGACGGGCAGTTTGAATTCGGCGCCGCGCCTGTCTTCGATCTTCGGCAGCCGAATCAGCAGAACGCCGTTCTTTAGTTCGGCAGACCCATCGCGCGCGCTGACTGACCAACGTAGCGGCACAACTCTGCTGAACCTTCCGTAACTTCGCTCTGAGCACAGGTGCGTGATGATCCGTTTGCGATTACCACGTCGCGTCTTCTCTCCCCAAAGGCGCAAGCGCGTATTAGTCAATCCGATGTTGATCTGCTCAGGAGCAAGACCCGGCAGTTCAACTCTGATGTAGATCGCGTCCTCTGTTTCACAGAGATCTACCGGCGGAGCCCACGCGCCCGAAGCAAGTGGATCTTCAGCTTCCGTGGCTTCTTGCAACGCAGCGAACAGACGGCCAACGCGATCACGCAAGCGTTGCAGCTCGAGTCGTTCCAGTCCTGTCGCACGAATCGGTTTTATCATTGCCGTTTTGTTTTTCTCACACTCATGACTTGCGGTTGGCCGCACCGCTTTGCCGCGCTTTTACGAGGTGTTTCAGTTCAGTCATAAACTCAGATACGTCTTCAAACTCGAGATACACAGAAGCAAATCGGACATAAGCAACTTTATCCAGCTCCTTTAGACGTCGCATTATCATCTCGCCTATCTTACTCGTCGGTCGTTCTCGTTCGGGCGACTCCTGAACGTATTTTTCGATCCCGTTCACTATGCTGTCGAGTTTGGACGAGGCCACGGGACGCTTCTCGCAAGCGCGTAGGAGCCCGGCCATAACCTTGTTGCGATCGAACGTTTCGCGGCGTCCGTCCTTCTTGATTACCATGTAAGGAATCTCGTCGATTCGCTCATAGGAGGTAAATCGTCGCTCGCAACGCAGGCATTCTCGCCGACGCCTAATCGCCTCACCTTCACGCGACTCGCGAGAATCCACCACCTTGTCTTCCAGGTATCCGCAAAAAGGACATTTCATCTCAGTTTACCTCAGCGAGAATTTAAAGAACCGGCGTAGCCCTCCTTGATATCCGCCGCTTGCGTTCCCACTTCTACCATCAGTTCAGCGGACGGTGCCGGATCGTCTTCGACCGCATGCTCAACGGCTTCAGTAGAGGCCAGAGTTCGTAGTCGTGAAATATTTATGTCACCCCGCAGAAAATAGAAGAGACCGAAAATGACGGCGGGACCAAAGTCAACCAGATGCATAACTATCGAAATCGCGGCGGCCGTCTCTTTCGTTACTCCCAACACGATCAAACCCGCCGCAGTGGCAGCATGGAAAGCGCCCGCAGCGCCGCCGGGTGTTGGCACAAGCGAGCCGACCAGGGACCAGCCCAACACGAATAAAGCCTCTCCGATTCCGAACGACAGACCAAAGGCGCGAATGACAAGCAAGTTACCTAATGCGATTCCAAACCAGACGAGCGCAGTCCACCCAACCGTGACCGCAAGCTCGCGCGCATCAACCAGAACTCTTAGGGCCCTGGCAAGCTGTGCCAGCAAACTGAGGACTCCGCGGTTCAATACCGCTGGGATGAACCAGCGATCTTGAAAGAACCTTTTCCAAAGCCTAATCGCGACTTCCGACCGTTTCCTGAACCACATGAGTCCAATCACACCGGCAACCGTCAACACCAGTAGCACCACACCGATAATTCGGACTCGCGAAAACTCGACGCCGCTACTCGCCGGCGGCTGGAACCAAAGTAGGTTGGCGGAGAACAAAAGAACCACGGCCATCAGGTCGTAGATGCGTTCAACCAGAATCGTGACAAACGATGCGCTGGCCCGAATGCGTGGTTCCCTCATCGGCAGCACAACTGGTCGAACCACCTCTCCCGCACGTCCAATCAAAAACACGGCGGCAAATCCAACCGTCGTCGCAACAAAAAGGTTGGAGCTGCTCGCTTCACCGAGGGGTGCAAGCAGTGCTTTCCAGCGCCAGGCACGGAACAGGTACACCGCCGAGATCACCAGGACCGAAAGGCCGAGGAGGAGCCAGTTAGCTTGCCGCAAAGCCGCGTTGACCTCTTTCCAGTCGAGGCTGCGCCCAAACCACCAGAAAATGGCGACAGCCAAAAGGCAGAGGATTCCAAATTCGATATATCTGCGGGCTCTTGAGCGTATCAATAGATTGGCTTAAGTTAAGACGCAGCTTGACTTCAATTTCCGTCAAACCACAAGATATAGGGCCAAGCAAAGAGGCTACTACAGTTTAGTAGAGGCGGCAAGAAAGCAGCTCGGCTGCATTAAGCGGAGATTTGGGAACGCGCTAATCGGGCATGAGCTCCGGAAAAGAGTCGCAAGCGCTCTTTTTATGTACCGGCGAGACCTGCGATCCGCTTCCTGGTTCCCGCGTTTTGAGCTTGCACGAATGTCCACGGGAACTTTAATTATTCAAGAGTCGTAATCCGGTGCTGACTGGGAAGGGTTCCACCTTAAACGAGGAAGATCAAAATTGACCTGGTTTGGACCGGAGAAGCAACAGGTGGGGGCAGCAAAAGTTTTGGCCACCGGCGAAGGAGCCGAGTTAATTCGCAGATGTCGTGCTGGGGACGGGGCGGCATGGGAAGAGATTGTTCAGGGCTATTCGCGAAGAATCTACAACTTGGCCTATCGATTTACTTCGCGCGCTGATGCAGCCGAAGATTTGACCCAGGAAGTATTTATTCGAGTTTATCGTTCTTTGAATCAATACGACCCTAAACAGGGTGACTTGCAGAACTGGCTGATGCGGCTCGCGCGCAATCTGATTATTGACGACTATCGCAAGAGGCAACGAACGCCGCACGATAATCAGGCTGACGACCTGGCGGACCACACTTATCATCTGCATACCGCGACCAACTCCGTTCACAAGGAGATGGAGCGGCATGAACTTGGCGTACAGGTGCAAGCTGGGATTGACAAGTTGTCGCCCGACTTACGAACGTGCGTGATTCTTAGAGACATTGAAGAGCTGAGTTATCAGGAGATTGTTGACCTCTTGAGAATACCCGAAGGAACGGTCAAGTCGCGGATCAACCGCGGACGAATTGAACTGGCCAAGATTCTTCGGCGTATGAAAGTTGTTGCAATGACCGAGACCTAAACTACGATTGTCCCGTCACTCGCGCGGGAGTGGCTGGTCATAATGAAGGTCACAGGGGGCAGAAAGAGAACCAGAATGCTTTGTACTGATTTTGAGGACCGTTTAATTGATTATCTCGATGGCGTGCTTACGCCTGAGACCCACCGCGCTTTTGCCGCGCACGCATTACGTTGTCCCGTTTGTCACTCCACTCTGACCGAGGTAAAGAACACACTGCAGGCGTGCAAGATGGCCGCAGTGCCTCCGCCGGCTCGTGATTTGGAAGCCGCTATCCTCAGGGAAACGACCCCAGAGGTAGCAATGAACTGCGAAGATTTTGAAGAATCTCTGACCGATTACCTCGATGGATTTCTCCCGGCGCCACTCTATCATCGATGGGAACGGCATGCGGCGCTCTGCACGCGCTGCACCGAACTTCCTGGCGAAGTGGTGCGTTCTATTGGCGCCTGCTACACGTATGTCGCCGAAGAGATGCCGGTTCCCTTTGGGTTGAACGCACGCATCCTGCAAGCAACAATCGGCACGATGAGAGCTGAAGAACTACGCGCTCCCCTTACTTCGCGAATCGCTTCCTGGCTGCGCGGATTGCTTGATCCGATCGTGTCGCCGCAACTGGCGACCGTCGCAACCATGTTGTTGGTGGCCGTGTTTGTTTTGACTAATACCGTCTCGACCGATGGTTCGATTGGCGGTGTCTATGCGGCAAGTTTGCGACTGGCAGAACAGAGCACGAGCAGCACTTCAAAGAGCAGCATCAAAGAGATCACCGATGGCTTGAAGGGGCTAGTGCGGGCGGTACCTGCAGAGAACAAACCCGTGACCGACGATAAGCCGACCACTGCAAAGCCCCAGCCGTCTCAGTCGCAAGGCGCGAGTAAGTCAGGATCCAACGGCAACAATCGTGAGTCGCGAGAGAAGTAATTGAGATGATGTACTGCGCCTATCATCAGAAGAACCCCGCGGTGGTCCAGTGCAATCAGTGCGCTCGCTGGCTGTGTCCCGCATGCGACCATCGAATTCGGGGATTTCCGTTCTGTCAGGACTGTATCGTCGCCGGGGTTGAGTTGCTGCGAACTCAACCGCAGTCAAATGCTTCATACGTGATTAGGCGCAAGAGTTCGCCGTTTGTGGCGACATTGCTTTCTTTCGTTCCGGGTCTGGGCGCTGCCTACAACGGGCAAACCGCAAAAGCGATCGTGCACTTCGCAATCTTTGCGAGCTTCTTTCAAATGGCTGTGTTGACGCAGGGAATGCACTTTTTCGTGTTGGGAGTTCTCGGTACGTGGCTGTTCGCGGCCGTTGACGCCTGTCGTACTGCGCAGTTGATGCGCGCCGGCTTATCACCGGAAACAGAGGAGGACGTTATCGCGCGTCGCCTGTATGGGAATCCGTTTGCATGGGGTGTGACGCTGGTGCTCATCGGCACAATCTTTCTGCTACATACTTTACTCGGAATCCAACTGCCGGTTCGAGAATTATTGCCGGTGGCTCTCGTGCTTCTTGGTGCTTACATGCTGTTTGACTACCTTCGCAGACGTAGGTCGTCGGATCGCGTTGTCCGCTTCGATTCTCGGCGGCCACCGCCGTCCGTGGTCGTAACCAGCCAGGGTGAGACGCAGCGTTTTCGAACCGGTGAAACCACCCAGTTTGGTCAGAAGAATGTTACGGCTTTACCGTTCGAGCGGAGATCATAGGTTCTTGTATGGCACTCTTACTAAAGATTCTTGGCGCCCTGGGAAGTCTTGCAGCCCTCGTCCTAGTAGTCGTTGCGCTTTTGAAAGACCTGATCGCATTGGTGGGGATACTACTCATTGTCCTAAAGATTGCCGTCATTGTTGTGTTCGTCGCTGTCTTGATTCTGATCCTGTTCCTCATCTTTCGTGATCGCTGTCGCCGCCGGGCCGAGGCCTCAGATTTCTAGCGGAGCCTATCTTTTGCGAACGCTACAACTTTTCCACCTTAGTTTTCCTCAATCTTTCTCAAAGTTCGATCGGTTGCACTGCCTCGTAGCCGTGTGATAGGGTCACCCTTAATTTGCAGGCCACGGCCGGACGATGCTTACCTAAGCAGGGGTAACTTTCTCCGCTGCAAATTCTACAAGCAGGTCAAATACAGCATCTCGTAAAACCTCAATTTTCAGCACCGTTGCTACGGCAAGGTGCGTTGTGCGGTTGCCTGCGCTTCCCCGATCTCCGCGCTGGCAACAAGGAGTCTTAGAATATGGCCAGTGACGATCGTTTTTACGCCTTCGTAATTGCTCACACTTCCCGTTCCCGTTCCCAAATTCGTCGATTCTGTGTTGAAAAGCGGTGGCTTAAACTCTTTGGAGTTTGTGGCCTGGTTCTGCTCTCTGGAGCCGCGTACGGCTTCTACGGCCTGACTCAACAGGCGATTCACATGAAGATCGAGGTTGAGAATGAAAGGCTGCGCGCAGAGAACGCGCAGCAGCGCCAGGAACTCAACCAACTGAACAATCGGGTCGAAGCCGTGGAAGACACATCGCGAAAGTTGGCTGAAAAGTCGGGTGTCGTTCATCAGGAGGCAAACTCTCCAGGAACAGGCGGACCTGCCATGCCACTCGACGCCGATAACCTGGCGATCATCGAAGCAAAAATGAGTCGACTTGAGCAGAACATGCGGGCGTATGAAGCGGTCTTACGCAGCCGAGGCTATACCCCGTCAGTTTGGCCGGTTGCTGGAAAGTTGGAGAGCGGGTTCGGCGGCAGGCGTAATCCTTTCGGCGGTAGTTCTTATGAGTTTCATTCCGGGCAGGACATCGACGCTGAATATGGATCTCCGGTCATCTCAGGCGCCAGCGGCAAAGTTGAATTTGCTGGATGGCAAAACGGCTACGGCCAGCTCGTAGTAATTGATCATGGTGGTGGATTGACTACTCGATACGGCCACCTGTCGCACATCGATGTGACTCTGGGCCAAGCCGTGGCACGAGCGCAGTTCCTTGGTCGAGTCGGCTCAACCGGCAGATCGACTGGACCACACTTGCATTATGAAGTCAGAATCAACGACGAACCCGTGAACCCGCTGCAGTATCTGCTGAGCAGTTTCAAGCAATAAGACTACATCGTTACAGAGGCTATAAAAAACCCGGGACGCAACTCCCGGGTTTTTTGTCCCGATCTCTCAAACTGAGGTACTGGGGTGATTGTGTGGCGCCGCCACACTTTCACCCCACTACCCAAACTGAAGGTCGGTTTCTCAGCCAGACTCACTCTGTTAATATCAAACTCAATTCAAGCTCAGAAGAAGGATCTCGAATGATGCGCCCAAACATCTCGCGCGCGACCGCGCTCTCACTCGTACTCTCTTTTGCAGTCGGCTTAATGCCAGCGTTTGTCAAAGCGGACGAGGGCATGTTGCTGCCAGATACGATCAGCCGGTTGCCGATTCGAGAGTTAAATCGTCGCGGGCTAAAGATTCCACTAACCGAGATCTATGACCCGGCGGGTGTGAGTATCAAGGATGCCGTTGTGATTGTGGGCGGAGGCACGGGTGAGTTCGTCTCCCCCGACGGACTGCTCCTGACAAATCATCACGTTGCTTTCGATGCGCTTGTTGCTGCCTCAGACACCACCAACGACTACGGAACCAGCGGATTTACAGCGCGCACCCGTGCCGACGAGATGCCGGCAAAGGACTACACGGTTACCATCACTCAGGATTTGAAAGAGGTCACCAACGAGGTTCTGGCCGGCATCTCTTCCGCAATGCCACCGTCAGATCGCGCTGCGATTATCGAGAAGAAAATTCAGGCGATGGAAGTTGCTGGCTCGCGGCCCGCTGACGGGATTCAAGTCCGCGTGCTGCCGATGTTGGAAGGTCTATCCTATTACCAGTTCACCTACTTGATTCTTAGCGATGTGCGCATCGTCTACGCGCCGCCAAAGAACATCGGCTTCTTTGGCGGCGACCCGGATAACTTCGAGTGGCCCAGACACTCCGGCGATTTTACTTTCATGCGGGCTTACGTCGGACCGAATGGGAAACCCGCTGCTTATGCCCAAAACAATGTTCCGTTTAAGCCAAAGAAGTTCCTGTCGCTGTCGTTGAGTGGCGTCAAAGAAGGCGACTTCATGATGGTGATGGGGTATCCGGGATCAACGCGGCGCTATCGCGAAAGCTATTCAGTGACTTACAACCAGGAGATTGCACTCCCGTTCCAGGTAGACCTCTTCACGCGTCAAATCGAAATTCTGCAGAGTGTAGGTCGTGCGGATCCGTCCCTCCGCGTTAAGTTGCAAAGTACAATCTTCGACATTTCAAACACACTCAAGAACTTTGAAGGTTCCATCCTGGCGATCCGTCGTGCAGGGCTGCCAGACAAAAAGCGCAGTGATGAAGCTCTGTTTACTCGCTGGATAAATGAAACACCGGCCAGGAAAGCAAAGTACGGCGAGGTATTGCCCTCTCTCGAGAAGGCCTATCAAAAGCTCACTGCGACCGGACATCGAGATCTCCTGATCCCCCAAATATTCGGTGCTACCGATCTTCTTGGCATCGCTTTCCTGGCTCAATGCGTGGCGGCTGAGAAAGAGAAGCCTGAGGCAGAGCGCAATCCGGCGCTCGGCACTGCGGCTGTAACACGAGTTCGCGAACAACTCGAGTACATAATTGCCGATCACAACACCAGGGTTGAGTTCGAGATGTTGAAATACTTACTGATGAAGGCCGCTGAACTGCCGGCGGGACAGAAAATCGAGGCCATTGAAAAACGATTCGGCCAGCTTCAGGGAGAAGCACGGCGACGGGCCGAGGAAGACTTCGCCCGTTCTATAGTGGACAACAAACGCTTCTCAACTGTGGCCGCGTTGTCCGGACTCTTCGATCTTTCGACTTCGCAAATGAAAGACCTGGATGACCCTTTGCTTGAGTTTGCCGCCGAGCTTGGCGCCGAGGTGCAATCGATCGATCAGGAAACTGAGGTCTTTAACGCGACGGTGACTCGCTGGAGACCCCTGCTGGTCGAAGGAATGATTGAGATGCGCGGGGCGAAACCTTATCCTGATGCGAACCGCACTCTTCGTTTTACTTATGGAGAAGTCGCCGGCTACGCTCCCCGCGAAGCAATCACCTATACCGCGTTTACAACTCTCGCCGGAGTCATTGAAAAAGACACTGGCCACGAACCGTTTGACGTACCTGAAAAGCTAAAGCAGTTGTTACGAGCGCGCGACTTTGGCACTTATGCTGATCCAAACAGCTCGTCAGTTCCCGTCGATTTTCTTTCCACAACAGACATTATCGGCGGAAACTCAGGAAGCCCCATCCTCAACGGAAATGGTGAACAGGTAGGCATTATCTTCGACGGCAACTACGAAGGTCTGGGGAACGACTTTTTTTATAATGGCAAAACGGGCCGGTCTATTGCGGTCGATATCCGTTATGTCTTGTTCATTACAGAAAAGTTTGGCGACGCCGGACACCTGATTAAAGAATTGAATATCAGTAGTTTTCCGGGTAAAGCGCGGAAAACAGAGTCAGTTAGTTCTATGCCCTAACTGTTGTTGGGCGAGGTAAACCTCTGCGAAAGTGGATTTTAGGCTGGTTTTTTAGCTTGACAGCCCAATTTGCTTTCGCTTAGTATGCGCCTCGCTCCAGTCCGGTTCTACCGAGACAGCATTAAGCATCAAATCTGCAAGCTTTACAGCAATGAGTTTTTGGTTTAGCCCCCGCAAGTCCTGTGCATGATGAATTGCGCCAACAGCGCTGTTCACCATGCATTTTTGATTGTGTGTACCAGTAGCGCCCCTTCAAAAGCGCGCCCGGCTCACAAGCAATAACCTGGTCGGCGTGAAGTACTCAGACTTAGCCTGAAGTTTCCGAAAACAACAGACTGCTGTCTGCGCTCCTTGCGCCCGTTTTACCGAATCGTTAGGAGGATTCGTTGTTATGTCTAGAATAACCGGTAAGGTCAAGTGGTTTAACAATTCGAAGGGTTATGGTTTTATCGAACAACCTGGCTCTTCAGACATCTTTGTTCACTACAGCGCCATTCAGGGCGACGGCTTCAAGACTCTCGAAGAGGGTCAGGAAGTTGAGTTCGAGGTCACACAGGGTCCTAAAGGCCCACAGGCCGAGAAAGTGATCAAGATGTAGGTCTCCCCGGCTTGCTTAAGCAAAGCCACTGGACCGCTTCCGGTCTTGAGTCCGGCAAGCGCAAAAGAAAAGGCGGCCATTTGGGCCGCCTTTTCACTTTTGTTTTGGACCAACTAATCAGTCGGCCTTGGCCTTGAAACTAACGTGGCCCTTGTCCACGTCGACTGAAAACAAAACTCGCTCGCACCCCAACGTTTCCTTCAAACTATCTGCCTTGGATGCAATCAATCGATGAAAGCGGGGAAATGAGAAATCCTCAGTCGACTCTCCGCAAACCTTCTTAGCTTCAACCAGAGAATTATAGATCTGTTTGACCATCTCCACGTCGCGGGTCGCATCGTCACACACGAAGGTGGTTCGTTGGAACCTGTCTACGGCTTCCTGCTTGGCAGTGGCCCTCGCAGCCGAGGCAGGATCGCGGCCTTCCTCTCGTCCCTGCATCGTCCGACGCCATAAATCGCGGAACGCGTTGTAGCGCGAAGCGAGCGAGCTATAGCGATATCGTTGCACAAAGGTCAGAGTCCGATCATCACCCATCCGCTTGATTGTCGTATCGACGCGGTTCTTAGTATCGTACGGCGGGCGTTTTGAAGCGCCATTAAAGAAGATGTCAAACTCGACCTTGAGCTTACGAAGGTCTTCTTCTAAACGCGTCAACTGGTCATCCACCGTTGGCTGCAGGGTTGTGTCGGCGTGTTTGCTCTTCGTCTGGGCACGAAGCTGAGCACGAAGTAATTTATTGTCGCGAATTCGCAAGGGATGTAACTCTCCAGGGAAGGAATCTCAAGGTGGGATGCGTCTCTGGGATTGACGCAACGGAATTCGAGTCTAGGGTTTCCAAAAGCCAAGTGTCAACAGTTTATTCAAAAAACGTAGTCAGAACGGCGAGCGGTAACGACCTGGCCGCTGCCCCACCTAAGTCACACCGACAAATGGCATTTGGGTGTTGATATTTGTGCCAGGACCTCTCGGTTGCGTTTGTTGCGGTTACCGAAAGCCTGTCGATTGGCTCTTGAGTGGATCGCAGCCAGGTCGCTACCTTGCTGTTCTGAACCGCTCGCTCAGGTTACTTACAACTTTAAACTGTCGCCGAAGGATGCTGAGATTTGCTCGTTGGCAAACCAGTGACTATGCTAATCGCCCGAGATGACGAAGCTAACCAACAACAAAATGTCTGCGCTGCGCGCCCTGCCGTCTGTGGACCAACTGCTCCGGAGTCAGGAAACGGCGCGAATAACCGAACTCGGCATCGAGCGCCTTACGGCCCTCGCCCGCCAGGTGATAAGCGAACTGCGGGCCGAGTTGCGAACCAATGGAAAGCAAGAAATCGACACCTCGCGCGAAACACTCGTGTCCAAAGCAATTCAGCGTCTTGAACAGGTTTGCGACTCGGACGCCTCGGCCCGAATTCGACGTGTAATCAATGCCACCGGAGTCATTCTCCATACAAATCTAGGCCGAGCCCCGCTGTCTAACGCCGCGCGTGCAGCCGTGGACCAAGCGTCGGGTTATTGCACTCTGGAATACGACGCAACTACCGGCGGACGCGGCAGACGCGCAAAACGCGTCGAAGATCTTCTCAAGCAACTCACCGGCGCAGAAGATGCTTTGGTGGTGAACAATTGCGCATCCGCTGCATTGCTAGTCCTGACGGCGTTGGCTCACGATGGTGACACTTTGGTGTCGCGTGGAGAACTCGTCGAAATCGGCGGCGATTTCCGCGTGCCGGATGTGCTGGCAAACTCAGGCACGCAAATGGTTGAAGTCGGCACCACCAATCGCACCAAACTCGACGATTACCGGCTCGCCCTAACTGATCGCACGCGGCTCCTAATGCGCATCCATCCCTCAAACTATCGAATTGTCGGCTTCACCGCTGCACCGGAGTTACCCGAGCTAACCAGGCTCGCACACGATGCGGGTCTGGTGCTGTATGAAGATGCCGGATCCGGTGTGCTCGAAGATCTAAGTCCATTCGGGCTGCGTGATGAGCCAATCATTCGCGAATCAGTTTCCGCAGGCGCCGACGTCATTTCGTTCAGCGGTGACAAATTGTTAGCGGCTTCACAAGCAGGTTTGCTTGTCGGTCGCGCCGAGATAATTGACCGGCTGCGGCGTCATTCCCTCTACCGCGCATTGCGTGCAGACAAGCTCTGCCTGGCCGCACTGGAAGCGAGCCTTGAGGCCTACGCACGAGGAACCGCGACAAGCGAGTTACCAGCGCTCAGAATGCTCGCCCTGACGGCCGCCGAGATTGAAACGCGCGCAAGAAGAACTATTGAGTTGTCGTCAACCGAAGATTCGGAAATTAACTTCAGCCTGGTACCTGGCGAATCAGCGGTCGGCGGTGGCTCTGGTCCAAACACCCACCCACCCACAGTTCTCATCGCAATCTCCCACAATCAACTTTCCGCCGACGACATCGAACGAAGGCTGCGGCAGTTTTCCCCACCCATTATTGGACGTATTGCGGATGGCAAAGTGCTCCTTGACCTGCGAACCGTCGAAACTGAGGCCGAAGACGAACTCCTGCGGGCTTTGCGGTCTCTTTCTGAAGATTAATTGCCACCTTGCTGTAGTTTGCCGAATTTGCTGTAGAACCTGACACCTCATAAAGGCTATACTCGTTTCAGCTTTGCCACCCACGCAAAGACTCATCTCATAACCTTCCGGATCGGTTCGTTCTCGACTTGCAAAATTCACCTCCTGTTAGACAACTATTCGTCTCTCTGGGACTAGCTCTGCTGGCCTCGGTCTTGAGCTTTGCCTGTTGGAATGCAGAGTTTAGGTTTCCCTTTCAGCAAGCGTTCCTGCTACCCCCCCGATCCAGTGACGCCGAACTTACTTCCATTTCGCTCGGCCTGGCGCTGGTGCTGATGACTATTGCGAGCATCGTCACCGCGATGTCTTTCGAGGGATTCGGCGCTCGGCGCGCTTTGCCGTCACTAACCGCCGGACTGCTCGCGCTCTCAATAGCGAGCCTCCTGATCTCCTGGTCAACGGCGATCGATATTCAGTTCATGCCCTTACTAATCTCCTCGGTTACAGCCGCCGTTTTGGTGCAACTCAACCGACTCTGTTTTCGAGAACGCCTGCTCACCATGGACCTGCTGTCGTCTGCGAAGAAACTCAGTTCGTTGCAGGTAAGCGAGGTGCAGTCACGATTGATGAGTGGCTTGCGGTTGATCGAGACTGTGTTGTCACCGCACGAAGCAGTTGTGTTTCGTTTTGATGAGAGTGGCGAGCTGGTGGTGGCGGCGCGAGTTCGCGCGGAAAGCAGCGGCCCACTCAATGAGAGAGATGCCGGCCGGAATGCAACCTGGCGAGGCGGGGTGAAACTCTGCGAGCGCTCGATCAAAGAGAACAGCATCATCTGCGGACCGAATGAGAACGGCGCCGTGTCATTCAATGTTGCCTTACCACTGCAACACGAGCGCCGGACCGTGGGCGCGATGCTGATTCGACTGGGAAGCGAATTTGAGGAGAGCGATCGTGATCTGCTGGCGGCGGTGGGCGCGCAGATGGCCCGGAATCTCCAGCGCGAAGACGCACTGCGCTCGACCGTGAAGCCCAGGTACCTTAGCTTCTTTTCTGCTCGCGCTGCTGAACAGAAATTTGAGTCGCTTCACGTGCTCAACGGTTTGCTCAATGAGCAACGCTTTGGTGTGCACGCGCTTTCGTACATATCGGAAGGTTTAGCGCTTGCTTACCTTGATGGCACTCTCGCTTATGCGAACTCGAATTTGCTGAAGTATGCCGACCTCAGTACCGAGCAGTTGAGCAACACTGGCCTATTAAGTCTGCTCGATATCTTTCGCACCGATGTATTCGACGAACCATCCATTGCTGTCAGGCGAGTATTGCAGACGGGCGAGCCATTTGAACGAGAGCTGAGTTATCACGACCGTGACGTCACGTATGGGATTCGTCTCTCGCTCGTCCGCGCGAATGCTGGACCAGAGAAGGGCGAGCCATTGTGCCTCGCCGTGCATCTCAGCGATCTGACGAGCGTAAAGGCACACGAAAAGTTGAAGAGCGATATGATCTCGCTCATGTCACACGAGTTGCGCACACCGCTGACCAGCATCAATGGATTTGCGGAACTACTGACGCTGGAACCTGGCGTACCAGAACAGGCAAAGGAGTTCGTTACCGTTATCGCGAACGAGTCGCAGCGACTTTCGCGCATGATCAACACCTTCCTCGCAGTCTCGCAGTTGCAGCGTAAGGACAAGCAGGAAGTGATGAAGATACCGTTACGGCTCGATGAAGTAGCGCGAGAAATTGTTACCTCGCTACAGCCGGTTGCCCGCAAGCGCCGGATCAGGCTTGTCGAGCAACAACAGTCGAGCCGATTGCCGCCAGTGGCTGCCGACAAAAGTCTCATCACTCAGGCAGTCAAAAATCTTGTCAACAATGCCATCAAGTACAGTCCTGAACGGACCACGGTTACGGTCACCACTGCTTTGGAGGCCGATGCTGTGAGAGTCTCCGTCGAAGATCGCGGGTATGGCATCCCAGCGGAAGCAAAAGAAAAGGTGTGGGAAAAATTCTATCGAGTGGTCCGCGAAGGTCAGGAGAAAGACGAAGAGTCTACCGGGCTTGGGCTGTCATTTGTGCGTGAAGTAGTTGAGCAACACGGCGGCCACGTGGGTCTCGAAACTGAAGAAGGTCGTGGCTCGCGGTTCAGTTTTACGCTGCCACGCCTGTAAGAGTAGATGTCGGAAATTAGATGTTAGATGTTGGTGAGAAAGAGACTCGGGTCAGTTCAAGCTCAAAGGAAGTTAGAGGTCAGAAGTCTCTTGCTTGGGAGACCGCCAACTAGCCTGATTTCTGACTTCCAACATCCGACATCTAACATCTAACATCTACTTTCGAACCTTATTTATCGTTCCGCGACACGTCGGCGCACCACAGATACACCTCTTCGTATCGGAGTGCAGCGTCGCCTGATAGTCGATCGTAATCTCGTCGCCCGGCTCAATATCGCGCAACGCAATGAACAGGATGTGGTCGTAGACGATCTTCATAAACGCATTTGGCTCGCAGGAATGATTGATGTAATGCGTGCCATTGCCGCCCTTGCTGCCGTCGAGACTCCAGCGGTGATCGATGCCACAAATACGCAAGCGTTTTCTGCCTGCTCTTCGTTTGGCTTCCGCAGCTGAAATTAGTTCGCCGGTGTACTCGGCAATCTTGTGCCAACGCCGGAATCGCGCCGTCGAGAAACAACCTTGACCTTCGATTGGCGACCTTTTGATTGTAAGACCAGGGGCGAGTTGAAGTTTCATA
>JBGTLE010000423.1:0-5470 GCA_041744295.1 Pyrinomonadaceae bacterium | reverse complement strand
CGGTCGCGTATGTCCGTGAGCGTCCGCCCGGGATGGCTCGGCATGCATTCGGATGAAGCGGATAGAGTCACACGGGAGTTCTCATCTCTTATGCAACGGGTTAACGGACTGCGTGAGATTCCCGAGTACATGCGCGATCGGGAATTCAAAGAAGAGTTCGTTGAAGGGCCGGCAAAGATTGTGGAGAAAGCAGCGGAGTTAATTGATAGAGCCGAACGCGAAAACACACTGACCCCGGCGCAGATTTTGGTTGACCGCATCTACCTGATCCTCGACGATGCGCCGCCGGAGGACCAGAAGCGCCAGGCAGCGTTGCTGGAGCAACTCATTGCCTCTCAACCCGTGAACTACATTCACATGCTTGGCAACGACAAGTTTTTTAAAGATAAGCGCTATCGAGCCGCGGTTGCCTGTCTCCGTCACTACGTGAAAACATCGCCGGATGATGTCTCAATGAGATTGAATTTGGGTGTGGCCTACAACAAAGTGGCAATGTATGACGAGGCTCAGCGTGCGGCTGACTACGTGTTGGACAATAAGCTCGAGTTAAGTGAGCACGGTCATAACGTTGCTTATTCCGTCAAGGCAATTGCGGCATTAGGACTCAAGGACTACGGCACCAGTATTCGATTTGCCACCAAGGCGTTTGCGATCGATCCGCAGTCCTATCCGAGTTCGCTGGCACAGCTAGCAGCGGCGCAGACGGGAGATGTGAAGGGAGTTGAGGCCGCGATTCTTCAGTTTCAAGAAGCGCTTCCCGAGAAGTTTGCGACGGTGAAACTGCAAACAGATGCAGTCAGAGCGTACGGCTTAGCGAAGGCTAATCAGCAAGAGGCTGCGCGAAATCTGGTGAGACAGTGGAAGGATGCGGATCGTGCTGAAGGAAAAGTGATTGCTTTCTGGCGAGATGTGCCGAACGGGTTGGATGTCGCAAGGAATTGGGCCGCGTTGATGAAGGAGTGAGTTGCGCAACGTTGACCCGACGCTACCGCACCACGGTACTGACCTCATCGCCAAGGCGCTTGGCACTTCGGAAAACTCACTCAGGCCTTGGTAGCTCACTTAGCGCCGGACTGAATCTGTGTCATCTGTGGATGCTCTTTCGTTTCATTTACTCGACGTCTGCGGCTTTCCCAGATACTTTTCAAACCAGTCGAGGTTCGCCTTCATCGCCGCAAGTTGCATCTTCGGCTCATTTGGTCCGTGCGGTTGGCGTGGCAGTACCAACATGCGCGTCGGCACGCCTTGCGCTTTCAGCGCGTTATAAAACTCATAGCCTTGCGAGATGGGAACGCGAATGTCAGCCTCGCCGTGTTGGACCATCGTGGGTGTGGTGACGCCTTTCACATTGAACATCGGCGAATGCTTTTGATAGCGATCCATCACTTCCCACGACTGACCGCAAAAGTAATCGGGAATGAACGATGGAATGTCTGCGGTTCCGTTGAAGCTCATCAGGTTTGTCACTGGCGCGCCTGCCGAAGCTGCTTTGAAACGCTGCGTTTGCGTAACGATCCACGACGTCATAAATCCGCCGTAACTCCAGCCCATCACTCCCAGTCGATCCGGATCTGCTACGCCCATTTCGATGACTTTATCAACTCCGGTCATCAGATCCTGATAGTCTCCGCCACCCCAGTCCTGAATGTTTGCGCGACGAAATTCCGTGCCGTAACCACTCGAGCCGCGCGGATTCGGACGCAGGATCGCATATCCGCGCGCAGCGAAAGCGGCCAACGGATAAGCGCCGCGCCCGCCGATAAACGATTGCAGGAATACTCCGGCTGGCCCACCGTGAATGTTCAAGATCAAAGGCACACGTTGTCCACTCTGATAACCGACGGGATAGGTCAGTAAGCCTTCGATCTCTTTTCCGTCTTTCGATTTCCAACGAATTACCTCGGTCCGGCCGAGGGGCGGCAACTTTGCATCTGCGTTGGCACGGCTGATTTGGACAGGCGTGAAATCAGATACGGAAGCTACAAAGACATCGCCCGGAGTGTCGGAAGTTTGGCGCACAAAACCGAAGGTCGTGCCGGAATCGTTGAGCGCAACTGCGGAATAGACCGCCGGCGTAACTTTAAGCTCCTCGATTCGATTGGCTGCCACGTCAAGCGCAGAAATTTGTGTAGCCGTCCCTTTCGCTTCAGTAAAATAGATGCGCTTTCCGTCTGCAGACCATCCGGCGATATTCGGTTGACCGTCGAACGTAGCAACCAAACTCTTTGGTGTTCCGCCGTTGGCGGGAAAGATTTGCAGCAAGCCGCTCTGCGCCCAGCGTGGCGGGTTATCGCTTGCGAGGATAGCGATCGAACTTCCGTCCGGTGAATACAGAGGATTACTTTCGGCAGCGGGAGTGTTTGCCAGGCCCGTAACTTTGCCCGTGGCGACTTCAACGATGGAAACATCCGAAGTGGTCCAGTCGTTGGCGACGGGAGTTCTTGCGTGGCTGAAAGCAACTCGCGAGCTGTCCGGTGACCAATCGAGATCGACTACGTTGTAGTTAGTTGTAGTAAGTTTACGCGGCTCTCGTTTCCCGTTTGCGTCCTTCTGCAGCGAGAGCACGTAAAGACGCGACAGTTTTAGATTCTCATCAACCCAGCGAAAGTCGTTCTTTGCCTTATCGTTCTTCTCTTCATCGTCCCTTTTTGGATCGGCCATCGTTAAAGCAATAGAGCGACCGTCCGGCGACCAGGCGAAGTTTCCGACGCCGCTTTTCACATCCGTCAAAGGCTCTGCCTCGCCACCGTTCAAGTTCAGCAGATAAAGGTTGTTCTTGTTGTCTTTGCGGTTTGAGGTAAAGGCGATCCAGTTCCCGTCTGGCGACCATTTCGGATTGGTGGAAGATTTATCGCCGAAAGTGATCTGCTGGTTCTGTTTAGTTGCAATAGTGCCGAGCCAAATCTGAGTGACAAACTCGCTCCTTTCTGGCGTCGTAACGGCGTCAGAGACCGTGTAGAGAATCCGCTTACCATCAGGCGAGACTCTTGGTGTGCCCACGGCTTTCAGTTTCACTTGCATTTCCGGATCCCAGGTCGTTTGCGCGAGGGCCGGTGCGACGAGAGCGATGAAGATAAATGCTGTTGCTAAGAGTCTCATGATTGTTCTCCTGAGAAAGACAGATTGCGAACGTCGTGTGGCAAGACGTTTTACTAATGAGCAGGCGCGAAGTCAACAATCAGAGCGCCCCGGCAGTGATACGTTGGTCTGGCCGGTGAACTGCTGGAGTCCTGAGGTCAGTATCAACTCGCGGTAGAGACTATGCGAAAGACTCAAGGTCTAAGGAGACAAATCAAGATACGTAGTCTCATTGTCAGGAAGGTGGACCCTGCTTTTTACACCGAAGGTGTTGCGACCTCCAGCCCAGGGTTGCGCACTTTGGCGCTACCCTGGGATCTCCGCGAGTTCGAGCAAGCTACCCCAACGGGGTTGCGTCTGGTCCAATCCATGTAAGAGGCTCGCTTTTTACGTTACTCGAGGGCCGGTCACCAAAGAGACGCAACCCCGTTGGGGTAGATCTGTCAACTCGCGGAGAGATCCCAGGGTAGCGCCAAAGCGCGCAACCCTGGGCTGGAGGTCGCAACACCTTCGGTGTAAAAAGCGGGGACAGGGTCCACCTTCCTGACACAGAGACTACCGACCAGCAAATGTGATCCTCAGAGATCCCGACATCACACGGTATCGCAAGTTATACTGAATTCATGGCCGAATAGCATGGCTTTCGGTGATTGAGTCCTACTACTTCACGATCTCAAAGCTCATTTCCATCAGCTCCACAGAGTTCGGACCAACCATGACTCTGAAAGTTCCTGGTTCAACTACGAATTTCATTTCGCGGTTTCAAAGTCCGAGCTGCTCAGCGCTCAACTCAAACTTCAGGGTCTTCTTTTCTCCAGACTGAAGCGAAATTCGCTGGAAACCTTTAAGCTCTTTCACTGGCCGGGTCACGCTGGCCACGACATCTTGCACGTAAAGCTGGACGACCTCGTCACCGGCGCGACCGCCAACATTCTCAACATCGACACGCACCGTCAACTTCCCGTTAAGAGCAATGCGAGTCGAACTGAGGACCAGATTTGAGAGCTTGAATTTCGTATAGCTCAATCCGAAGCCGAAAGGGAAGAGCGGCGTCCACGGCGCATCGAGATACTTTGAAGTGTACTTATTCTTTTCATCGGGCGGACGACCGGTGTTCAGGTGATTGTGATACAGCGGAATCTGCCCCACTACTCGCGGGAAAGTAATCGGTAACTTGCCACCCGGATTAGCGTCGCCGAAGAGCACGTCTGCGATTGCGTGACCGCCTTCGGTGCCGGCAAACCAGGTTTCCAAGATGGCCGGCACATTCTCCGTCACCCAACCGATGGTTAAAGGCCTTCCGTTCATGAGCACGATCACGGTCGGCTTTCCAGTCGCTTGTACAGCCTTAATGAGTTCCAACTGACGGCCCGGCAGATCAATTGAAGTGCGCGACGCGGCTTCACCACTCATATCCGCGGATTCGCCGGCCGCAATAATAGCGACATCGGATTCTTTGGCGGCTCGCACAGCTTCCGCGAAACCATCTTCGTTCTCACAACTGACCGTTGCGCATCCTTTCGCGTAGATGATCGTGGTCTGTGGGGCTTTCGACTTGAGTCCCTGCAGCAACGTAACTGCGTCCTCCGCTTTGCCGTCCCCGGACCACGAACCAATCATGTCCTTCTGACTGTCTGCCAACGGGCCAATCAACGCGAGTGACCGCACATTCTTAGCGAGTGGCAACACACCGCTGTTCTTCAGAAGTACCAGCGAGCGCGCTGCCAACTCTCGTGCGGCGCTCTTGTTACCACTATTGAGAATCACAGATTTTTCGAGACTCTCATCGACATAAGGCTGCTCGAAAAGCCCCGCGCGAAATTTGATTCGAAGAATTCGGCGCACCGCCTCATCGATCGTCGCTTGCGAAAGACTGCCGCTTTTAAGTAGTTCGCTGCCGTGTTTGTTGTAGAGACGGCTAACCATCTCCATATCGACGCCGGCGTTGAGCGCTTCGCGCGCGGCGTCGGCGCCGTTTCCAGCCACGCCGTGTTTGATGAGTTCTTCCACCGACGTTCATTTAAAGAACTCAAACTGCATCACTACCCGCACAGTCCGTACTCCTGCGCGCTTCAGAATAGAAAACGGGGTATCGGGTATGTACTTTCTTTAATGCTCTGGTAAGCTCGTTGGCAATATCGGATCATTAATTATTGCCATCGAAGATGAGGACTCCGCGTGGAGTCTTCAATACGAGCTACGCCTCGGCTGCATCAGCTTAGGTGCGCCGCCGTTAAGCAGTTTTGTCGAGGTCAGGTTCTGATCCAGAAAATGCCGAAGGGAAGAAAACATCAATGCGACGTTCAACGATAGTAGTTTTTCTGCTTGTGGCAGCCCTGATCTCAGGTGCCTGCGTCTCAGGCACGCAGCAAACCACTGATGGTACGAAGCG
>JBGTLE010000422.1:0-11894 GCA_041744295.1 Pyrinomonadaceae bacterium | reverse complement strand
CCTTCGTACTTCCGCCCGTCGCCCATATTCTTGAAGTCCTTATTCCAGAACTCTCCCAGAGTGATTCTCTTGGCCTGGGAAGATGCTGTCAGGTAAAAAGCGGACTGCTGCGGAATCCTGATCGTGATGTTGCCCTGCGTTGATTGGAAACTGTAATTCCCTTCGCGGGTAAACTGGCCATCAAAGAAAATCAGGCCCATCGTGTTCTGCGCGATTACTTTCTTCGCGCTGATTCCCGTCAACTCGATATCACCTTCCAAAAACACGTGGGCTCGCACCAGATCGCCATGCACGTTGCTGACGCGGATATCACCCTGTCTGGTCTGAAGATCTACGGTTGCTCCCGCCGGTACTTGTAGTTTGAAATTGACGTTACCGATGTCGCCGCGTCCGGGGTTGTCACCCATCACATCTATCTCAAATTCTTCCGCGGACATGCGGGGAGATAGCTTCGCGGCAGGTGCTTCCAAGGTAGCGGACAATTTGATCTGATCGCGGTCCCATGACTCAACGGTGATCGTTCCGGAAAGGTTCTTTAGAATTATTCGAACGTTCTTGCGGCAGGGATAATTCTTTTTGATCTGGTGTTGCGCCAGGGCTGTGAGAACGCCGAAAAAAGCCATGCCGGCTAGTAGTAAAACTGAACAACAGCGGCGCCAGAATTCATGCCGCCTCAGAAGGGCTCTAATGCTCATCGGCGTGGGGCTTTTCAATAACTGGTCTCTCGATCTCAGAATAATCAATCTTATAGCTCGGCAAACTCTTTGAGGATGGCCAGCTTTTCATTCAGTGCCGCGTTGAGCATCTCCTCAGAAACTTCGTCGTGAGGGTTCTTATTCAAATCACTCAGCGAATCGTTTACGGCCTGGTTGATAACTTTCAAGTTGCGGTCGAAGGTTTCGCGCATTTGTGGACTCCAGCGAACTTTGTTTACTTCGACGCGCTGGTTCCAGTAATCAATCATCTGCTGCTGTTGTCGCATTCGATCCAGGACAGTGTTGTTTCCGGCAACACTCATCGTTGCGTTCGCAGCGTCAACACCGGTCGGGTTCGGGCTCTGCCATCTGCGCAAGCCCACGGCGGTCGTTAACGAAACTATCAAAACGATCCCCGCCGCGGAGGCCGCAAGTTGCGGCAGGGATAGTTCCCAACTACGACCCAACCAGCTCCAGGAGCTCTTGTGGTCCGGTTTGACTGCAACGGCCGGCGACGCGTCACCCGCTTCCACCATGTTGCGGATTCTCAACCAGAGAGCTCTTTCGTTTGGCGGAGCTAGATATTCACCACGAGTGCTATGACAAAAGGAAACGATCGATTCCAAATCGTTGCGTACATCGAGGCAACTCAAGCACTCTGCCAAATGCAGATTCAGAGAAAGCTCGTCTTCGCGACTAATGGAGCCATCGAGCAAATCGCTGATCCACTCCTGACACTTTTCGCAGTTCATCGTCTTATAACCTCTGACCGGCCACGCGGATTAAATTACTAGAATTCCAGCCGGTATCTTGGTTTCGAGCAATCAAGGGGAGACTGCGTTAGAACTTCATCCCTGGGAAGTACGTTATGTCGCTTACTGTTCGCGGGGCGAATGAAGCAAGCGGCTTGGAAGCTATTCTTTCGTCTTCTGTTGCCTGAGCAGGCCGCGCAACTTCATTCGTGCTTTGTGTAGCTGCGACTTTGATGTACCCACCGAGCACCCGAGCATCCTGGCGATCTCTTCGTGTTCGTGGCCCTCGATATCATGGAGGGTGAAGACCGTGCGGTAACCAGGCGGCAGTTGGGAAATGGCCTTATCGAGAGCAATTCGATCCACCACCGGCATCGCGTTCGGGTTTTCAGTCCCTTTAACAATCTGCACCGGCGTTTCGCCATCTTCCGTAGTGGTTTCCATGCGCACTCCGCGTTTGCGAAAGTGCATCAGGACCTGATTAACGGTAAGCCGGTGTAGCCAGGTTGTAAAAGCTGACTCGCCCCGAAAGCTTCCAATTTTTCGAAAGAGCTGAATGAAGACTTCCTGAGCGAGGTCTTCAGCCTCAGAGACATTGCTCGTCATTCGCAAACAGAGCGAATAAACGCGGCGATTGTGACGCTGGTAGAGTTGCTCGAAGGCTTCCATTTCCCCCTGAGCCGCTCTCTGAGCCAGAGCGTAATCCGATTCCGGTTGTGTCTCGATGTCGGCTGCGGTCACGTGTTCGTCTGTCTCGGGCAAGCGACGGAGCTAAAGATACTTCGTCACCATTGTTCGCCACGACAATCACGAATCCGCAATTTCAAGGGAGCAGTACCAAGATCCCCAAGACTTCCCATCGCGGGATTGGGAGGAATACCAAGTACCCTCAACGCGGGTGTGATGCGGCGCTTTGAGCGCGTCGTTGCCTTACCCAACCTTAAAAGTCTCGATCTTTGCCTCGCCGCAGCAATAATTATTCCCGATAAGGTTCACGTCCAATAAGTCCGATCGAGTGAACGATAACCGACCGCTTCGGACACATGAGCGGAGCGAATTTCTTCCGAATCTTCCAAATCAGCGATGGTGCGGCTTACTTTGAGGATACGGTCATAAGCGCGTGCTGACAAGCCCAGCCGTGTCATCGCTTGCTCCAGCATCTGCTCACTGGCGGCGTCAATCCGACAATGACGACGGATCATGCGTGGGGTCATCGCGGAGTTGGAAAAGATCTTCTCGCCGGCCAGTCGCGCCTGTTGGCGATTCCGCGCGTTGATGACGCGATTGCGGATGGTTGTGGAGTCTTCGGTCTCCGGCGCGGGGTCTCCTGTCAGCTCTCTGAACTTAACCGCCGGCACGACAATATGAATATCAATTCGATCAAGCAATGGACCGGAACTGCGGCCAACGTAGCGCTGAATCTGCAGCGGCGTGCAGCGACATTCGCGCGTGGGGTCATTCCAGAAACCACAAGGACAGGGATTCATAGCCGCCGCAAGCATGAACGAAGCGGGAAAGGTAAGAGACATGGCCGCACGGCTGATGGTCACCTTCTGATCTTCGAGTGGTTGTCGCAATACCTCGAGCACGCTGCGATCGAATTCAGGCAGCTCATCCAGAAAGAGTACGCCCTGGTGCGCGAGAGAAACTTCTCCCGGTCGTGGCAACGCTCCGCCGCCAATCAAGCCGGCATCGCTGATCGTGTGATGAGGCGAACGAAACGGTCGCGCCGTCACCAATCCCGTCCGCCCGGTAAGTCCTGCGACCGAGTGTATCTTCGTCAGTTCGAGAGCTGCCTCAAATTCAAGCGGCGGCAGAATTGTGGGCAAGCGCTTCGCAAGCATCGTCTTGCCCGATCCGGGAGGACCGATAAGGAGAATATTGTGCGAACCGGCGCTGGAGATTTCCAGCGCGCGCTTCGCCGAAAGTTGTCCCCGAACTTCTCGGAAATCAACGTTGTAGTGATCGGGCTGCACCAGAATTGCGGCGGGATCTACTTTCAAGGGATCCGGCGGGGTTCCGGAACGTAGTGCGGCTACAAGATCGACCGCACTGCGCAGACTCGCCACCGGATACACGTTCACGCCGGAAACTACCGCAGCCTCCTTCGCGTTTTCATCGGGCAGAATGATGTGCTCGATGAGCGCGTCGCGAGCGAGAATCGCAATCGGCAGAGCTCCTTTAATCGGCCGCACTCGTCCGTCGAGAGAGAGTTCGCCAACGCATAACACGTTGATGAGGTTGTTCTCTTCGGCAAGGTCACCATTGGCGCCGAGAATTCCGAGCGCTATCGGCAGATCAAAACTTGCCCCTTCCTTTCGCACATCGGCGGGCGCCAGGTTGATTGTTACTTTCTGAAAAGGAAAGAAGAACGAGCAGTTTGTGATCGCGGCCCGAATGCGTTCCCGCGATTCACGGACGGCGGCGTCGGGTAACCCAACGATGGTTACGGTTGCAGGGTTATCTGATTCGCCGCGAACGGGTGTCAGATCAACTTCGATGTCGACAAGATCAGCATCGATACCATAGACGGCTGCGGAAAGGGTACGGAACAACATGTGAGGACGCTCCCAGGTGAAGGTTGAAGAGCACGGTTATGCAGTTAGCGTGAAAGGGCAAAAAATGAGCGCGCTATTCGATGTCCTCGAAAGCGCGCTCGCCAGAACTCTCTAACACGTCAGAACAGGTGAGGGCGACGCGTTTCCTTTTTCTAATGTCGACTTTCTAATGTCGTCGCGAAGGTGCGCCAGCGGCTACCGGCAACCGAACTTCCTGTCCGGCGCGCAGTTCAGTGTTTGCGGTCACACCGTTCAGCCTGGCAACTTCATTTGGATCAAGTTTACGATCCGTCGCTATCTTTTGAATCGTGTCGCCTTTGCGCGCTTTGACCTTAGTCAGCGAAGGAGCGGCGGCGGGCGTTGCGCCCGTCGACGAAGCTCGCGTCCATTTAGTCAAACGCAAAGTGTTGTTGGGAACCACCAATTTATTGGTTGTCTTCAGATCAACTCCGGCGTTCATGGCCTGCAACTGACTAACGTTAATGCCCATGCGGCTGGCAACACCTTGCCAATCTTCACCCGGCGCCACGGAAATCACGCGAGCTGTCTCTTTGCGATCACCCGGAATGCGCTTCAGGATTGCTACCAGCTGCTTCGAGCGACCGGCGGGAACGTTTACGTTGTAAGCCTCGCCACGTGGAGTGATCTCCCGCTTCAACTGCGGATTCAAACCCTTTATGTAATCGACTGTCGTGTCGGTGGCGTCGGCGAGCAGTTGCAGACTGGTCGCGTTCGGAACCTGCACTACATCGTAAGCAAGCGGCGCTTCTGGTCTGATGCCCTTGAAGCCATACTTTTCAGGGTTCTTTGCGATCAGAATCGTTGCCAAAATGTTTGGGACGTAGTTGCGAGTCTCTTGCGCAATGTACGGATAGATCTTCCAGAAGTTGGCGGTGCCGGCCCGAGAAATCGCACGATCCACATTTCCGGCCCCGGTGTTATAGGCGGCCATGGCAAGTTCCCAGTCGCCGTTGTAATGCTTCGCCAGATCTTTTAAGTAGCGGGCTGATGCGCGCGTCGCCTGCTCAAAACTGTTTCGCTCATCCACCCAAGCGGTCTGCCGCAGTCCATACTGCCGGCCGGTACCTGGAATGAACTGCCACAGTCCCGAAGCAGCCGCCCACGACATTGCTTTCGGTTTCCAGGCGCTTTCAACCTGACCCAACCAGGTGATGTCGACCGGCACACCTTCCTGAATGAAAATCTGGCGCGCCATCTTCATATACAGACCTGATTTACGCAGGCCGGATTCCATGGTCCCCCGGCCACGACCCTGGTAATAATTAATGTATTGCTGAATTAAGGGATTGGTAGTGAATCCAAAGTCGACGTTATGCTTCGCGAGCTCCAACTCTTCCACTGACGCAGCAGTCACGTTCGTTTCTGCATCGGTCAAGACCAGCTTGCTCAACTTGTCGAGCTCGGAAGGCTCAAACTTCTGATCGCGAAATCCAACTTGCGGCGGGGTCTGTTCCTTCCGAACGTTCTGCGCGACAAGTTCCGAGGTTACGGGCTGCACAGGCGAGCTGTGGGCCAAAGGCACTTCCTCGCGATAGACCCGTTCGACTAATTCCAGGTAGTAGGTTTGCAGACGCTGACTCGCCCGAACATCCATTCCTGATTCAAGAATTGAATCCACAGCGCTATCAAACTCCTGCCGTGCTTCTTCTCGCTTGTTGTCCTCCAGATTCAGTTTGCCCTTGCGAAAGTGATCTTCCGCCCTGGTAATAATCTGGGCCACGCGAGCACTCGCCTTCTCAACCTCAGTTGGAATAGCACGAGCGGATGAACCGGCTGGAATCTGTCCATAAGTGCTGGTTGCCGACACAACCAGGGCCGCAGAAAAAGCAGCACGGGCGATGAATCGAGGGAAGTTCAAACTTCGATCTCCTTAACGAGGTGTTGTGCGAATCCACTAGCGACCTAAACGCGGTCGGGTTGTGGCGGCTTCACAAGTTTATTTGCGAGGTAGTTCGCTCTGCCTAATCTGCTTGAATCCTCAGAAAACGTCGGGTTTGGTAGGACCAAAAAGCACCCGGAGGGTAACACACGCTTTTCTGGGGTGTCAAACAAACGTCACTTCCGCCAGACGTTGAATCAGTGAAGTTTTCCACCAATAACAGCGTTCGCGGACAACTTACAAGATGCCTTTCGACGGTCACTTGGTTGCGTCGAACGAGTAGAAAAGTGAGCGCATGTACTTCCGAGAGATTGAACGCACATGGACGGAGCACAGTTCCAAATCATCCCGGTTTTCCAACCCACTCGAACTAATCTCATAACAATCACACAGCGCAGCATCAATTTAGTACAACCTACCCTCACGTTAATATTACGATTTTCTCGCCTGAGCAACAAAACACAGTAAGTTCAATTCAAACAGCTATCTTGGAACGGGCTTTGCCAGTTCACCGGGGAGGGGCTTCTCCCTATTCCCTTTGTTAGTTCAAGGAAGTTCAGTCCCTGAATCGTTCGGGACTTCAGTTATTGACCCCGTTCGCAGGATTGAGGAGAAGTACCTCCATAATGTCTACTGCAGCAAAAGAAGAGATTCATCGCCACCGCGTGTACGACACCGCCAAGTTACCGACAATCGGCTCCATGGCCGAAGGTGATACCAGACTTTTTTTTAATCGCGAACTTAGCCTGCTTAACTTTCACGCGCGGGTCCTTGACGAAGCATCCAACGTCAGCAACCCACTGCTTGAGAGACTCAAATTCCTCGGTATCTTTTCTTCAAACCTCGACGAGTTTTTTATGATTCGCGTGTCGGGCCTTAAAGAAGAGGTGGATGGGAAGGTTACTGAGCTGTCTCCGGACGGTATGACTCCAGCCGAGCAGCTGAATGAGTTAAGGCTGCGGATACTTCCTTTGATTCAGAACCAGGCAAAGGTTTTTAGGGAAGAGATCTTGCCGGAACTGCGCCGCAAGGGAATTGATGTCACGAAGTACGATCGCCTGGAACCTCATGAACGGAAACAGATGGGTGAATATTTCACTGAGAATATTCTGCCAGTACTAACACCGCTGGCAGTAGATCGCAGCCATCCTTTTCCTTTCATCTCGCCATCAAGTCTTAACCTCGGATTGATCGTTAGCGCTCCGAATAAGCCTTCGCCGGCCGATCCTCCAAAGTCCAAATTCGAGCCACGTTTTGTGCGCATCAAAGTTCCGTCAGTGGTCCCACGCCTAATTCCCGTCGGACTTTCGACTACTAGATTCGTGCTTCTCGAAGATGTCATCGAAGCCAATGTTGAACATCTGTTTCCGGGAATGAGGCCGGGAGCCTGCTATCGCTTTCGAGTGACTCGGGACGCAGACATCGATATTCGCGAATCAGAAGCGAGCGATCTGCTTAGCTTGATTCAGGAAGAACTTCGCAAGCGCAGGTTTGGTTCGCCAGTGCGTCTTGAAGTTTCTTCTGATATGCCAACCGAGATGATTCAATACTTGAGTGAGTCGCTGGAGCTGACTGAAGAGGACGTCTACAAAGTGGATGCTCCGCTGGCGCTGCAAGACTTTTTGTCGTTGTACGACATCGATCGTCCTGACTTGAAAGACGAACCATTCACCCCAGCAACGCCGCAGTGGTTGGGCCAGGAGTCGATCTTTGAAGCGATCTCTGCTCGCGACATCCTCGTACACCATCCATATGATTCGTATGATTGCGTAACCGAGTTCATCGACGCTGCAGTCGAAGACGAAAACGTCGTCGCTATTAAGATGTGTCTCTATCGCACTGGTGCGGAGTCGCCAATTCCACCCGCGTTAATCCGCGCGAGTGAGCAGGGGAAGCAGGTGACCACGCTGATCGAGATCAAGGCCCGGTTCGACGAAGAGCCGAATATCGAGTGGGCGCAGCAATTGGATGAAGCGGGAGTCCACGTTGTGTACGGCGTCATTGGACTCAAAACCCACTGCAAGCTCACGCTGGTCGTAAGGCGAGAAGGGGCAGCACTTAAGCGTTACGTCCACATCGCTTCCGGTAACTACAATCCCACGACCTCCTGCACGTATACGGACGTTGGTCTGTTCACTGCAGATCCCGAAATCGGGGCCGACGCCACGGATCTGTTTAATTACCTTACCGGGTGCTCACGACAGACTGAGTATCGAAAACTTCTGGTCGCACCGGTAAACCTGCGCGAGAAAATGACGGGATTAATCGATCGTGAGATCGAGCATCGCAACGCCGGTCGAGAGGCGCGCATCGTGGCGAAGTTCAACCGTCTGGCTGACAAACAAATCATTCAGAAGTTGTATGAAGCCTCGAACGCCGGCGTTGAGATTGACATCATCGTTCGCGGCATTTGCATGCTGCGGCCCGGCGTAGCGGCATTGTCCGAAAACATAACTGTGCGAAGTATTGTCGGTCGCTTTCTGGAACACAGTCGTATCTTTCACTTCCATAACGGCGGCGAAGACGAAGTCTACATCGGCAGCGCCGATTGGATGTCGCGGAACTTACAGAATCGAATCGAGGTGATCGCTCCAGTAACGGATCGGCCCTTGAAAAACTATCTAAAGGACGTCGTGTTGCCCGGTTATCTACGTGACAACGTAAAGGCGCATGAACTCAACGCCGGCGGCGAGTACGTCCGCGTTTTGCGCGGGCCAGACGACGCCGGATTCGACTGTCAGAGCTTCTTTGTCGGTCATACGGCTGCAAGTTGAAAGCAAGCAAGTTTTCCCCCGCCACAATTTCGCTTTCCCTCAAGAGTTCCCTGCTTGCGTTCATAAGCTAACGCCCCCAGCTGTTGGACTATCTCGCACTGCTTGCGGAGATTCGCAGTGCCTAACAGGAGCACATCATGATTCGTCGAATAGCCGGCATTTCGCTCTTAACTTTCCTTGTACTGACTTCAGCAGCGGCCCCGGAAATGCTCGCCGCGAAAGATAAGAAAAAAGAGAAACCCGAAGGAACTCCGGTCCTGTGGAGACGGCCAGGCGACATACGTTCACGAAACCTGAGGGTTGGACCAGGCAGAGCAAAGCCGAACTTGCGAAGGGTTACTTTCGTCGAAGAGCAAACCGGCGGTTACTCGAAAAAGTATCGCGTCCGTGATCAGTCGGGACGGGAATGGGTTGCAAAGATTGGTAAAGAGGCTCAACCGGAGACTGCCGCGGTCCGTCTGCTGTGGGCCGTGGGTTACCAAACTGAGATTAACTACCTGGAACCTAATGTCGAGATTGTCGGCAAGGGCAGGTTTCAAAACGTTCGGTTCGAGGCCAGACCAAAAAACGTCAAGCGTTTGGACGAATGGAAATGGACCGAGAACCCATTCGTCGGGTCGCGCGAGTTGCAGGGGTTGAAAGTAATGATGGCGTTGATTAATAACTGGGACATAAAGGATTCAAACAACCAGGTGTTAATGGTGAGTGGGACGCGCGGCAACGAACTGCATTACATCATCAGCGATCTGGGCGCCACTTTCGGAAAGTCCGGAAAGACGCCCATCCTTTGGCGGATCACGCGCAGTAGAAATGCGCCAGAGAAATATGCCGAAGCGGAGTTTGTAGATGAGGTTGAAAACAATCGCGTCTCTTTCCATTACGGCGGCAAGCGCAGCAGTTTGTTTGAAGACATCACGGTCGATCAGGCGAAGTGGATTGGTAACTTGCTCTCGCAGCTCAGCAATCAGCAGATCCGCGACGCATTCCTGGCCGCGAACTATTCGCCATCCGAGGTTGGCCTGTTGGCAAACGAGTTTCGAGGTCGAATCTACGAACTGATAAGACTCCGTAGCGATCGTCAGGTCGGCAGCAAACGTTGAGGTCCATCAAGAGAATAGGCGGTTCTTAACTAATGTTGCATCTCGATCCCAATCGTCGCCAAGAAGTGCTTCGTTGCTGGGCGCTGCGTTGGCATTCCCGACCGCGGGGACGAGCGCTGGGGTTGAAGCGCAATCCCTTATGTTGCGCAAACACAGATTCTCCATGCGGTGGTAGCTGCCGTGCTAATGATGGTTGTTGGTCACGGAAGAGATTTTGACAAAGGGCGATCCGCAAAAAGTCGACAGCGTGGTCTGAGATCAGAAGAAGGGTTTCGCTTACTTGATCAATAACGCGGTGAGAGCACCCTACAGCAAAAGACCGCCATGGCGGCGGTCTTTTGTTTAACTAGTTGTTTCGAAGTTTAGTAAGACTGGTCGGCCGCCACCGTCGGGCTGCCGTTCTTCGTCTGAACTTCCTGCCAGTAGTCCTGCACAAACTTCTTCATTGGACCATGACCCCAACGGCTGTAAAAATCATATTGCTTCATCTCAGCGTAAACGCGGTCGTAGTCCCAACCATCGTTATTAAACCGATACACAGCTCCTATCACGCCGGTACGATGCCGGCCACCGGCACAATGCACATAAAACTTTCCTGTCTCGGTATCATTGGCGAGTTTCAGAAAAGCTGCGATGTGCTCGGCCTTGGGATAGCTCTTGTCATCCATTGGAATATTGACGTATCGCATGCCCGCCGCTTCCACAGCAGGTTTTTCATCTGAAGTTGCGTCGTCCCGAAGATCGATAACGGTAGTGATCCCGAGCGCAGCCAAAGCTTTGTAGTCCTCTTCCTTTTTGGGTTGGGCGCCGCGATAAAACCGCTCATCCATCTGGCCAAAGTTCTTAATTTGAATACCTGGAAAACTGGTGTTCTCCTTACTCTTGCCAAAACACCCGGCGGCGATCGCGAGAATGAGAGTAACAACACCGAAGCGGATTGAGAGTTTGCGATTGCTGATTCGTGTCATTCAATACTCCTGTTCAAAGTTAAGCCGATATTCCCTGGTACCACATACTTTAAAGAAATGATGGTCTGAAATTCCCAGACATCGTGATGAGTCGAAGCAAAACGCCTGGCTGAGAATGCTGATGCGCCCTGAAGAATTTACCAGGGCGCGTACAACTGACCCGGAGTGAGATTCGGATAAGGGCTGGTGAGGTTGCACCGAAAACCCGCGCAAAACCCACCCATTACATTGCTTTTACATTCCAGCTAAGCGCTTCTGGGTGAGGCCGCTTGTGGTACACGCTGCGGTCGATTTGACGTTGAAACAGGAGGTATTTCCCGGTCTTTCAGCGCCTCCTTAAACACCTGACGCATGTTATCAACAAAGACGAACCTAATGTCCTTGAACGGTTCTTTGGGAACTTCATCCAGGTCTCGTTTGTTCTGAGCTGGCAAAATAATCGTTGAAACTCGAGCACGTCTCGCCGCCAAGACCTTCTCTTTCACACCGCCGACCGGCAACACATTTCCGCGCAGGGTGATCTCGCCAGTCATTGCCACGTCCTTACGCACCGGCCGCAGCGAAAGCGCAGATACCATTGCAGTCGCCAGCGTAATACCCGCAGAAGGTCCGTCTTTCGGAATCGCTCCCTCAGGTATGTGAATGTGCAAGTCGTAGTTATTGAAATCGTCTTCGTTAATGGCGAGTTCTTTCGCACGCGACTTGGCATAGGAATAAGCAGCCTGCGCCGATTCGCGCATGACATCGCCAAGTTGACCAGTCAACACCAGCGCACCTTTGCCCTTCATCCGCAGAGCTTCGATGAACAAGACGTCGCCTCCTACCGCAGTCCAGGCCAATCCAGTTGACACGCCGATTTGGTCCTTCTTGAGAACTTCTTCAGGAATGATCTTCGGCGCCCCGAGGAACTCGTGCAGATTCTTCACTGACACATGAATCGTGCCTTTGTGGCCTTCGGCAATTCGTCGCGCAATCTTCCGGCTGATGCGTCCGATTTCGCGCTCAAGTTGGCGTAGTCCAGCTTCCTGGGTGTACTGCTGGATGATGGCAGTCATGGCGGTTTTGGAAATCTGGAGATCTTTCGCCGTAACGCCATTCTCTTCCATCTGCTTGGGAAGCAAATGGCGCCTGGCAATTTCACGCTTCT